>JBQCIQ010000139.1:0-18861 GCA_051953595.1 Conexibacter sp. | reverse complement strand
CGGCTCGCGCCCGCGCTGCTCGCAGGCGCTCGCGTCGCCGTCGAGCGGATCGACCTCAAGCGGCACGAGGGCGTCCACCCGCACGTCGGCGCGCTCGACGTCGCGCCGATCGTCCACCTGAGCGACGACGACCGCGGCGCCGCCTGCGCCGAAGCGCTCGTCACCGCCGACCTGCTCGCGCGCCGCCTGAGACTGCCGATCCTGATGTACGGCGCGCTCGCGCAGGGGCGCACGCGCGCGGAGCTGCGCCGCGGCGGCCCGCAGGAGCTGGCGCGGCGTCTCGCACAAGGCGAGCTGACCACCGACTTCGGCCCGAGGACGGCGCACCCGACCGCCGGCGCGACCCTGTGCGCCGCCCGCCCGCCGCTCGTCGCCTTCAACGTGACGCTGCGTCCGCCCGCCACGCTCGAGCAGGCCCGCGAGATCGCCGCCGCCATCCGCGAGGGCGGACCCGAAGGCCTGCCCGGCCTGCGCGCGATCGGCCTGCGCCTCGCCAAGCAGCAGGAGATCCAGCTCTCGATGAACGTCGAGCGACCGGACCTCACGCCGCTGCGCGACGTCATCGCAGCGGTCGCGAAGCACGCCGAGCCGGCGGCCGCCGAGCTGATCGGCCTCGCGCCGGAGCAGGCGTTCGACGGCTTTCCGGCCGACCTGCCGATCCCCGGCTTCGACCCCGACGCGCACCTGATCGAGCGCGCGCTCGCGAGGCTCTAAAGTCCAACGCACCATGGCGCAGACGAAGAAGAAGCGGCAGACGAAGCACCGCGGCAACGCCGCCGGCCAGATCGAAGCGCGCGGGCGCACCGGCCGCAGACCGGGCGAGACTCAGCGCAAGCCGACCGCCAAAGAGCTGCGGGCGGCCCGGCTCGACCAGCCGCCGACGTGGAGAGGCGCGATCAACCGCACGCTGATCGCGACGGCGCTCTTCTTCGTCCTGCTCGTGTTCTTCTTCCGCCACCAGCAGCTCGGGCCGAAGATCGGGATAGCCGTCTTCATGCTCGCCGTCTACGTCCCGATGGGCTACTACACCGACCTCTTCATCTACCGCCGCCGGCAGGCGAGAAGAGTGAGCGAGCAGGCGGCGAGGCGCGAGGCCAGATGATCGAGGTCGGGATGCTCACCGTCGGGCCGGTGCAGGAGAACTGCTTCCTGGTCCGGCGCGAGGGCGCCGACCACGCCGTGATCGTCGACCCGGGCGAGGAGGCGCCGCGGCTCCTGCAGGCGATCGAGCAGTGGGGCGTCCAGCTCGACGCGATCCTGCTCACGCACACGCACTTCGACCACGTCGGCGCCGTCGCGCCGGTCGCCAGAGCCACGGGCGCGCCGGTGTACTGCCCGGAGCTGGAGCGCCCCGTGCTCGCGGACATCATGAGATACGTCCCGTGGCCCGGCTTCGGCCCGTTCGAGTCCTACGAGGCCGACCAGCTCGTCGCCGGCGGCGAGCGGCTGACGCTCGCGGGCATCGACTTCGACGTGCGCTTCACGCCCGGTCACAGTCCCGGCCACGTCACGTACGCGACGAGCGACGAGGACGGTACGGCGCTCTTCTCCGGCGACGTGCTCTTCCAGCAGTCGATCGGCCGCACCGACCTGCCCGGCGGCGACCACATGCGCCTCATGCAGTCGATCGGCGAGCTGCTTGACGCCTATCCCGACGAGGCGGTCGTGTACCCGGGCCACATGGGGATCACGACGCTCGGCGCGGAGCGGGCGGGCAACCCCTTCCTGCAAGCGCTCGCGCGGTAGCGCGGGACGCCCGCGCGATAGCCTCCGGCCCGCCATGAGCGCGAAGCTGCAAGCCCCGCGAGGGACCTACGACGTGCTGCCCGACGAGGCGGCCCGCCGCGCCGTGGTCGAGGAGGCCGCCGCGAGGATCCTCGGGGCGGCCGGCTACCGGCGCATCGAGACGCCGGCGTTCGAGGCGACCGAGCTGTTCGCGCGCGGCGTCGGCGCCTCGACCGACATCGTCCAGAAGGAGATGTACACGTTCGAGGACGGCGGCGGGCGCTCGATCACGCTGCGTCCCGAGGGCACCGCGCCGGTCTGCCGCGCCTACATCGAGCACGGCATGCAGAAGCTGCCGCAGCCGGTGAAGCTCTGGTACCTGTCGTCGTTCTTCCGCTACGAGCGCGCGCAGGCGGGGCGCCAGCGCCAGTTCTGGCAGGTGGGCACCGAGGCGATCGGCTCGGCCGACCCCGCGCTCGACGCCGAGTCGATCGTGCTGCTGGCCGAGCTGCTGGACACGCTGGGCGTGAGAGACGTGCGGCTGCGGCTCGGATCGCTCGGCACCGCCGAGACGCGCGCCGCCTACCGCGAGGAGCTGCAGGCCTACCTGCGCACGCACGAGGCGCAGCTGTCCGAGGAGGTCCGCGGCCGCATCGACAGCAACCCGCTGCGCGCGTTCGACGCCGACCACCCCGGCACGCGCGAGGTCATGGCCGGCGCGCCGCGGCTGCTCGACCGCCTCTCCGGCGAGGACGCCGAGCACTTCGCGACCGTGCGCGCGCTGCTCGACGAGGCCGGCCTCACCTACGAGGTCGACCCGACGCTCGTGCGCGGGCTCGACTACTACGCGCGCACCGTCTTCGAGTTCACGAGCGACGCGCTCGGCGCACAGTCGGGCGTCGGCGGCGGCGGCCGCTACGACGGGCTGATCGAGCAGCTGGGCGGCGCGGCCACGCCGGGCGTGGGCTGGGCGGCGGGGATCGAGCGGATCCTGCTGGCGGCCGGAGAGCAGAGCATCGGCCAGCCGGTCGTCGACCTGTTCGTCGCCTATGACCCGTCCCACCCACCCCACCGCGCGGCCGGCTTCCAGATCGCGCACGAGGCGCGGCGCGCCGGGCTCGGCGCTCAGCTGGAGCTGGCGGGGCGCTCGTTGAAGGGACAGCTCAAGCAGGCGGATCGGATCGGGGCGCGCTTCGTCGCGATCCTCGGCGAGGAGGGCGCGACGGTGAAGGACATGGAGAGCGGCGAGCAGGACGTCGTCGAGCCGGGAACGGTCGTTCACCACGTGCTGCGCGGGAGGACGCTGTGAGAGTCGCGCCGCGCGCCAACGCCTTCCGCGACGCCTGGGCCGGCTCGCTCACCGCCGCGCGCGCCGACACGACCGCGCGCGTCGCCGGCTGGGTCCACCGCCGCCGCGACCACGGCGGGCTGATCTTCATCGACCTGCGCGACCGCTCGGGGATCGTGCAGCTCGTCTTCCATCCCGACCGCGCGCCGGAGGCGCACCGAGCCGCGCACGCGCTGCGCTCCGAGGACGTGCTGACGGCGGTCGGCACCGTCGTGCGGCGCGAGGCGGCGAACGTCAACCCGAACATCCCGACCGGCGAGATCGAGCTGACGGTCGACGAGCTGGTCGTGCACGCCGACGCCGAGACGCCGCCCTTCCCGGTCGACGACGACGGCCCGGTCGACGAGCTGATCCGCCTGCGGCATCGCACGCTCGACCTGCGGCGCCGTCCGCTGCAGGATGCCCTGGTGTTGCGGCATCGCGTGATTCAGACGATGCGCCGCGTGCTGGAGGAGCGCGACTTCCTCGAGATCGAGACGCCGATCCTCACGCGCTCGACGCCCGAGGGCGCGCGCGACTATCTCGTGCCGGCGCGCATCGACCCGGGCGCGTTCTTCGCGCTGCCGCAGTCGCCGCAGCTGTTCAAGCAGCTGCTGATGATCGGCGGCTACGAGCGCTACTACCAGATCGCCCGCTGCTTCCGCGACGAGGACACGCGCGCCGACCGCCAGCCGGAGTTCACCCAGCTCGACCTGGAGATGTCGTTCGTCGACGAGGACGACGTGATCGAGACGATGGAGGCCGTGATGGGGGCGGTCTTCGCGGTCGCCAGCTTCGACGCGCCCCCGCCGCCGTGGCGGCGCATGCCGTACGACGAGGCGATGGCGCGCTACGGCAACGACCGCCCCGACACCCGCTTCGGGCTGGAGATCGCCGACGTCGGGGAGGCGCTGGCGTCCTCCGAGTTCAAGGTCTTCAGCGGCGCGCTGGCGTCAGGCGGCGTCGTGCGCGGGATCAACGCCGGCGCGCGCGAGCTGGCGCGCAGAGACCTCGACGAGCTGACCGAGCTGGCGAGACAGTACGGCGCGAAGGGGCTCGTATGGGCCTTCGTCGAGGACGACGGCGGCTGGCGCTCGCCGATCGCGAAGTTCCTCTCCGATGACGAGCGCGGCGCGGTGACCGCACAGCTCGCAGGCAAGCCCGGCGACCTGCTGCTGATCTCCGCGGACGAGCCGAAGGTCGTCTGCGCCGTGCTCGGCGCGCTGCGGCTGGAGCTGGCGACCCGCTTCCAACTCGTGCCAGCCGGATCGCACGACGTGCTCTGGGTCGTCGACTTCCCGATGTTCGAGCGCACCGACGAAGGCGAGTGGACGGCGCTCCACCATCCCTTCACCGCCCCCGAGGGCGACCTCGACGGCGACCCGGGGGCGCTGCGCTCGCGCGCATACGACCTCGTGATCGACGGGAGCGAGGTCGGCGGCGGCTCGATCCGCATCAACCGCACCGACGTCCAGCAGAAGGTGCTGGAGCTGATCGGCATGAGCGCCGAGCAGGCGCAGGCGCGCTTCGGCTTCCTGCTCGACGCGCTCAGATACGGCGCGCCGCCGCACGGCGGCATCGCGATGGGGATCGACCGGATCCTCGCGGTGCTCGCCGGCCGCGAGACGATCCGCGACGTGATCGCCTTCCCGAAGACCGCCTCCGGCGCCGATCCGCTGACCGGCGCGCCCGCTCCGGTGGACGCCAGACAGCTGCGCGAGTTGGGCGTCTTGGTGCCCCCGCGTCCTCAGGGCTAACGTCGCAGAGCCCATCTGCCGAATAGGGGGGAGATGTCCCAGGTCTCCCGTCCGATGCAGATCGCGCTGGCCGCGGTCCTGCTGCTCTTCGCGGTCTGGTTCGTCGCCCTGCGGCCGAAGTCGCAGAGCGCGGGCGAGAGCGCCGCACCGGCGCCCGCACCGGCCCAGACGACGCCTGCGCCCGTCAGCGGCGCCGCGCCGGGCACGCAGGGCCTCGCGAACGCGATCGACAAGGCGCATCAGGCCGTCACCACGGCGAACCAGGCCGGCGAGCGCGCCGCGGGCAACGACGCGCAGACGCCCGCCACGGCCGGGGGCGCCGCCGCGCCGGGCGCTTCCGCCCCGCAGGCGAGAGCGGGCGAGGGCGGCAGCCGCACGGGCGGCCACATCTCCACCAAGCCGATCCACACCCATGGCCCGGTCGCCTCCGTGCGTGCCGCGCTGCGGATGCACAAGGCGATCGCGATCGCGTTCGTCGACTCCGCGACCGCCGACTCGCGCGCGGTCGACCGGGAGCTGCTGCACGTCTCGCGCTTTGGCGGCCGCGCCTTCACGCTCAGCGTCCCGCTGGCGGACATCGCCGACTACGCCTTCATCACGAACACGGTCCAGGTCACGGTCGCCCCGACGGTCGTGATCGTCGATCCTCAGCGCCGCGCGACGATGATCGTCGGCGCCACCGACCGCGGCGAGATCGAGCAGCGCCTCGCCGACGCGCTCAAGGCCAAGCCCTGAGCGCGCCGGCGGACTGCCGACGTCAGTCCGTCACGGTGAAGCGCGCGCTCGCGGGCTTCGAGCGGTTGCCCGCTCTGTCGACCGCGACGAGCGTGAGGCGGTAGTCGCCCGCTCTCAGCGTCCGTCTGCCGATCCGCGCTGTCAGTCTGAAGCTGTTCGTTCCGGCGTGAGCGCTGATCGTGCGGGGCTTCGCCCGCGAGCTTCTTGCATGGCGCCGTCTCGCCGGACGGATGCTGACGCTCACTCTTGCGGCCTCGCTGAGTCTGAAGCGCACCGTCGCGAAGCCTCTGGGGGCGATTCTGCTCGGAACGATCCGCAGCCGTCTGAACGCGGGGGCCGTCTGGTCGGTCACGCGGTACTGAACCGTCGCCCCGGCGGTCAGGCCGATCGTGTCGACCGCGCTGACGGAGAACGTGTGCAGCCCAAGCGAGGAGGTGTCGATCGCGTTGCCTGCCGCGACGGGCGCGTCACATGACGTGATCGGGAACGCTGGCGCGCCTGGCACGCACGCGTAGCTCGCCGCGACGGCTGCACCTTGCGCATAGACGGCACCGTCGGCCGGCGTGGCGATCGACACGGTCGGCTGCTCCACCACGTAGGTGAGCGTCACGGAGGGAACCCCAGTTGTGTCACTGCCGAGCTGGCCGCCGGTCGGCACCAGGCTCGCACCCCCGCCGCCACCGGCGCCGGACGCCCCCGTGTTGTCGTTGCACCAGGCGCCGGCACCGCCGCCGCCGCCGGACCCGAACGGGTTGCCGCCGCCGCCTCCGCCGCCGTCACCGTGGCCGTCAGCCGATCCGCTGGCGCCGCCTGTGCCTCCGGTCGTGTTGAGACCAATGGTGGGGTCGCCGCCGGAGTCCCCGTCGACACAGTTGCCGTCACTGGAGACGCCGCCGTTACCGCCGACGCCGACTGCGCCACCGCTGGCTGCCGCGAGCAACGCGGCCGACGAGCCCGCACCGCCCGTCGCGCCGGCGGCCCCTCCGGCGCCTCCGGTTCCGGGCAGGCCGTCCGCCCCGGCGCCGCCTCCGCCGCCGGCGACCATCGCGCGAATGAAGAGGCTGCAGCTGCCGTTGGTAACCGTCTTGCAGGGACTGACGCCGGACCAGCCGCCGCCGCCACCGGCGAGCGAGGAGAGCGCGGTGGCGCCGCCACCGTTCGCACCTGCCGCGCCTACGGCGCCATTCCCGGCAACGAAGACGCGGATCTGGTTCGAGAGTCCGGTCGAGGTGGTGAGAGCGAAGTCGGCGGTGACGACGGCTCCGAAGCCGCCTTGGACGCCGCCGCCGCGACCGCCGATCGCGACGGCGTGCACGCTGCTCACGCCTGGCGGCAGCGTCACCGTCGTGAGGCCGGGGGTGGTGTAGGTCTGGGTCTCGGCGCCGGCTGGCGCTGCTGGCGCGAGCGCCGCGGCGCATGCGGCGACTGCCGCCATGCAGGCGGGGGTGTATCGCATCGAACGGCCTCCCTCGGTCGTGCGGTGGGGGGCCGGCAACCTATGCAAAAAGCCGGTGCGACGCGCCGATAAGCGGCGTTGCGCCAGGTTGCTCAGCGGGTCAGCGCGGGCGCATCCGCGCCGGCGCCGGCTGCGACCGGCTCGTCGTCGCGCACCGGCGGCTCGATCGCGAGGTGTGGCATGCGCTGGTCGAGCCACGCCGGCAGCCACCAGGTGCGGCGGCCGAGCAGCTGCAGCAGCGCCGGCAGCAGCAGCGAGCGCACGACGAACGCGTCGATGAAGACCGCGACGGCGAAGCTCGCGCCGAACAGCTTGATCGCGCGGTCGTCGTTGATCGCGAACGCGAGGAAGACGCAGATCATGATCGTCGCCGCCGCGGTGATCACGCGACCGGTCTTCGCGAGCCCCTGGACGACCGCGCGGCTGGCGTCGCCACGCCGCACCCACTCCTCGTGCACGCGCGAGATCAGGAACACCTCGTAGTCCATCGAGAGGCCGAAGACGATCGAGAACAGCATCACCGGGATGAACGCGTCGATCGGGCCGGCCTGGACGCCGACGAGCCCCGACAGCCAGCCGTACTGGAAGACCGCGACCGCCACGCCGAGCGAGGCGCCGATCGACAGCAGGTTCATCGCCGCCGCCTGCAGCGGGATCACGAGCGAGCGGAAGACGATCAGCAGCAGCAGCGCGGCGAGCGTCACGACGACGCCGATGAACAGCGGCAGCTTGCTCGCGAGCACGCTGGAGAAGTCGATCCCGATCGCGGTCGAGCCGGCGATCAGCACGGTCGCTCCGGTCGCATGCGCCACCGGCGGCAGCGTCTCGGCGCGCAGGCGGTGCACGAGGTCGGTCGTGGCCGCGTCCTGCGGCGCCGAGGTCGGGAACGCCTGCACGGTCGCGGTGCGACCATTGGGGCTCAGGACCGGCGGCGTGACGCGGACGATCCCGGGCGCGCGGCGCAGCGTCGCGCTGACCTGCCCGACGGCGCGTCTGGTCGCCCCGGCGCCGGCGTCCGCCGGCACGTGCACGACGACCTGCAGCGGTCCGTTGAACCCAGGTCCGAAGCCCTGCGCCAGCAGGTCGTACGCCTGCCGGGTCGTGCTGCCCGCGACGTCGTTGCCGGCGTCGCTCTGGCCGAGCCGCAGCGACAGCGCCGGAAGCGCGAGCGTCAGCACGATCGCCAGCCCGGCGAGCAGCGCCGGCCACGGCCGTCGCGCGATCAGCTCCGCCCACCCGCTCCAGAAGCTCTCGTGCGGGCGGCCGTCCTCCATCCGCCGCCGCGCGCGGCGGCCGAAGCGGCCGAGCCGCTCGCCGAAGCGCGACATCAGCGCCGGCAGCAGCGTGAGCGAGGCGAGCAGCGTCATCAGCACGGCGAGCGCCGTCGCGACCGCCATGCCGTAGAGGAAGTCGACGCCCAGCAGGCACATCCCGAGCACGGCGATGATCACCGTCATGCCCGCGAACAGGACGGCGCGCCCGGCCGTGTCCATCGCCGTCACGACGCTGTCCTCGACGCTCGCGCCGCCGCGGTAGGCCTCGCGGTAGCGGGTGACGATGAAGAGCGCGTAGTCGATCCCGACGCCGAGCCCGACCATCGCCGCCAGCTCGGTCGAGACGGAGGGCGTGTCGAGCACGTGCGAGAGCAGCCCGATCAGCCCGATCGCGGTGCCGAGGCCGAGCACCGCCGTGAGGATCGGCATCCCCATCGCGGTCAGCGAGCCGAACGTGAGCAGCAGCACGACGATCGCGGCCGCCAGGCCGATCGCGCTGGCGGTGCCGAAGCTCTGCTGCTGCGCCTGCTCGATCGCGTGGCCGCCCAGCTCGACCTGGAGGGCGGGGGACTCGATCGCCTGCGCGGTGTCGATCAGCCGCTGCGCGTCGGCCTTCGGCAGGACGTTCGCGCGCTCGTCGAAGGAGACCGTCGCGAACGCGATCGTGCCATCTCTGGAGACGACCGGCCTGGCGACGCCGCTGACGTGCGGGATCTGCGCGACGCGTCTGAGCATGGCGGCGATCGGCGCGCGCTGGCCGGCGAGCGTGCCGCGCGTCGCGTGCAGGACGATCTGGTCGCTGTCGCCAGACTGCGCGGGGAAATCGGTCTTGAGCAGGTCATAGGCGCGCTGCGAGTCGGTGCCCGGCAGCGTGAACGTCTCCGCGTAGCGCGTGCCGGCCGCGCCGGAGAGGACGATCAGGCCGACGAGCAGCGCCACCCAGCCGCCGATCGCGAGCGCCCGGTGGTGCACGACCCAACGCGCGAGCCGCGCGATGACGCCCTCGGGAGCGGTCGGAAGGCTCGGAGCGCTCACGTTCCGATGATGGCAGCCACGCGACGCAGCGCTGCGCCCGCTCTAGACTCGCCGTGTGGACTCCGAGCTGTTCGAGCACCATCTGAGCTCGCCGCGGGGCCGGGGGAAGGTGCCGGGGGAGGGCGCGAGCGGCGTCGCCGGCACGAGAGCGTGCGGCGACGTGATCCGCTTCGGCCTGACGCTGGACGCGACCGGCACGCGCGTCGCCGACGCCGGCTGGGAGGCCGACGCCTGCGGAGCGACGGTCGTCGCCGCGAGCGCGGTCGTCGAGCGGATCGTCGGCATGGAGCTGCTGGAGGTCGCGCGGATCGGCGCCCACGAGGTCGCGGACGAGGTCGGCGGGCTCTCGCCGGGGAAGTTCCACGCCGGGGAGCTGGTCGCGGACGCGCTGGCGCGCGCGCTGGGGACGGCGGCGTTCGAGCGGGCGCGGATCGCGCCGCCCGACGGCGCGCCGAGAGGCCGCACGCTCGTCGCGATGTCCGGCGGGGTCGACAGCGCCGTCGCCGCGCTGCTGTGCGCGAGAGACGACGCCGACGTCGTCGCCGTCACGCTCGAGCTGTGGGCCGACGAGGCGAACGACGGCGAGCGCTCGTGCTGCTCCGCCTCCGCCGTGCGGCTCGCGCGCGGGCTCGCGCATCGCATGGGCCTGCCGCACTTCACGCTGGACCTGCGCGAGCAGTTCCGCGCCGGCGTCGTCGAGCCGTTCCTCGCCGACTGGAGAGCGGGCCTCACACCGAACCCCTGCATCCGCTGCAACGGCCATGTGCGCCTCGACGCGATGCTGGCGCTGGCCGACCGCCTCGGCGCGCACGCGCTCGCAACGGGCCACTACGCGCGCGTGGTCGAGGCCGACCACCCGGACGGCCCGCTGCTCGCCGCCGCGGCCGACGCGTGGAAGGACCAGACGTACATGCTCGCCGCGCTGCAGCCGGACTCGCTCGCGCGGATGCGCTTCCCACTCGGCGCGATCACGAAGCCGCAGGCGCGCGCGCTCGCCGCCGAGGCGCAGCTGCCGGTCGCGTCGAAGGCGGACTCGCAGGACCTCTGCTTCCTCGCCGGCACGACCCGCGCCGCGTTCCTCGCCAAGCACGGCGGGATCGCCGAGCGGCCGGGGGAGATCGTCGACGCCGCCGGCACCGTGATCGGCCGCCACCGCGGCCACCACGGCTTCACCGTCGGCCAGCGCAGAGGGCTCGGGCTCGCGAACAGCGAACCGCTGTTCGTGCTCGGCGTCGACGCGCGCACGAACCGCGTGACGGTCGGGACGAGGCAGGAGCTCGAAACCACACACGTGCACGTGCGCGGCGCGCGGCTGTTCCGCGACGGCGCGCGCGTCGACCGCGTCAAGCTGCGCTATCGCGCGAAGCCGCTGCGCGCCCGGCTGCGCGACGCGGACGTGTTGCGCGCCGGATCCCACCGCGCGCTGGAGATCGAGCTGGCCGAGCCGGTCGACGGCGCGGCGCCGGGCCAGATGGCGTGCCTGATGGACGGCGAGACGATCGTCGGCTGGGGGACGATCACGGCGCCTGCGACGCCGCCAGCTCCGCGCCCAGCGCCCACATCTGCAAGAGCAGCTTCGCTCGCGCCGGCGGGCTGATCTCAGGCGACGTCCCGTCGAGGTTGCGGTACGCCGTCGCGACGCTGACGACGATCCGCTCGGGGTTCAACCAGCCGGCGAAGCGCGCGTGCTCGGGCGAGCGCAGCAGCTCGCGCGCGGCCTCGCCGGCCGCGCGGCCGGCCGTCCGCTGCTCGTGCACGCCATCCCGCAGCCAGCGCCAGTAGTCGGCCAGCGCCTCGACCTCGGCGCGCCCGCACGGCGGCCCGTGACCGGGGACGTAGACGGCGGCGTCGAGCGCGAGCAGCGCGTCGAGCGCGGCGAGCCACGTCTCCACCGGCCCGTGCCACATGATCGGCGTCACGCCGATGAACAGCAGGTCGGCGGCGAAGACCACGCCGACGTCCGGCAGGTGGACGACCGCGTCGGCGGGGCTGTGCGTCGGGCCGAGGTCGAGGACGTGCGCGGTGCGGCCGCCGACGTCGAGCGTCGCGCCGCCCTCGATCGTGCGATCCGCGTGCCGCAGCCGCACGCCGCGCCACGCGAACGGCGCGAGCTGCGCGTGGCCGAAGCGCGCGACGGCGCCGACCCGGCCGGGCACGCGACGCGTCAGGGCGGCCGTGCGCGTCATCCCGTCAAGCACCTTCGGCAGCGCCTCCGCCCGCATCGCCCGCGCGCAGGCGGCGGTCGCGACGATCTCCACCGAGCGGTCCAGCACCGCATTCCCCCACCAGTGGTCGCCGTCCGGGTGCGTGACGAACGCCTGCCGGATCGGCGCGTCCGCTACAAGCGGCGCCATCGCGTCGAGCATCCGCCGCGTCAGCCGTTCGTCCCACAGCGTGTCGACCAGCAGCGAAGCGCCGTCGCCGACCACGAGCCCGGCGTTCGACTCGCCCAAGCCGCCGTTCGGCTGCAGCCACGCCCACGTGCGCGGCGCGACCTCGTGCAGTCCGCCGGCGAAGCGCGCCGGCGCGCCCGACAGCGCCTGGGGTGAGATGTGGCTCATGCGAGCGACGACCGTAACGATCCCGTCTCTAAACTGCGCAGACGCATGACGATGACCTCGGACCAGATCCGCGAGACATACCTGTCGTTCTACGAGCAGCGCGACCACCTGCGCCGCCCGTCCGCCTCGCTCGTGCCGGCCGACTTCGACCCGTCGGTCCTGCTCACGACCGCCGGCATGCACCCCTTGAAGCCCTACTTCCTGGGCATCGAGCAGCCGCCGAGCAGACGCATGACGAGCTGCCAGAAGTGCTTCCGCACGACCGACATCGACAACGTCGGCCACACGCACCGCCACCTGACGTTCTTCGAGATGCTGGGGAACTTCTCGATCGGCGACTACTTCAAGCAGGGCGCGATCGCGTTCGCGTGGGAGCTGTCGACGCAGGGCTTCGGCTTCAAGCCCGAGGACGTCTGGGTCACGGTCTTCGGCGGCGACGAGGAGCTGGGGCTCGGCCCCGACGCGGAGGCGATCGAGCTGTGGCAGGCGATCGGCGTTCCGCGCGAGCGGATCGTCGAGTGCCCGCGCTCGGAGAACTTCTGGCAGGCGGGCCCGACTGGGCCGTGCGGGCCGTGCAGCGAGCTGTACCTCGACCGCGGTCTGTCGTTCGGCAAGGAGGACGACCTCCCGGGCGGCGAGAACGAGCGGTTCCTCGAGTTCTGGAACCTCGTCTTCATGCAGTTCAACCAGGACCCGGTCAACACGCTCACGCCGCTGCCGGCGTCGAACATCGACACGGGGCTCGGCCTGAATCGGTTGGCGGCGATCCTGCAGGGCAAGGAGTCCGTCTTCGAGACCGACCAGTTCCAGCCGCTGATCGAGCTGGGCGAGCAGCTGGGCGGCGTCAGATACGGCCAGGACTTCGCGACGACCCGCTCGCTGCGGATCCTCGCCGACCACACGCGCGCGATGACGTTCCTCGTCGCCGACGGCGTCGTGCCGTCCAACGAGGACCGCGGCTACATCCTGCGCCGCGTGATGCGCCGCGCGATCCAGCACGGCCGCGCGCTCGGCTTCGCGCCCGGCTTCCTGCCGCGCTTCGCGACGGTCGTCGAGGAGACGATGGGCGCGCACTACGCCGAGCTGGGCGAGCAGCGCGACGCGATCCACAAGTGGCTCGCCGCCGAGGAGGAGTCGTTCGGCAGAACGCTGGAGCAGGGCACGAAGCTGCTCGACGACCTGATCGCGCAGGCGCAGCAGCAGGGCGAGGAGGGGATCGGCGCCGAGGACGCGTTCAAGCTGCACGACACGTACGGCTTCCCGATCGACCTCACGCGCGAGATCGCCGCCGAGCACGACCTCGGCGTCGACGAGTCGGGCTTCGAGCGGCTGATGGACGAGCAGCGCGCGCGGGCGCGCGCCGGCGGCCGCAGCGCGGCGGGCGGCGACGACCTGCGCGTCCGCGCCCAGGAGCTGGCGGGCAGCGCGCAGGCGACCGTCTTCACCGGCTACGAGGAGACCGAGCGCGCGACCGCGGTGGCTGCGCTCGACGCCGAGAACGGCCGCGTGCTCGCGAAGCTGCGCGAGTCGCCGTTCTATGCGGCCGGCGGCGGCCAGGTGTCCGACTCCGGCTACGTCGAGTGCGCCGACGGCGACTGCCGCGCGCGCGTCGAGCAGGTGCTGCGGCTCGCCGGCGGCGAGGACCAGGTGCTCGTGCTCGCGCCCGAGCGCGGCGAGCTGAAGCCCGGCGAGGCCGTGCACGCTGTGGTGGACCACCAGGCGCGCCATGCGACGCAGTGCAACCACACCGCGACGCATCTGCTGCACGCGGCGCTGCGCCGGCGGCTCGGCACGCACGTGCGCCAGGCCGGCTCGGCGGTCCAGCCGGACAAGCTGCGCTTCGACTTCACGCACGGGTCCGCGTTGAGCGCCGACGAGCTGCGCGCGGTCGAGGACGACGTGAACGGCTGGATCGTCGCGAACTACCCGGTGCGGGCGCTCACGACGACCCTCGACGAGGCGAAGTCGCGCGGCGCGATGGCGCTGTTCGGCGAGAAGTACGGCGACGTCGTGCGGATGGTCGAGGTCGGCGACGGCTCCTTCTCACGCGAGCTGTGCGGCGGCACGCACGTGCGCTCGACGGCGGAGATCGGCCTCTTCCGGATCGTGTCGGAGACCTCGTCGGCCGCGAACGTGCGGCGGATCGAGGCGCTGACGGGGCCGGCGGCGGTGCAGCTCGTGCGGGCGCATGACGACGTGCTGCGCGACGCCGCTGTCGCTTTGCGGGCGACGCCCGAGCAGGTTCCGAGCGCGGTCTCGGCGTTGCAGGCGCGCGTCAAGGAGCTGGAGAAGGCGGCCGCGAAGGGGGGAGGGGCGAACGGTGCGGTGGACGTGGAAGCGCTGCTGTCCTCCGCCACCGACGTGGGCGGCGCCTCGCTGCTCGCCGAAGTCGTCGATGTCGGGGATCCTAAGGCGCTCCCCGACCTCGCCGACAAGCTGCGGGCCAAGCTCGGCGACGCCGCGGTCGTGCTCGGCACGGTCGTCGACGGCAAGGTTCACCTCGTGGCGACCGTCTCGCCGGCGCTCGTCGAGCGCGGCGCGAAGGCCGGGGCCGCGGTGGCGGTGGCCGCGAGAATCACCGGCGGCGGCGGGGGCGGCCGCGACACGATGGCGCGCGCGGGAGGCCGCGACCCCGACAAGCTGCCGGAGGCGATTGCCGCCGCCCGCGCGGCGATCGAGGCAGCCCTCGCGGGCTGATGCGCGTGCTCGCCTTGGACTACGGCTCGGCGCGCTGCGGCGTGGCGCTGTCCGATCCCACCGGCACGTTGGCGACACCGCTCGACGCCGTCGAACGGCCGGCTACGAAGAAGGGGTTCGCCACGCTGGTTGCGCTCGTCCGTGACCGCTCGGTGGGCCGGGTCGTGGTCGGACTGCCGCTCGGCCTGAGCGGCACCGACACCGCCCAGACACGCGAGGCCCGCGCGTTCGCGGCGCGCCTGGACGCCGCCCTCGACATCCCCGTCTCGCTCTACGACGAGCGTTTCACGACCGCGATCGCGCAGCGGTCCGGCGGCTCCAACGCCTCGGAGGACTCGCGCGCCGCCGCCGTCCTGCTCGAAGACTGGCTCGCCCGCCACGCCACGGAGGCCCAAGCGTGAGTCGCACGCCCGAAGAGCGCGAGGCCGCCCGCCTGGAGCGCGAGCGCCGACGCGCCGAGCGCGCCGGCCGGCCCGCGCCGCCGGCGCCCGAGCCCGCGCGATACACCGAGGACCGCGAACCAGAGTCGGTGGGACCGACCACAAATCGCGCTCCTGAGCCCGAGCCGGCGCACGACCCGCAGCCGACGCAGATGTTCGACGTCACGTCGCAGTGGACGGAGGAGCGGGCGGTGGTGACGGCGCCGCCGGCGCCGGCGCCGGAGCCCGAGCCGCCGCTCACCGACGAGCACGAGGTGCCGCTCGGCACCAGACGCGTCGCCCGTACCACGCGCGGCGCTCGTGCGGCCCGCCCGCCCGCGCCCCCGCGCGGCCCGCGCGGCGCGCCGCGCGCGCCCGGTGCTCAGCCGGACCGGCGCCGCTGGGGCGCCCGCATCGCCGCGGCGCTCGTGATCGCGGCGGTCGTCCTGATCGGGTGGTTCCTGTGGTCGGTCTACCAGCCCGGCAAGGGCGACGGCTCCGGCCGCGTCGTCGTCAGAGTCCCGTCCGGCGCGAGCGTCAGCCAGATCGGCGACCTGCTCGCGAGCAGGGGCGTGATCGACTCGTCCTCCTTCTTCAAGCTGCGGGCGAAGCTCTCCGGCGCCGGCGGCGACCTCAAGTCGGGCACGTTCACGCTCAGAGAAGGCATGAGCTACGGCGCCGCGCTCGACGCGCTCAGTCACAACCCGCCGCCTCCGCCCGTGATCCGCGTCACGATCCCCGAGGGCAAGAGCCGCGGCGAGACGGCCCCGCTCGCCAGGCAGGCCGGCCTGCGCGGCGACTATGCGGCTGCCTCGCGCAGCTTCCCCGGCTTCGATCCTCGCGCCTACGGCGCGCCGAAGGGCGCAACGCTGGAGGGCTTCCTGTTCCCGGCGACGTACGAGCTGAGACGCGGATCGACCGCGAGAGACCTCGTCGGGCAGCAGCTCGCCGCGTTCAAGCAGAACCTCGCGCGCGTGAACCTGCGCTACGCGCGCAGCAAGAACCTGACCGTCTTCGACGTGCTGACGATCGCCGCGATGGTCGAGCGCGAGGTCGCGGTCGCGAGCGAGCGTCCGCTGGTCGCCGCCGTGATCTACAACCGCCTCAGAGACGGCATGAACCTCGGCATCGACGCGACGCTGCGCTTCGCGCTGAACGACTGGACGAGCCCGCTCACCGTCTCCCAGCTCGCGAGCGACACGCCGTACAACACGCGCAATCATCCCGGCCTGCCGCCCGGGCCGATCGGCAACCCCGGGCTCGCCTCGATCGAGGCGGCGGCGCACCCGGCGAAGGTGCCCTACCTCTACTACGTCGTGAAGCCGGGCACGTGCGGCCAGCACGCGTTCTCCTCGACCGACGTGCAGTTCGAGCGCGACGTGCAGCGCTACAACAGCGCGCGCGCGGCCGCGGGCGGCAAGTCGCCGACGAAGTGCTGAGACGCTGATGCCGATCTGCGGCGTGCTCGGATGGCCGGTGCGCCACAGCCGCTCGCCCGCGATGCACGAGGCCGGCTACCGCGCGCTCGGCCTCGACGACTGGCGCTACCAGCTGCTGCCGGTCCCGCCCGAGCTGTTCGAGGAGACCGTGCGGGGGTTGTCGGGTGCCGGTTTCATCGGCGCGAACGTGACGATCCCCCACAAGGAGGCGGCGCTGGCGTTCGCCGACGAGGCGACCGACGCGGCGCGCGCGATCGGAGCCGCGAACACGCTCACGTTCCAAGCGGACGGCCGCATCCACGCGGACAACACCGACGCGCCGGGCCTGCTCGACGCGCTGCCGTTCGACCCGGCCGGCCGCACCGCGGTCGTGCTCGGCGCCGGCGGGAGCGCGCGGGCGGTCGTATGGGCGCTCGTGCAGGCGAGAGCGGAGGTGGCCGTCTGGAACCGCACGCCGGAGCGGGCGGAGCGCCTGTGCGCGGAGATCGGCGGTCGGGCGACTCAAGGCCCGCTTCCGCCGGCCGATCTCCTCGTGAATACGACATCCGTTGGTCTGCGTAGCGAGGATCCGTTCAAGGCGCTCCCACTGGGGGTCGATGCGATGGACGGATATCCATGCCTCGTCGACCTCGTGTACGGAAGCGGCCCCACGGCCCTGGTAAGCGCTGCGCAGGCAGCCGGCGCGACGGTGGTGGACGGCCTTGAGATCCTGGTTCGACAGGGAGCGCGGAGCTTCGAGCGCTGGACCGGGCGGTCCGCCCCCCTCGACGTCCTCCGCGCCGCCGCGCGGGGCGAGCCCGCCGCGGCGGCCTGAGCCGCCGCCCGAGCGCTCGCGCATCGAGGACCGCGAATCCGACGCGCTGGGGGCGGGTCAAACGCGCGCTCCTCAGGCCGACCCGCCCGTCTTCGACCCGTTCGCCCGCCAGGCGGACGCCGAGCTGCCGCCGGAGTGGTCGGCGATGGGCGGGGGGGAGCCGGCGCCCGAGCCTCCGCCCGC
Source organism: Conexibacter sp. (assembly GCA_051953595.1). Lineage (GTDB taxonomy): Bacteria > Actinomycetota > Thermoleophilia > Solirubrobacterales > Solirubrobacteraceae > Conexibacter. The sequence continues at coordinate 1,439 of JBQCIQ010000139.1, read as the reverse complement.
GATCGAGGAGCTGGTCGCGCCCGAGCCGCCGCCGCCCCCGCCGCGGACCCGCATCGCCACGCCGCCGCCGACGCACGGCGGGCCGCCGCACCTGCGCGCGCTCGGTCCCGACGACGCGCCGCCGATCGACGGCGCGCTCGCGCTGCAATCGCAACCGCACGAGGAGTGGAACGGCGTCACGCCGCCGAGCCGGCGCGGCGGCTCCGGCCGCTTCCTCACCGACGTGCTCGTCGACCTCGGCTTCGTCGAGCAGGCGCGCGTCGACGCCGCGGTCGACGCCGCGCGCAGCCTCGGCAAGCCGCCCGAGCGCGTGCTGCTCGACCAGGACGCGATCAGCCAGGACCAGCTGGCGCGCGCGATCGGCGAGCGCTACGGACTCGACCACCTCGACCTGACGGTCTTCCCGATCGACATGACGGCCGCGAACCTGATCGACTCGGGCGCCGCCAAGCGCTACGAGGCGGTCCCGGTCGCCTTCAGCGACGACAAGCGCGGCCTCGTCGTCGCGATGGCCGACCCGGCGAACGTGCTCGCGGTCGACGACATCGCGATGCTGACGCGGCTCGACGTCAAGCCGGCGGTCGCCTCGCGCGAGGACATCGCGACGCTGATCGCGCGGCTCGACCGCTTCGGCGAGTCGGTCCGCGACGTGGTGGAGGAGCAGACGCAGCAGGACGAGGCCGAGGTCGTCGACCTGCAGGAGTCGGCCGACGACGCGCCCGTCGTCAAGCTCGTCAACTCGATCATCGCCCAGGCGGCCGAGCGCGGCGCCTCCGACATCCACTTCGAGCCGGACGGCCGCGAGCTGCGCGTGCGCTTCCGCATCGACGGCGTCCTGCACGTCTCGACGACGATCCCCGCGCGCATGACCGCCGGCGTCGTCTCGCGCGTGAAGATCATGGCCGAGCTGGACATCGCCGAGAAGCGGATCCCCCAAGACGGCCGCGTCGGCCTGAGCGTCGACGGCCGCCAGGTCGACATCCGCGTCGTGACGCTGCCGAGCGTCCACGGCGAGTCGATCGTGATGCGCATCCTCGACAAGGAGAGCGTCCGCGTCGACCTCGACAAGCTCGGCATGCAGGAGCACGAGCGCAAGCGCTTCGTGACCGGCTTCTCGCAGTCGCACGGCGCCGTGCTCGTGACCGGCCCGACCGGCTCCGGCAAGTCGACGACGCTCTACGCCGCGCTGCAGCAGCTCAACACGCCGGAGAAGACCATCATCACCGTCGAGGACCCGGTCGAGTACCAGATCGAGGGCATCACCCAGGTGCAGGTCCAGGCGAAGGTGGGCCTGACCTTCGCGGCAGGCCTGCGGGCGATGGTCAGGGCCGACCCCGACGTGATCATGGTGGGGGAGATCCGCGACCGTGAGACCGCTCAGATCGCCGTCGAGTCGGCGCTCACCGGCCACCTCGTCCTCTCCACGCTGCACACCAACG
>JBQCIQ010000138.1:0-7001 GCA_051953595.1 Conexibacter sp. | reverse complement strand
CAAATCCCAATCGGTCATCGTCCTCAAACGCTCCATGTCCTCCGGCTTTGCCGGGATCGATAACCCGCTCTTCTACGACCCCAAGACCGCGATGCTCTTCGGCGACGCCAAAGCCAGCGTCTCCGACATCACCACAGAGCTCGGCAGCCTCTAGACGCCTGAACGTCAGCGTTCTTACCAAACGGCTTTCCTTGCCGGACCCGGGCGTGGGAGTGTCGGGCGGACGTTGGAGCACCGCACGGCCGAGCCGACCGGGGGGTTCGTGCAAGGTCCGCAGGGAGTTGTGCGCCGCGTCGCGTCGGGGATCGAGGGGGAAGGTGAGCGGGGTCGTGGAGGCCGGCCCCGATCGCCACCCTCGCCTCCGCGCGCCGACGAGCCATCGTCCGCATGTCGTAACTTTCGCGGCGCGGGCCGGTTGGAACACGCGATGCCGCGCCCGGCGCCGTCCGCCATGCCACGTCCCCCGCTCGCGCTTCTCCAGCTCCGCTCCCGCACGCTCGCGCTGCTAGCCGCGGCCACAGCCGCCGTCGCGCTGACGCTCGCGCTGTCGCCCGCCGCGGCGCCCGCCGGGATCTTCGCGGGCGATCCCGTCGTCGGCCCGACGGGCGCGCTGCACAGCCTGGAGGGGATCGACCTCGCGCCCGACGGCAGCGGCGCGCTCGTCTCGCTGATGGACGACGGCGGCGTCCCGCACGTCTTCGTCAGCCGCCTCGTCAACGGCGTCTGGAGCGGCCCCGAGCGCCTGGACGCCGACCTCGGCACGCCGGCCACCCAGGCGGCGGTCGCGGCCGGCGACGGCGGGCGCGTGCTCGTCGTGTTCGCCAACGGCGGCAACGTCTACGCCTCCACCCGGCCCGACGCCGGCGGCGCTTGGAGCCGTCAGACGCTGTGGAGCGGCGGCGGCGCGTCCGACCCGGCCGTCGATCTCAGCGTCAACGGCAAGGGCTACGCGGTCTTCACCGCGCCAGGCGGCGGCGGGCACGACGTGCGCGCCGCCTACGCGCGCGACGCCGGCCCCTGGACCGTCATCGGCGCGCCGCTCGACGTGAACGCCGCCAACGACGCCGGCGCCGGCACCGCGCGCCCGAGAGTCGCCGCCTCCGCCGACGGCGTCGCGATCGCCGTCTGGGGCGAGGCGGGGCGCGTCATCGCCCGGCGCCTCCAGGGCGCCCGTCCGAGCGTCGTCGCGGTCGACGCGCTCGACGGCCTCACGCTCGAAGGCGTCCCCGCGGCCGCGGGCGACCTGCCGGTCGTCAGCACGCAGGACGACGACAGCTTCACCGGCGTCGCGCTGCGCGCGAGCTTCGACCTCGGCGGCGGCAACGTCCGCATGCGCCCGGTCTTTCGCCGCCTGCGCGGCTCGCGCTTCGAGTCGCCGACGTCGGTGGACCCGGCGCCGCTCGGCTCGGGCCAGGATTCGAGCGCGCCGCACATCGCGACGGTCGGGACCGGACAGGGCCTCGTCGTCGCCGGCAACCTCGCGACGAACGCGACGAGCGCGCTCCAGCTGATGTTCGACGTCGAGCCCGCGCCGCCGCCGCTCGCGATCGACTCGCTCGTCGCGAACAGCGCGCCCGGCTTCGCCGTGCCGGCGGCCGCGACGGCGCGCAAGATGCTCGTCGCGTGGCAGGTCACGGCGCCCGGCGGGGTCCCGGAGATCCACGCGCGCTACCGCGATGGCGGCGACTTCGAGGCCGAGCAGGCCATCTCGCATCCCGAGCTTGGTCCGACCTCTGCCGCCGACGGGCTGCTCGCGAGCGGCGACGACGCCGGCGACATCGCCGTCGCCTACGTGCAGGACGTGCCCGGCCAGGGGCGCGCGATCGCGGTCGCCACGGTCGACCAGCCGCCCGGCCGCTTCGCCGTCCAGCAGCTCAGAGGCTTCCTGCGCAGCGACCGTCCGACGCTGTCGTGGACGACCTCGCGCGAGACGTGGGGCCGCTACTTCAGCGTCACGATCGACGGCGCGCCGGCGGGGATCACCGGCCGGCGCAGCTTCCGGCCCGCCGCGCCGCTCGCGCAGGGCGCGCACACCTGGCAGGTCGTCGCGCTCGACCGCCGCGGGCAGCAGTACGCCGCGAAGCCGTCGACCCTGAAGGTCGACTCGGTCGCCCCGTTCGTGAGCGCGCGCGTGAGCGGCCCGCGCAAGGCGCAGGCGGCGCTGCGGCTGACGGTGCAGGCGCTCGACACGCCGACGGGCACGGCGACGCCGACGCCCGGCGTGCTGACCTCCGGCGTCGGACAGCTCGTCGTCAACTGGGGCGACCGCACACCGCTGCAGCTGATCCACCGCGGCGCGCGCCATGCCTACGCGAGACCCGGTCGCTACGTGCTGCGCGTGCTCGCGACCGACCGCGCCGGCAACAGATCGACGTTCCGCCTGCCGCTCAAGATCGCGAAGCCGGCGAGAAGATCCAAGCACCATCGCGCGCGCTAGTCTCGCGCGACGCATGAGCGAGCTCGGCGCCCAGCACCTCACCGTCCGCGCCGGCGATCGCACGCTCACGTTCGCGGAGCGTCCGTGGCTGATGGGGATCGTCAACGCGACCCCCGACTCGTTCTCCGACGCGGGCGAGCACCGCACGCTCGACGACCGCGTCGCGCTCGCGCGCACACTGCTCGACGCCGGCGCGGACATCATCGACGTCGGCGGCGAGTCGGGCGTGACGAACAGACCGGCCGTCGACCCGCAGGAGGAGATCGCGCGCGTGGTGCCGCTGATCGAGCGGATCGCGGGCGAGCTGGGCGCGATCGTCTCGGTCGACACGTACAAGCCGGCGGTCGCGGCGGCGGCGATCGCGGCCGGCGCCTGCATCGTCAACGACGTCAGCGGCCTGCGCGACCCCGCCCTCGCGGACGTCTGCGCGGAGACCGGCGCGGCGCTCGTGCTGATGCACACGCGCGCGGCGCCGAAGCAGAAGCTGCTCGACCCCTCGATGGACGGCCGCATAGCGGACGACGTCGTCGCGTTCCTGCGCGAGCGGACGCGGCTGGCGCGCGAGCGGGGCGTCGCCGAGGAGCAGCTGATCCTCGATCCCGGGCCGGACTTCGGCAAGACGCCCGCGCAGACGGTCGAGGTGCTGCGCCGCCTCGAGGACGTGCGCGCGCTGGGCCGGCCGATCCTGATGGCGCTCTCGCGCAAGGACTTCATCGGCGCGATCACCGGTCGCCCGCCGCGCGAGCGCGGCGCCGGCACGCTGGCGGCCCTCGCGTGGGGGCTCGACGCCGGCGGACACGTCTTCCGCCTGCACGACGTCGCGGCGGCGGCCGACTTCATCGCCGTGGGCGACGTGCTCGCCGGCCGCCGCGAGCTGGCCGCCGACGCGCGGCTTGCCGAAGCGCTGCGCCGGGAACAGGTCGGTCAGGGACCCGTCCGCTAGGGTTCGCGCCGCCGGGCCCGAATACCGGACCCACAGATCGCCGGCCGCTGACGCCAACGCGGCCGGAGCCCACCGATTCAACATCCGACAGGAGGACCATGCCCGTACTCGAACGCTCCGCGCTGGCCGACAGCCCGCTCGCCGACCTGCACGCCATCGCCTCGGAGCTGGGCATCGACGGCTTCCGCCGTCTGCGCAAGGACGAGCTGATCGACGCGATCGTCGCTCGCCAGGGCGGCAACGGCGCCGCCCCCGCAGGCGACGACGAGGAGGCGCCGGCCCGTCCGCGCCGCCGTCGCGGCGGCCGCGGCCGCGCGCGTGACACCGACGAAGAGGCAGAGCCCGTCGCGGAGGCGGAGGAGACCGCTGCACGGCCCGCTCGTCGCGAGCGCGGCGGCCGTGGCCGCGACCGCGACCGCGGCGAGCGCGAGCAGCCCGCCAAGCCCGAGCGCGAGCGCGGGGGCGAGGACCGCGACCGCACCGTCGAGGGCGTCGTCGAGCTGGCCGAGAACGGCTCCGGCTTCCTGCGCCTCGGCAAGGATGGCAAGCCCTCCGACGACGACGTCTACGTCTCCGCCGCGCAGGTGCGCCGCTGCGAGCTGGTCGACGGCGACCGCGTCAGCGGTCCGCTGCGCCCGCCGCGTCGCTCGGAGCGCTTCCCCTCGCTCGTGCGCGTCGACACGATCAACGGCCGCGCGGCCGACGAGGTCTCCGACGGCGTCCGCTTCGACGAGCTGCCGGCCGCCTTCCCGACCGAGCGCTTCGCCTTCGGCGGCGACGACGAGACGGTTCAGGTGGTCGAGTTCCTGACCCCGTTCGGCCGCGGCTCGCGCGTGACGATCGCCGGCGGCCCCCACACCGGCAAGAGCGAGACGCTGCGCCGCATCGCGCAGGCGCTGGCGGCGCTCGACGCGGAGCTGGAGACGAGCGTCGTGCTCGCCGGAGCGCGCCCGGAGGAGATCGCCGAGTGGCGCGAGGGCCCGCTTGAGCCGGTCGCCGCGCTCAGCTTCGCCGCCAGCGGCGAGGCGCTTGCGCAGGCGGTCGAGCGCGCGGTCGAGCAGGGGAAGCGCGTCGCCGCGCGCGGTGGGCACGCGGCCGTCCTGATCGACACGCTCCAGGGCCTGCCGGTCGGCGCCGCGCGCAAGGCGCTCGCCGCCGCGCGCAGCATCCCGGGCGGCGGCTCGCTGACGGTGATCGCGACCGCCGCCGCGCCGTTCGGCGGCGAGACGACCGTGATCGCGCTCGACATGGCGCTCGCGGGCGAGCGCCGCTTCCCGGCGGTCAACCTGCTCGCGAGCCGCACGCTGCGGCCGGAGCTGCTGGTCGGCGAGGCCGGCGCGCAGGCGATCGCCGAGGCCGTGCGCGAGCAGGCCGAGTAATTCGCCTGCCGCACGCTGGCGGCGGCGCGCTCGCGTCGCCGCTAGCGCGCGGGGCTGCGGTACGCCACGCGGCCCCAGGAGGGCTCGGGCGCCAGCTCGATCGGCTCGTTGCCGCGGTCGGGCTGCACGTAGGCGAAGGTGTGCGTCTGCTCGTCGAAGGCGACGTCCAGCTCGCCTTCCTTGACGCGCTGGTCGAGCCAGGCGCTGCGGAAGATCAGCCGCCGCAGCCAGTGCACGAGCGAGCGCTCGGAGGGGCCGACCAGCTCCGGCCAGCAGTCGTTGACGTGCTCGCCGAGGGCGGAGGCGGGGTCGTGGACCTCGCCGTTGACGACGAGGTTCACGAGGTCCTCGGCCTCCTCGCCTTCGAGCCGGCCGCCGACGAAGCCGAGCTTGCGCGCAGCCTGCTCGCAGCGCTCGGCGAAGTCGCGTTCGTTGAAGGTGAAGCGAAGCTCGCCGTACTCCAGGACGAAGTCGTCGCCGGAGCTGTAGTTTCCGCGTTGGTTCAGCATGAAAGAAGGCGTCCCGGTCCGTGGGCGTCGGCATCATATGCGCGACTCCTCCATCGGTGGATGGGTTGCACGCGAACTTGCAACAGGTTCGTGCAGACGCTCGACCGATTGGCTCAGTCGGGGGCGAATTCATGGCATCTCGCCACTCAGGGCGGCCATGAACGAACCACGCCCCACCATCCTCATCGTGGAGGACGACCGCCACACGCGGGCGTTCCTCGCCGACAACCTGATGGCCGACGGCTTCGAGCCGATCGGCGCCGCCGACGCCAGAGAGGCCGTGCGTCTGATGGAGACGCGCTACCCCGACCTCGCGATCGTCGACCTGACGCTGCCCGATCGCGACGGCCTGGAGCTGCTGCAGCAGGTGCGCGAATCTGACGGCGTCGCGACGCGCATCGACCCGCTGCTGCCGCTGCTCGTCCTGAGTGGCCGCGTCGGCGAGCTGCACCGGCTGCGCACCTTCGAGCGCGGCGCCGACGACGTCCTCGGGAAGCCCTTCTCGTACGCCGAGCTGCGCGCCCGCGTGACGGCGCTGCTGCGACGCAGCGAGCGCGACGTGCGCCACGGACGGCTGCGCGTCGGCCCGATCGAGGTCGACCCGTCGGCGCGCACGGCGCTGCTGAACGGCCGCCGGCTGTCGCTCTCGCAGAAGGAGTTCGCGCTGCTGCGCACGCTGGCGGCTGATCCGACGAGAGTCTTCTCGAAGGAGGAGCTGCTGCGCACGCTGTGGGGCTTCCGCGCGAACAACTCCACCCGCACGCTCGACTCGCACGCCTGCCGCCTGCGTCAGAAGCTGGCGCGCGACGGCGACCACTACATCGTGAACGTGTGGGGCGTCGGCTACCGGCTCGTCGACGGCCCGCAGGGCGAGACGTCCGGCGAGCCGGTCGGCGCGGGCGCGGAGGTGGAGCGATGAGCGTCCCGCTCGCGATCGGCGGCTGGCTCGCGGCGCTCGGCGTCGCGGCCGCATGGCGGATCGTGCTCGCGCGCCGGATGGAGCTGGTCGCGCGCGCCTGCCACGAGCTGCGGGGACCGCTGACGGCGGCGCGGCTCGCGCTGCGCCTGGCGACGCATGCGACGCCGGCTGCCGCTCCGCGTGGACCGCTGGCGGCCGTCGACCTGGAGCTCGGCCGCGCCGGCCTGGCGCTCGCCGATCTCGCCGCCGCGCAGCGCGGCGCCCGCGCCGGCGATCGCACCGAGACGTTCCCGCTCGCGCCGCTGCTGGCCGACGCGGCCGCCGCCTGGCGCCCGGCCGCCTGGGCGAAGGGCGGGAGGCTGCGGCTGGAGCCGCCGCCCGACGTCGTCGTCGTGCGCGGCGATCGACTGCGGCTCGCGCAGGCGTGCGGCAACCTGCTCGCGAACGCGATCGAGCACGGCGGCGGCGAGGTGCTGCTGCGGGCGCGCGCGAGCCGCCACACGGTGCGGATTGAAGTGCTCGACGACGGCCCCGGGCTGCCGGCGCCGGTGCTGGAGCTGGTGCGGCGCCCGCGCGGTGGGCGCGGCCTGCGCGGACGCGGGCTCGCGATCGCCGAGGAGGTGGCGGCGCGCTGCGGCGGCCGGCTGGCGGCGGCGCCGAGCGAGCGCGGCGCCCGGCTCGTGCTCGAGCTGCCGATTCCGCCGCGCCCGTGACGCCGCGCCGCCGCGCGCTCCTGCTGCTCGCACTCGCGCTGCTGCTGGGCGCGCTGGCGGCGGGGAGCGTCCGCCGCCGCGAGGCGGCGCTCACGCGAGCG
>JBQCIQ010000137.1:0-36037 GCA_051953595.1 Conexibacter sp. | reverse complement strand
TGAAGGACCCGAACGCGTTCGGGTCGAAGCCGGCGCCGCCGCCGGCCGCGAACGGCCCGGTGCCCTGGTCGTAGGCTCTGCGCTTCTCCGGGTCGGACAGCACGTCGTAGGCCGCGGAGATCTCCTTGAAGCGCTCCTCGGCGGCTCTGTCGCCGGCGTTCGTGTCCGGGTGGTATCTGCGCGCGAGTCTGCGGTAGGCCTTCTTGATCTCGGCGTCGGAGGCGTTTCTGCCGACGCCGAGGACCTTGTAGAGATCGGGCTTCATCGCGGCCATCGCAACGGCCTCCCGCTATGCCGCGACGACGACGCGGGCCGGACGCAGGACGCTCTCGCCGTGGCGGAAGCCCTGCTGGTAGACCTCGACGACCGTCCCCGACTCGGCCCCCTCGACCGGCTGCTGCGCCATCGCCTCGTGCTCGTTGGGGTCGAAGCGCTCGCCTCTCGGCGAGAACGGCTCGATCCCGACGCGCTTGAGCACGGCCAGCAGCTCGTCGTGCACGAGCTGGACCCCCGTAAGGAGGTGGCCGTCGGCCTCGGGGTGGGCGGGATCCTCTCTGGCCGCCGCCAAGGCGCGCCCGAGGTTGTCGAGCGCCGGCAGCAGCTCCTTCGCCAGCCGGCTGACCCCGCGCGCCTCCGCGGCGGCGACGTCGCGCGTCATCCGCTTGCGGAAGTTCTCGAAGTCGGCCTGCGTGCGCTGCGCGAGCGCCAGATACTCATCGGCCTTGCCGGCGCGGGCAAGCAGCTCGTCGAGGTCGTGCTCGACCTCGCCCGCGGGATCCGGCTCCGCGGGCTCGGTCGTCTCGTGCACGCCGTCGACCTGCTCCTGCTCCTCGACGCGCTGCTCCTCGGCGCTCATCGTCAGTTGCCCTCGTCCACGACCTCGGCGTCGACGACGTCCTCCTCAGCGGAGGCGTCACCCGCGCCGCCGTCGGCGGACGCCCCGTCGGCGCCGGCCGCGGCCTGCTGCTGAGCCTTCTCGTACATCGCCTCGGAGACCTTGTGGAAGGCGGCCTGCAGCGCCTCGGCCTTCGCGTTGATCTCGTTCGGGTCCTCGGACGTGAGGCTGTCGCGGACCGTTCTGATCGCCGCCTCGATCTCCGTCTTTGACGCCTCGTCGACGCCGTCGCCCAGCTCTCTCAGCTGGCGCTCGGCCTGGTAGGCGGCGTTCTCCGCGTTGTTGCGCGCCTCCGCCAGCTCGCGCGCCTTGCGGTCCTCCTCGGCGTGCGCCTCGGCGTCGCCGACCATCTGTCTGATCTCGTCGTCGGACAGGCCCGAGCCGGCCTTGATCTCGATCTTCTGCTCCTTGCCGGTGCCGAGGTCTCTCGCGGAGACGGACAGGATCCCGTTCGCGTCGATGTCGAACGCGACCTCGATCTGCGGGATGCCGCGCGGCGCCGGCGGGATGCCGGTCAGCTGGAACTTGCCGAGCGACTTGTTGTACTGGGCCATCTCGCGCTCGCCCTGGAGCACGTGGATCTCGACCGACGGTTGGTTGTCGTCGGCGGTCGAGAAGACCTCGGCCTTGCGCGTCGGGATCGTCGTGTTGCGCTCGATCAGCTTCGTCATCACGCCGCCCTTGGTCTCGATGCCGAGGGTCAACGGGGTGACGTCGAGCAGCAGGACGTCCTTCACGTCGCCGGCGAGCACGCCCGCCTGGATGGCAGCACCGACAGCGACGACCTCGTCCGGGTTGACGCCGCGGTGCGGGTCCTTGCCGGTCAGCTCCTTGACCTTCTCCTGCACGGCCGGCATGCGCGTCATGCCGCCGACCATCACGACGTGGTCGATCGAGGCGGCGCCCTTGTCCTTCGCGTCGTCGAGCGCCTGGCGGACGGGCGCGACGGTGCGCTCGATCAGGTCGGCGGTCAGCTCGTTGAGCTTCGCGCGCGAGAGGCGCGTGTCGAGGTGCTTGGGGCCGGACTGGTCGGCCGTGATGAACGGCAGGTTGATCTGCGTCTCCTGCGTGGTGGAGAGCTCGATCTTCGCCTTCTCGGCCGCCTCGTAGAGGCGCTGGAGCGCCATCGCGTCGGCCGCGAGGTCGATGCCCTGGTCCTTCTTGAACTCGGACACGAGCCAGTCGACGATCGCCTTGTCGAAGTTGTCGCCGCCGAGGTGGTTGTCGCCGGCGGTCGACTTGACCTCGAAGACGCCATCGCCGATCTCCAGCACGGACACGTCGAACGTGCCGCCGCCGAGGTCGAAGACGAGGATCGTCTGGTCGGTCTCCTTGTCGAGCCCGTACGCGAGCGAGGCCGCGGTCGGCTCGTTGATGATGCGCTTGACGTCGAGGCCGGCGACCTTGCCGGCGTCCTTCGTCGCCTGGCGCTGGTCGTCGTTGAAGTACGCGGGGACGGTGATGACCGCGCTGTCGACCGTCTCGCCGAGGTAGGCCTCCGCGTCGGCCTTCAGCTTCGCGAGGATCATCGCGCTGACCTCAGGCGGGGAGTACTGCTTGCCGCCCGCCTCGACGCGCGCGTCGCCGTTCGGGCCGGCGACGACTCTGTAGGGGACGATCTGCTCCTCCTCGCGCACCTCGGCCTCCTTGCGGCCCATGAAGCGCTTGATCGAGAAGATCGTGTTGGTGGGGTTCGTGACCGCCTGCCGCTTGGCGACGGTGCCGACAAGCCGCTCTCCGCCCTGCGTGAACGCGACCACCGACGGCGTCGTGCGACCGCCCTCGGCGTTCTCGATCACCGTGGGCTCGCCGCCCTCGAGGACGGCCATGCAGCTGTTGGTGGTGCCGAGGTCGATGCCGATCGTCTTGCCCATGGGCGTGGTCTCCTTCGATGCTGCGTGGGATCAGGGGGAAGAAATCTAAGCGAGAGTGTAGTAGATCTTGCGCGAATCCGCGCGTAATTCTCTACCCCTGTCGCGACGGGCACATCCGCCGCAGCGCGCAGCGCGGGCAATCCGGTCTGCGCGCGTGGCAGGTGCGCCGGCCATGGCGCAGCAGGTTCACGTGCAGCTCCAGCTCCTCGCCCGGCGGCGTGAGCGCGAGCATCGCGTCGTGCAGCTCCTCGAACGGCGCGCCCGGCCGCAGCAGGTGCAGCCGCATGCCGACGCGGCTGACGTGGGTGTCGACCGGCACGTCGTGCAGGCCGTAGGCGAACAGCAGCACGCACGCGGCCGTCTTGCGGCCGACGCCGGGCAGGGAGGTCAGGTACGCCTGACCCTCGGGGACCGGCACGTCCTTGAGCCAGCTCAGGTCGAGCCCGTGCTCGTGCCCGTCGATCGCCCTGAGGATCGCCTGGATCCGCTCGCTCTTGACCTTCGAGATGCCGCCCGGCCGGATCGCCTCCTCGACCTCCTCGACAGGCGCGTTCAGCACCGCCTCCCACGACGGAAAGCGCTCGCGCAGGCGCTCGTAGGCGACGTCGCGGTTGCGGTCGTTCGTCGACTGCGAGAGGACCGTCAGGATCAGCTCGTCGAGCGGCTGCTCGTGCGGCGCCATCATCGGCACGCCGTAGACGTCGCGCAGGCGGTCGCGGATCGCCGCTACGCGGCGGCGCGTCGGGCGCCGCCACTCGGCGGCGGGGATCGTGGCGCCAGGCGACACGCGCTGGCACGTTAGCGCCCACATGTGCTCAGATGGGTACACGGAGCTGTGCCAGCGACCGAGAGGAGAGCCGTGAACACCTATGTGATCCTGCGCCGCAACGGATGGCGCACCGGCGAGGAGCTGGAGGCCGCCGCGGCGAGATCCGGCGACGTCGGCGACAACGAGATGTCCGACGACATCCGCTGGATCCGCTCGTACGTGATCGAGGAGAGCGACGGAACGCTCGGGACCGTCTGCATCTACCAGGGGTCGAGTCCCGAGAAGGTGCGCGAGCACGCCGAGCGGGCCGGGCTCCCGGCCGACGAGGTCATTCCGGTGGTGGACACGGTGCTCGTGCGTCCCGACCCGCAGCCCGCAGCCTCCTGACCCAGCCAGTCCCGCCCGCCCGGCCGCCGGCCCCGCCGCGCACGGCCGGGCGGGCGCTCTATCCTCGCGCCCGCGTGGACGTCGCCGAGCACACCGCGGAGCTGGACGGCCAGCCGGTCTTCTGGCGCTCGGCGGAGACGCCGCCAGGTCGCGCGCCCGTCCTCTACGTGCATGGCGTGCCGACGAGCAGCGACGACTGGCTGCCGTTCCTGCAGCGCACCGGCGGCCTCGCGCCCGACCTGCTCGGCTTCGGCCGCTCCGGGAAGGGCGGCCAGAACGACTACTCGCTGGAGGGGATCGCCCGCTTTGTCGAGCGCTTCCTGGACGAATTGGTTCCCACCCGCCCCGAGCGCGTCCGCTTGGTCGTGCACGACTGGGGCGCCGCGGCGCTCGCGTTCGCGCAGCGCCATCCGGAGCGGATCGAGCGGCTGGTGATTCTCAACGCGGTCCCGCTGCTGCCCGGCTACCGCTGGCATCGCGTCGCGCGGCTGTGGCGCACGCCGCTCGTCGGCGAGCTGGCGATGGGGCTCACGCTGCGGCCGACGCTGGAGCGCGCGCTGCGGCCGGCGTTCGCCGGCGGGCGTGTTCCGGACGGCTTCGCCGAGGCGGCGCTGCGCTGGTTCGATCAGGGCACGCAGCGGGCGATCCTGCGGCTCTATCGCAGCGCGCCGGAGGACTCGCTCGCCACCGCGGGCGCAAGGCTGCCGTCGCTTGGCATGCCGACGCTGGTAGGTTGGGGCGCGCGCGATCCCTTCATCTCGTCGCGTTTCGGGGAGCAGTACGCCGCGGAGCTGCCGAGGGGAGAGTTCGTGCTCGTCGAGGACGCGGGGCACTGGCCCTGGCTCGACCGCCCCGACCTGATCGACCGCATTGCGACCTTCCTGGAAGAGAGCTGACCGGCCGCTGATCGCGCTTGCGTGCGCGCTGCTGGCACTGCTCCCGACCGCCGCTCCCGCGGCCGCGACGCCGAGCAGCGCACTCGGCCCGTTCGGGCGCGCGCTGCTGCGAGAGGTCAACCACGCACGCGCGCACTTCGGCCTGCCGGCGGTGCGCGCCGACGCGCGCATGGACCGCGTCGCCCGCGGCTACTCGCGCACGATGGCCGCGAGCGGCGCGGTCGCCCACGGCGCCTGGAGCAGCCGGGTCGGCGGCGCCTCGCGCCACGCGGGCGTGATCGGCGAGGTGCTCGGCTGGCTCGCGCCGGGAGATCCCAGCGGCGAGGCGGCCTGGCTCGTGCGTAGCTGGCTCGGCTCCCCCTACCACCGTCCCGTCGTGCTCGGCGCGAGCTTCCGCCGCGTCGGCATCGGCCGCACGACCGGCTGGATCGGCGGCGAGCTGTCGGCCGTCTACACGGTCGACTTCGCGTCGGCGCGCTGAGCGCCCGATCCGCTGAGCGAGCGCCGCGGCTAACGCCCGAACCAGCGGCGTCGCTTTGGGGACGCCGGCGGCGGCGCCTGCTCGCGCTCCGCCGCCCACTGCCGGGCCATCAGCACCTGCACGCCGATCCGCTGCGTCAACCAGCGCAGCGGCATCTCGCGGTCGATGTCGTCGTCGAAGTTGCCCAGCCAGTCCGGGTTGTCTTCCTTGATGCGTCTGTAGGCCCATTCCTGGATCTCGCCGGAGTCGAGGTTGTCGTCGTGGCCGGCGATGCCCGCCTGGAGCACGAGCAGCTTCTGCCAGCCGACCGGAAGGCGGTCCGAGCGCCGGTCGTAGGCATCCATCGCGGCCGCGGCGGCCGCCCGCAGGTCCGCCTCGGGCGGCCGATGGCTGGGCTGACTGCGCCGGTAGAAGTCCTCCAGCACCTGGTCGGTTCGCAAGAACCGACGAAGACGCTCGACCTCGTCCGGATCGAGGCCCGGAGGAAGCGCGAAATGGCTGTCCAGGACGGCGAGGATGTCCGGATCGGCTCGATAGTTCGGCATCGCACCATCTTCCTTTGTGGGTCGGCGGACGCGATCCGCGCATGCAAGCCGCGCGCGCTAGCCTCCGCGGCCGCGATGGCCCGTCATGCGCGCACCGGGTGGGACCTGCAGCGCGCCGCGCCAGTCGCGCTCGCGGCGGCATTGGCGGCCGTGTACCTGGCGTGGCAGCCGGCGAGCCTTGACCTGGCGGCGGCGGAGTACCGCGCGTGGCTGTTCGACCACGCCGGCTTCGCGATCTGGGACGCGCAGTGGTACGGCGGCCACCACCTGCCCGGCTACAGCGTCCTGTTCCCCCCGCTCGCCGGCTGGCTCGGGCCGCGGCTGCTCGGCGCGCTCGCGGCCGTGACGGCGGCATGGCTGTTCGAACGGATCGCGTGGACGCGCTTCGGCCCTGACGCCTGGCTTGGCGCGACATGGTTCGCGCTCGGCGCAGGCGCGACGCTCTTCAGCGGGCGGATCGCCTTTGCGCTCGGACTGGTGCCCGCGCTCGGCGCTGTCTGGGCGCTGCAGCGCGGGCGCCGCGTGCTCGCCGCCGCGCTCGCGCTGCTGACGCCGCTCGCGAGCCCGGTCGCGGCGCTCTTCCTCGCGCTCGCCGCAGCGGCGTACGCGCTCGGCACGCGGCGCCTCGTCGGGCTCGTGGTCGCGGCCGCGGCGCTGGCGCCGGTGGCGCTGCTGGCGGTCGCGTTCCCCGAGGGCGGCAGCGAGCCGTTCGTCTTCTCGGCCTTCTGGCCGGTCCTCATCTTCCCGCTCGTCCTGGCGGCCGCGCTGCCGCGCGAGCAGCGCGTGCTGCAGGTCGGCGCCCTCCTGTACGTCCTGCTGGCAGTCGTCGTGTTCGCGGTCGCGACGCCGGTCGGCGGCAACGCCGCGCGGCTCGGGCAACTGTGCGCGGGTCCCGTCGCCGCGCTCGCCCTGTGGCCCCGCCGCAAGGTTGTGCTGGCGTGCCTCGCACCGCTGCTGCTGTGGTGGCAGCTCGGCCCCGCGATCCGCGACGTACACACCGCGCAGGGGGATCCGAGCGTGCACGCCGCCTACTACGCGCCGCTGCTCGCCGAGCTGCGCGCGGGCAATGCGGACGGCGCCGCCGGCCGCCTGGAGATCCCCTTCACGAAGGTGCACTGGGAGGCTCGCTGGGTGGCGCCGCACGTCCCGCTCGCGCGCGGCTGGGAGCGCCAGCTCGACCGCAAGGTCAACGCGCTGTTCTACGCCGACGCCCCGCTGACGCCCGCGCGCTACCGCGCGTGGCTCGACCGCATGGCCGTGCGCTGGATCGCCGTCCCGGACGTGCCGCTCGACTACTCCGCGCGCGCGGAGGCGGCGCTGATCGCGCGCGGGCTCCCCTACCTGCGCGCGGTGTGGCGCAGCCCCCACTGGCGCCTCTACGAGGTGCGCAACTCCGCGCGGCTCGCCGACACGCCCGCGCGCGTGCTGAGCGCCACCACCGACGCGCTCGCGCTCGCGGCGCCGCGGACCGGCGCGATCCGCCTGCGCGTCCGCTGGTCGCCCTACTGGGCGGTGACGAACGGCGACGCATGCGTCGAGCGCGACGGCGACTGGACGCGCCTGCGCGTCCGCGCGCCCGGCACAGTCACCCTGGCGATGCGCTTCTCGCCCCCGCGAGTCGGCGCGCACGCCGCACGTTGCGAGGATCGGACCGCCGTGAACGGTGGGTAACACCGATAGGATCCGGTGCTTCCCCATGATTCGCGGCCTTCGCAACATCGAGCGGCGCGTGCTGCCGCAGGGATGGGCGGACGCGGCGCGTCAGGTCCTCCTCTTCGCGACCGCGTACTACGCCTATCAGCTCGTGCGCGGCGCGATGGACGGCAAGGTCGCCGTCGCGGCATGGAACGCGACGAAGATCATCAACCTGGAGCACAGCCTGCACGTGTTCGCCGAGCCGAGCGTGCAGGCGTGGGCGTCGAGCCGCGGCTGGATCATCCACGTGGCCGACTGGATGTACCTCAACAGCCACTTCGTCGTGACGTTCGGCGCGCTCATCTTCATCTACCTGCGGCGCAACGACAGCTTCTACTTCGTGCGCAACATGTTCATGATCGCGATGGGCCTCGCGCTCGTCGGCTACGCGGCCTACCCGACCGCGCCGCCGCGCCTGATGCCCGAGTGGGGCTTCACCGACTCGGTCGCGGCCTTCACCGGCGTGCGCGTGGAGAACGAGCCCGTGAGCGCGCTGTTGAACCTGTACGCCGCGGTGCCGTCGATGCACGTCTGCTTCGCGCTGATGGTCGGCTGGCCGCTCGCGCGGCTCGTGAAGCCGCGGCCGCTGAAGGTCGTCTGGTTCCTCTATCCGTTCCTCGTCACGTTCGTGGTCGTGGCGACGGGCAACCACTACTTCTTCGACGCCTTCCTCGGCGCGATGACCGCCGGCATCTCCGCGCTGTGCTCGAAGCAGCTGCTGGCGCGCTGGCGGCCCGAAGCGTGGTCGTTCTCGCGCGGCGAGGCCGGGGCCGCGGCGTGAGCGCGGTCGACGAGCTCTCGACGGCGGTGCGCAACCGCCTGATCGAGTCGCGCCTGACGCCGAACGCGATCTCGATGACGGGCCTCGTCGGCAACGTCGTCGCGGCGGTGCTCGTGACGCAGCGGCTGTTCTTCCTCGCCGGGATCGCGTTCATCCTCGGCTCGGTGATGGACACGCTCGACGGGCGCTACTCGCGCATGTCGGGCAAGGGCACGCCGTTCGGCGCCTTCCTCGACTCGACGCTCGACCGCATCGAGGAGGGGATCGTGCTGACCGCCGTCGCCGCCTACTTCGCCGCGCGCGGGGACGACCTCGCGGTCGCGGCCGTCGTGCTGGCGGTGCTCGGCTCGCTGATGGTCTCCTACACGCGCGCGCGAGCCGAGGCGCTGGGCGTCGAGTGCAAGGTCGGAATCGCGAGCCGCGCCGTGCGCGTGGTGATCCTGTCGGTCGGCCTCGTGTTCGCGAAGGGCGCGGGGATCGCCGACTTCGAGCTGCTGGCGCCGGCCGTCTACGTGCTCGCCGCCCTCTCCCTCATTACGATGCTCCAGCGCATCTTCCACGTCCGGCGGGAGCTGTCCCGCTCCGCCCCGCTGTAACCGGCGCGCGTCGGTGGGGTCTATCCCCCAGACCTTCCAGGAGGAACTTTCCCCGTGAGTGACACTTCCAGCAACGGCGCC
Organism: Conexibacter sp.; assembly: GCA_051953595.1. Lineage (GTDB taxonomy): Bacteria > Actinomycetota > Thermoleophilia > Solirubrobacterales > Solirubrobacteraceae > Conexibacter. The sequence goes on along the minus strand of JBQCIQ010000137.1, from coordinate 27,037 downwards.
GGCCGCTACCAGCACGAGAAGGTGCGCGTTGCGATCATCGGCGTGGGCAACTGCGCGAACTCGTTCGTGCAGGGCATCCAGTACTACAAGGACGCCGATCCGAGCGACAGAGTCCCCGGCCTGATGCACGTCGACCTCGGCGGCTACCACGTCCGCGACGTGGAGTTCACCGCCGCCTTCGACGTCGACAAGGAGAAGGTCGGCAAGGACCTCTCCGAGGCGATCTGGTCGGGCCAGAACGACACGATCAAGTTCGCCGACGTGCCGCACCTCGGCGTGCCGGTCTACCGCGGCATGACGCACGACGGCCTCGGCAAGTACCTCTCGCAGAAGATCGAGAAGGCGCCGGGCCAGACGGCCGACATCGTCCAGATCCTCAAGGACACGAGAACGGACGTCGTCGTCTCCTACCTGCCGGTCGGCTCCGAGCAGGCGACCAAGTGGTACGTCGAGCAGGTGCTCGAGGCCGGCTGCGGCTTCGTCAACTGCATCCCGGTCTTCATCGCGCGCGAGGACTACTGGGACGACCGCTTCAAGAGAGCGGGCCTGCCGATCGTCGGCGACGACATCAAGTCGCAGGTCGGCGCGACGATCACGCACCGCGCGCTCGCGCGCCTCTTCTACGAGCGCGGCGTGAAGCTGGAGCACACCTCGCAGCTGAACGTCGGCGGCAACATGGACTTCTTCAACATGCTCGAGCGCGAGCGCCTGGAGTCGAAGAAGATCTCCAAGACCAACGCCGTGACCTCCGTCGCCGGCGTCGACCTGCCCGAGCGCGACGTGCACGTCGGCCCCTCGGACTACGTGCCGTGGCTGACCGACCGTAAGTGGGCGCACATCCGCCTTGAGGGCAGAGCGTTCGGCGACGTGCCGCTGACATGCGAGATGAAGCTCGAGGTGTGGGACTCGCCGAACTCCGCCGGCATCGTCATCGACGCCGTGCGCTGCTGCAAGCTGGCGCTGAACCACGGCGTCGGCGGCCAGCTCGACGGGCCGTCGTCCTACCTGATGAAGTCGCCGCACAACCAGCGCCCGGACGACGAGGCGCGCGAGGCGACCGAGCAGTTCATCGCCGAGTACGCCGGCCTGCCCGGCACGCAGGCGCACGGGGCGACCGTCCCCGCGCCGGCTGGCTCCGAGTCCTAGCCGCGTTCCGAGCCGCGCGCCCGCGCCCGCACCGGGCGGTGGGCGCGCCGCTCAGCGCAGGATCCCCGTGTGCCCGATCGAGTAGCGGCCGGGCTGCGGCCAGACCGCCAGCCCGTGCGGGCTGGCGCCGACGGGGATGCGGTGCAGGAGCCGGCCGGTGCGCGTGTCGATCGCGTAGACCTCGCGGTTGTAGCGGCCGCTGAGCCACAGCACCCGCCCGCTGGCGGAGAGGCCCCCCATGTCGGGGCTGCCGCCGGGGATCCGCCACGTGCGGTACGGCTTGCGCGTGCGGAACGAGATCAGCGTGATCGTCCCCGCGCTGCGGTTGGTGACGTAGAGCGTGCGCGCGTCGCGGCTCGGGTAGAGGCCGTGCGCCCCGCGACCGGTCGGCTGCAGACGCAGGACCCGCCACGTGTGGGCGTCGATCAGCCACACGCCGTTCGAGGCCATGTCGGCGACGTAGAAGACGCGCCCGTCGGGCGAGAGCTTGACGTCCTGCGGCATCGCGCTTGGTCTGAGCGGGATCGTGCGCAGCACGCGCTCGTGGACGAGGTCGACGACGATCATGCGCCCGCCGAACTCGCACGAGACGAGCGCGGTGCGGCCGTCGGCGGTGTAGTCCATGTGGTCGACGCCGGGACACTGCGGCACGGACAGGCGGTGACGCAGCCGCATCGTGTGCGGCTCGCGGAAGTCGAGCGCCCGCTGCGCCTCCGCGACGACGATCGCGCGCATCCCGTCGGCCGTGAAGTAGAGGTTGTAGGGGTCGAGCACGTCGACCGGCCGGCCTGGCCTGCCGGTGCGAGGGTCGATCGGCGTGAGGCTGTTGCCGAGGTCGTTCGTGACCCACAGCGTCTTCAGATCCCATGAAGGGGTGACGTGCTGCGGCAGCCGCCCGACGGCGAAGTGCCCGACGATCCGGCCGGTGCGCTGCGAGATCACGTCGACCGTCGCGGAGTCGGAGTTCGGCACGTACACGAGCGCGCGCGCCCGGCGGGCGGCAGGCGCCAGCTGACCGGGGCGCTCGGCCGCGTAGACGTTCGCGGGGTCGAGCAGCGGCGGGATGCGGCCCGGGCGCAGGACGGGATCCGCGGTCCGCGTCGCGTGCTGCTGCGTCGTGGTCGTGGTTGCGGTCGTTGCAGGCGCGTGCCTGCCCGACGCGCCGCAGCCGGCGAGCAGGAGCGCCGCGAGCGCGGCGAGCGCGCACACGACGCGGCTCATCGGCGCAGCGCCCATGCCTCGTCGTGGACGCGGCCGGCCGCGTCGCGGCCGCCGACGACCCAGATGTGCGCGCCGAGCGTCGCGGCGCTCACGTCCGAGAGCGCGAGCGGGAGGCGCCCGGCGTCGCGTACCCGCCCGCTCGCCGGGTCGACCGCGAGGATCGCGCGCCGCTGGCTTGCGAGCGAGTCGCCGCGGCCGCCGAGCACGTAGAACGTGTCGCCGAGCGCCGCGCCGGCGGCGTGCTCCAGCGGCGCCGGCAGCGACCCGATCGTCTGGACAACGTCGCGCGCCGGGTCGAAGCGCAGGATCTCGCGGCGTGCGTGCACGCCGTCCGTGCCGCCCGCGACCACGACGCTGCCGCCGACGGCGGCGACGGCCGCGTAGCGCAGCGGATGCGGAAGCGTCGCGACCTGCCGGATCGGCTGCCCGGGCGCATAGCGCAGGATCGAGCGCAGCGGCGTTGTGCCGGTGAAGCCGCCGACCACGTAGACCGCGCCGCCGACGCGCGCCGCCTCCAGGTCCGAGCTGGGCGCCGGCAGCGCGCCGATGACGCGCACGCCGCCGTCGCGGCCGACCGCCTCGATCGCCGCCGTCGGCCCGCTCGCGGAGCCGCCGCCGAGCACGAGCAGGCGCCCGCCGAGACCGGCGGCGGCGTCGTCGTGAATCGCGCTCGGCAGCCGCGTGAGGCGCCGCGGCCGGCCGGGACCGACCGCGACCACGTCGGCGACCGAGGCGTCGCCGGCGTCGAGCCCGCCCGCTGCCAGCACGCGACCGCCGACGACCGCCACCGCCGGCAGCTGCACCGGCGCCGGGAGCGTGACGCGCGCCGCCACGTGCAGCGCGATCGGCGGCGGCGTCACCCGCGTGGTCGCGGCCGCGGTCCGCACGGCGCCGCCGGCCGACGCCTGCGTGCTGTGCCCGGCCGCGCCGCAGCCGCCCAGCAGCGGCGCGAGCAGAATGCCCGCGCAGCCCCATGACACGATCCGGGGGGAGCGGACGGGCATGTCCGCCACCTTCCCATTCCGCAGGTAAACGGATCCCGAAGGCGCTCGCCTGAGGTGGATGTGGCATCGTGGCGCGCACCGTGTGGGACGTCCTGACCCAGCCGCTGACGGGCTCGCTCGTCGCGCTCGAACCGCTTGAAGAGCGGCACGTCGAGCAGCTGCGCGCCGCCGCCGCGGACCCGCGCGTCTCGCGCTGGCTGCCCGTCCCGCTGCACGACCCGCAGTGGTTCGACTGGTGGCGCGAGGACGCGCACGTCGCGTGGGAGGCGAAGCGGGACGTGACGTTCGCGACCGTGCGGCGCTCCGACGGCGTCGCGATCGGCTCGACGCGCTTCCTGGAGCTGCGCGAGCGCGACCGCGGCGTGGAGATCGGCTGGACGTGGCTCGCGCCGGAGGCATGGCAGAGCGGCGCGAACGTCGAGGCGAAGCTGCTGATGCTCGCGCGCGCCTTCGAGCAGGCCGGCTGCATCCGCGTCGAGCTGAAGACCGACGCCCGCAACGAGCGCTCCCGCGCCGCGATCGCCGCGCTGCCCGCGCAGTTCGAGGGAGTCCACCGCCAGCACCGCGTGCTGCTCGACGGCAGCTACCGCGACTCGGCCTGGTTCAGCGTGATCGACCGCGAGTGGCCGGACGTGCGCGGCAACCTGCGGCGGCGGCTCGCGGCGCGGTCATAGGTCCCGCTCTATCCTCTGAGCGTGCCCGAGCGCCTCGCGATCGCCCAGGTCACCCCGTTTGCCTGGGAGGCTCCACACGAGGTCAACCGTGCCGTCGCACGCTGCGCCGAGGAGCTGGCGCGCCGCGGCCATCGGGTGACTGTGATCGCCCCGTCGCAGTCGAGCGCGCTCGTGCGCGAGTCGCGCAAGGCGATCCACGCCGCGAGAGAGCGGCCGGAGGCGCTGCTGGAACCGGCGGAGAGCGGCGACCTGCCCTACCGCCTGCTGGGCGTCGGCGAGGTGCTGCCGTTCGCGCCCGCGCGTCGCCGCGTCGCGTCCGTACCGATCGACGTCGCGCGCACGATCGAGCAGGCGCTCGCGATCGCGCCGCTCGACGTCGTCCACCTGCACGAGCCGTTCGCGCCGAGCGCCGCGAGCGCGGCGCTGCGCCATTCCCGCGCGCTCAACGTCGGCAGCTTTCATGCGCCGACCGAGCGCGTGCTCTCGACGCAGGTCGCGCGGCGCGTCGTGGAGCTGTTCCTCGGCCGCCTCGACGCGCGGATCGCCAGCTACGCCGCGACGCGCGACCTGCTGCAGCGCTGGTTCCCCGGCGACTGCCGTGTGATCCTGCCCGGCGCCGACGCGCCGACGGCGTCCGAGGCCGCGGAGCGCGACGCCGACGGCGACCGTCCGGTCGAGATCGCGCTGATCGCCGACGAGGACCGCGCCGCCGTCCGCACGCTCGTGCGCGCGCTGCGGCGCATGCCGGTCGACGGCGATTGGCACGCCACGGTGTGGTCGCGCCGCGCGACGCAGGGCGCCGGGCCGCTGCGCGCCGAGCTGCGCGAGCGGATCGAGTTCGTCGGCCCGGACGACTGCGACGAGGACGCGCTGCTCGCGCGCGCCGACGTCGTCGTGCGCGCCTCCAGCGGCGTCGCGCCCGCGCCGGGCGGGCTCGTGCAGGCGCTCGCCGCCGGCTGCGTGCCGGTCGTCGCGCGCGTGCCCGTCTACGAAGAGGTCGTCGCCGACGGCGAGCACGGGCTGCTGTTCGAGCCCGGTGACGCGGACACGCTCGCGGCACAGCTCGCGCGGCTCGTCGGCGACCCGGCGTTGCGCGCGCGCCTGCGCGTCGCCGCCGACCCGCTGCGCGCGCAGCTCAGCTGGTCGCGCGTGGTCGACGAGCTGGAGGAGGTCTACGGCGGCCTCGTCGCCAAGCGGCACGACACGCGCGGCGATCGCGCGCTGCGCGCGAAGGTCGCCAAGCGCCGGCGGATCGACGTCGACCTGCACATGCACACCGACCACAGCTCGGACTGCGCGACGCCGGTCGAGGTGCTGCTCGCGACGGCGAAGGCGAGAGGCCTCGGCGCGATCGCGGTCACCGACCACAACGTCATCTCCGGCGCGTTCGAGGCGCAGGCGAAGGCGAGCGGGATCAAGGTGATCGTCGGCGAGGAGGTCAAGACGGCCGACCAGGGCGAGGTGATCGGGCTGTTCCTCAGAGAGCTGATCCCGAAGGGCCTGACGCTCCAGGAGACGATCGCCGAGATCAAGCGCCAGGGCGGGATCGTCTACGTCCCCCACCCGTTCGACCGCATGCACGCGGTGCCCGACTACGAGCACCTGATGGCGGTGCTCGACGACGTCGACGCGATCGAGGTCTTCAACCCGCGCGTGGCGATCCAGGAGTTCAACGAGGAGGCGGCCCGCTTCGCGGCCAAGTACCGCATCCCGGCGGGCGCCGGCTCGGACGCGCACGTCGCACAGGGGCTCGGCTCCGTGCGCATCCGCATGCCCGACTTCGACGGGCCGGAGGAGTTCCTGGAAGCGCTGCGCGAGGCCGACATCGTGCGCACGCCGGCGTCGCTGCTGTATGTCCAGGCCTTGAAGTTCCTGCAGACGAGAGCCGTGCCGAGAGGGGCGCGCGCGGCCTCGCGCGAGCGGCGGGTCCGGCGGGCGGCACGCAAGTCCTGATGCACGAGCAGGGACATGCGGGGGCGGCGTCCAATCTTCCCCCCAGCATGCCCATCACCGACGACGAGATCCGCGAGAAGTACCTCGAGCGGGCGATCCGCGAGCTGAACCACTTCACGCGCGAGCTGCAGGAGTGCAGACACTGCCCGCGCGGCAACCTGATGCCGGTGCTGGGATCCGGCCACCCGCAGGCCGACGTCATGCTGATCAAGCACCATCCGCGGCCGTCGGAGATCGAGGAGGGCGTCGCCTTCTACGGGCGTGCCGGCGGCGCGCTGATGAAGTCCTTGAAGCGGCTGCAGATCGACCCCTTGGCGGTGTACGGGACGCTGTGCGTGAAGTGCCCGCTGCCCGACCCGTCGCTCGCCGACCCGGCGTGCGTGGAGCGGCTGATCGAGGAGCTGGCGATCGTGCAGCCGAAGATCGTCGTCGTCATGGGCGAGGACGCGCTGGACGTCGTCAACGAGCTGGAGATCCCTCTGGCGCGGACGCTCGTGGCGGAGCCGGGCGCGCTCCAGCGGCTGACGCCGTCGATCGAGGCGCTGTACGTGCCGAGCATCGACGAGTCGCTGGACGAGGAGAGCGCGAAGCGCGCGTTCTGGCGCGCGTTCCGCGTGCTCGGCGAGTGGTACGAGAACCTGCCGCCGTATTGAGTTCCGTCGACTTGCTCGCCGGGTAGCCTCGCGGTCATGGATCTCGAGGAGCGCACGATCGAGCAGGTCGGAGACCACTGCGAGGAGTGCGGCGCGCCGCTCACCGAGCAGGAGCAGCAGCAGGTGCTGGAGTCGGGCGGGCCGGCGCTGTGCTCGGTCCACGCGGCGGAGCTGCTGGCGGTCGACGAGCTCGACGTCGACGACGTTGACGAGCTGAGCGCGTAGCGGTCGCGGCGCGCTTCGCGGCCGCCTACGGCAGCAGTACGAGCTTGCCGAGCTTGCCGCCGGCGGCGAAGCGCTCGTAGGCGGTCGACGCCTCGTCGAGGCTGAACGTCTCGGCGACGGGCACGACGATCTTGCCCTGCGCGACGAGCGGGAGCACGTGGCGCTCCAAGCCGCGCGTCATCAGCGCCTTCTCCTCCAGCGGACGGGCACGCATCGTGGAGGCCATGACGCGCCCGCGCTTGTACATCAGCTTCGCGAGGTTCAGCTCCGCCTTCGCGCCAGCGCCGATCCCGATCACGACGATGCGGCCGGTCGTGGCGAGCGCGTCGACGTTCGCGCCGAGGTTCGGCGCGCCGACCAGCTCCAGGACCACGTCGAAGGGACCGCGCTGCTCGAACTGCTCCGGCTCGACGACGGCGGCGCCAAGCTGCGCAACCGTGTCGCGGCTGTCCGGATTGCGCACCGTAGCCGTGACGCGCGCGCCCGCGGCGACTCCGAGCTGGATCGCGGCGGTGCCGACGCCGCCCGCGCCGCCGTGCACGAGCGGGCGCTCGCCCGGTTGCAGGCCCGCCTGCGTGAAGAGGGCGTCGTGCGCGGTCGCGAAGACCTCCGGGAAGCCGCCCGCCTGCGGCCAGTCGAGCTGCTCCGGGACCGGCATCAGCATGCGCTCGTGGAGGGTGGCCAGCTCGGCCTGACCGCCGCCGCCGACGATCGCCATCACGCGGTCGCCGGGGTTGAAGCGCGACGCGCCCTCGCCGTTCTCCAGCACCTCGCCCGCGATCTCCAGGCCGGGGATGTCCTGAGGCCAGCCGGGCGGCGCCGGATAGAGCCCTCTGCGCTGCATCATGTCGGCGCCGTTGAGGCCGGCGGCGCGGACTTGGACGAGGACCTCGTCCTTGCCGGGCTGCGGATCCGGGTGGTCCTTGATGACGATGCTTCCGTCTTCGATAGTGGCGGCGCGCATGGCGGCGGAGTCTAGTGGCGAAGCCGCGGTCGGCACCGCACGAATCGATCGGTTGCCATCGCATGTAGCGCTAGTTCACACATCTGTATGGCGCTCCCATTCATTTGGGGTCAATTACCGCATCTTTGGGGGCGACACTGCGTGAACCGGCAAGTAGCGTCGGTTGCCGCATGGTTGAAGCGACGACCGACTTCTGCGCCTCGGACGCCGCGGGTTGGGCGGGGCCGTCAGCCCCGGCGTCCACGAGGACGCCCACCGGCATCCGCAAAGGAGGTGCACATGGCGGAAGTCGTGTCTGCGATCACGCTGCTCGTCGCGCTGCTGGTCATCGACCGGCTCGTCGACCGGCACCGCTGATCGCCGGGAGCCATGCCACTTCGCATCGACGGCAGGCCTCGTGGTCGATGCGGAGAAGCAGCGGGCCGGGGGGTACAGCCCCCGGCCCGCATGCGATACGCCGGCATGACGGCCGCCGTGTCTGCAATCGCGGTTGAGGATAGGCAACCGCCACCCGCGTGACAACAACACCCGGCGAGTGCTCGTGAGACTCGGTCTCACTCCGTCATTAACGCCACCGGCAGCGCCAGCCCGGCGGAGCGGCGAAGCGTGGCGATGCGGCGGCCGGGCTGGACGGCGGGGCGTGGGCCGCTGCAGCGCTCCGCGCCGATCGCGGCGACGGTCGCGTCGATGTCGGCGACCTTGAACGCGAGCCCCCAGAAGGACGCCGGACCGTCCGGGCCGCCGCTGCGCTCGATCGCGTCGGCGGGCGCCTGCACGACCTCCAGGATCACGTCGCCGAGGCGGAAGAACGCCTGACGCGGCGCGCCGGCCGGCGTCGGCTCCTCGCGCACGCGCCGCAGGTCGAGCCCTGCTGCCTGCAGCGCCGCGATCGTGCGGTCGAGCGCCGGCGCGATCGCGACGACGTGGTCGAGCGCGACGACGCCGTTGGGGTGCGGCGACGCGGCGGCGGCCGGCTCGCGCGCGGCGTCGTCGCGCTGCGTCGGCAGGCCGTCCAACGCATCGCTCGCGATCCCGCTGAGCGTCCAGCCGACGAGCCCGCGCCCGGCGTCGCGCCCGGCCAACCGGATCGGCACGCTCCCGACGCGGCACACCTCCCCCTCGACCGCGAACCCGAGCGCCGCCCATGTCGCCGGCGCGTCGGCGATCGTCAGCTCGTGGATGCGGGTGACCGGCACAAGACCGGACGCTAACGCTGCGTGACTACGTGCGCTCCAGCAGCGCCACGCACTCGATGTGCGGGGTCTGCGGGAACATGTCGACCGGCGTGACTCTGCGCAGCACGTAGCCGGCTTCGACGAGCTGCGCCGCGTTGGGCGCGAGCGTCGTCGGATTGCAGGAGACGTAGACGACGCGCTTGGGCGAGCTGTCGATGATGCGTCTGACGACCTTCGTCGAGAGACCGGCGCGCGGCGGGTCGACCACGACGACGTCGGGCGACCCGGCTTCCTTGACCAGTTCTCTCAGCGCGACGCGCACGTCGCCGGCGAAGAAGCGCGTGTTGTCGATCTCGTTCAGGCGCGCGTTCGAGATCGCGTCGGCGATCGCCGGCTCGATCAGCTCCAACCCCCACAGCTCGGCCGCACGCGGCGCCATCGTCAGGCCGATCGTGCCGATCCCGCAGTAGAGGTCGTACACGCGCTCGAAGCCTCTGAGCGCCGCGTACTCGCCCGCGAGCGCGTACAGCTTCTCCGCCATCTCGGTGTTTGTCTGGAAGAACGCGTGCGGGGAGATGCGGAAGCGCAGGCCGTTGACTTCCTCGTCGAGGTAGTCGGACCCGGCGATCAGCTCGGTCTCTCCCAACGCGGTCGTCTCGCCGACGCCGTCGAACTGCGTCCACAGCAGGCCGTCGCAGTCGACCGCTTCGGCGAGGCCGTCGACGTCCAACGCCCCAGGCATCGTCACGAGGCGCACCTGGATCTGGCCGGTGCGGCGCCCCTCACGCACGACGAGGTTGCGCAGCAGCCCTCTGTGCGTGCGGCGGTCCCAGGCGACCAGCTCTCTCGAGCGGCACCAGTCGAGCACCTGCCGGCTGACGGCGTTCGAGCGCTCGGAGGCGATCAGGCAGTCCTCTATCGGGACTATCCGTTCCCAGTGGCCGGGCGCGTGGAACCCGTAGACCAGCTCGCCCTGCTCGTCGTTGCCGAACGAATATTCCATCTTGTTGCGGTAGCGCCACTGTTCCGCGGCGGGGACGATCGGCTCCATCGCGAAGCCGTCGAGCTTGCCGATCCGCCGCAGCGCTTCCTCGACCTGCTGAGACTTGATCTCCAGCTGGCGCTCGTAGCGCATCACCTGCCAGGGGACGCCCGGATGCGGCGCGGTGTGCGGGATCCGCTCGGGGCTCGGCTCGAGCACCTCGAGCGTTATCGCTTCCGCGTAGTCGCGCTTCGGGCGCGTGATTCTCACCCGCACGCGGTCGCCCGGGATCGCGGCGACGACGAACACGACATAGCCGTCGTGGCGCGCGACGCCGTTGCCGCCGAAGGCGAGCGAGTCGATCGTCAGCTCCAGCTCGTCCCCGCGGTTGGGGCGCTGCCGTCTCGTCAAGGTGGTCGTCACCCGGCTAGCATCGCACGCCGATGGACCTCGCCGCATACCGAACCCAGGCCGAGACGTTCACCGCGGAGCTGGGCGAGGAGTACCACGCGCACTTCGCGGGCCTCAGAGCCGAGTTCGACGTCGAGCCGATCTACGCGCGCCACGCCGACCTCTTCAGCGCCGAGACGGTCGCCCGGCTGCGCGGGCAGGCCGGCGCCGCGAGCGCCCGCGGCGAGGATGCGGCGCGCCGCGCGCGCATGCTGCTCGACTTCGCGGTCGAGGGTCACCTCGGGCTGATCTCGACCGACCTGGAGGGCGAGCTGGCTCAGCGCGAGGCCGGGCTGGTCCTCTCGATCGATGGCGACGGGCAGGCGATCCCGTTTCGCGAGGCGACGATCGTGCAGGCGAACGAGCCCGACCGCAAGCGGCGCCAGGCGATCGAGACGGCGCGGCTGGAGGCGACCGAAAGACACCTCAACCCGCTCTACAGAGAGATGCTGGAGCGCACGCACGCGACGGCGCGCGCGCTCGGCTGGCCGAGCTATCGCGCGCTGTGCGAGGAGCTGAAGGGCTTCGACCTCGACCGCCTTGCGCGCGCGACGGAGGCGTTCACCTCAGCGACCGAGGACGCGTACGCGCCGCTCGTCGGACCGGTCGTGGAGCGCACGCTCGACGGCACCGCGTTGGACGACCTGCGACGCGCCGACCTGCCGCGCCTCTTCCGCTTCGCCGAGGCCGACGCCGCGTTCGACGGCGCGCAGCTGCTGCCCAGCTTCGAGGCGACGCTCGACGGGCTCGGGATCGACCCCGCGACGCAGCGCAACGTCCACCTCGACGTCGAGTCGCGCCCGGCCAAGTCGCCGCGCGCGTTCTGTGTCGCGGTGAGCGTGCCGGACGACGTGCGGCTCGTCGTCCCGCCGATCGGCGGGCGCGACGACTTCGTCGCGCTGCTGCACGAGGGCGGCCACGTCGAGCACTACGCGCACGTCGATCCCGACCTCGCGTTCGAGTACCGCCACCTTGGCGACAACGCGATCACGGAGGCGTTCGCGTTCCTGTTCGACCATCTCGTCGAGAACCCGGCGTGGCTGCGCGCGCGTCTCGGCGTGCAGGACGCCGACGGCACGCTCGCCGCGCACGCGCGCGCGACGCGCCTCATCTACCTGCGCCGCTACGCGGCGAAGCTGCCCTACGAGCTGGACGTGCACGGCATCGATCCACCGGACGACGACACGCTGCGCGAGCGCTACGCGACGCTGCTCGGTCACGCCGCGCGCGTGCGCTGGCCGCGCGAGACGTATCTCGCCGACCTCGACCCCGGCTTCTACGTCGCCGCGTACCTGCGCGCGTGGGCGCTGGAGACCCACCTCCGCGCGCACCTGCGCGAGCGCTTCGGCGAGCAGTGGTTCGAGCGGCGCGAGGCGGGCGAGGAGCTGCGCGCGCTGTGGCGCGACGGGCAGCGGCTGTCAGCCGAGGAGCTGCTTGGCGAGCTGACCGGCGCGGAGCTGGACTTCGGCGCGCTGCTCGCCGACCTCGGGCTCGAAGGGCGTCCCGGCTGACGTCAGCCGGAACGCCCCACAGCTCACCTTCTCCGTGCGCTTGTGACCGCTGCGCGGGCGCGCTCGGCGCCTCTGAGCAGCAGCTCGACCGACTCGGCGCGGCGTGCGCTCGCGGCCGTGCCCTCGAGCTTGTGCGACAGCTGCTCGAGCTGTTCGACGCCCCTTTCGAGCAGGTCGTCGAGGTTCGCGAGCACGTCGTCCTTCTGCTCGAGCCCTCTCCGCACCAACTCGCCGACGAGGCTGCTCGCCTCGCCGAGCTGATCCCGCAGCGCATCGACGAGCTGGGCGACCGAGTCGCCGCCCGCGCGGCGCCCAGCGGCGCCGAGTGCCCGTCGAGGCGCGGTGGTACTGGAGGCTCTTCTGGACGCTCTTCTCGCGCCCGCTCTTCTCGCCGCTCTGCGCGCCGGGCGTCTCGCCGCCGGTCTTCTGGCAGTCGCTCTGCGCGCGGGTCTTCTCGCGGCGGCTCTGCGCGCCGCCGGACGGGCAGCTCTTCTCGTCGCGGCTCTTCTCGCCGCTCTGCGCGTCGGTCTTCTCGCCGCCGCTCTGCGCGCGGGTCTTCTCGTCGCGGCTCTGCGAGTCGTTCTTCTCGCGGCCGCTCTTCTCGCCGCTCTGCGCGCGGGTCTTCTCGCAGCGCGGGTCGCGGTGGCTCTTCTAGCGGCTGCGGAACGTCTGGCAGCCGGTCTGCGAGCAGCAGCTCTTCTCGCTCTTCTCGCAGTGGGGGACTTCGGCTGAGGCATCGATGCTCCTCGTAGTGGACAGACGGACCGATCGGGCGCCGACCCTACCGCAGCAGGAACTCCAGGAGTGCCTTCTGGGCATGGCGCCGGTTCTCGGCCTGGTCCCAGATGCGCTGACGCGCACCGTAGAGAACCTCAGCCGAGATCTCCTCGCCTGGATGGGCGGGAAGGTCGTGCAAAGCGATCGCGTCCGGCGCGGCTCGATCGAGCAGCGCGTCGTCGACGCGATAGGAGGCGAGCGCGCGGCGGCGCTCGGCGGCGGTCTCCTCGTCGCCCATGCTGACCCACACGTCGGTGTAGACGGCGTGCGCGCCGTCGACCGCCTCGTGCGGGTCGTCAGTCAGCAAAGCATTCGCGGTCGGTTCGAGCTGATAGCCGTCGGGTGACGCGACGCGCACCTCGACGCCGGCGCGCTCGCCGAGGATCGCGAGCGAGCGCGCGACGTTGTTGCCGTCGCCCACGTAGGCGAGCTTCAACCCTTCGAGTCTTCCGAACGTCTCGCGCAAGGTGAGCAAGTCGGCAAGTGCCTGGCAGGGATGGTGACCGGCAGTGAGCATGTTGATCACGGGGACGGACGAATGCTGCGCGAGGTCACGCACCAGCTCGTCGGGACCCGTGCGGATCCCGATCGCGTGCACGTGACGCGAGAGCACGAGGGCGGTGTCGCGCGGCGCCTCGCCGCGGCTCAGCTGCATCTCGTCGGGACGCAGGATCACCGGGTGACCGCCGAGCTCGACGATGCCGGTCTCGAACGAGACGCGCGTGCGCGTCGAGGGCTTCTGGAAGATCAACGCGACGTGCTTGCCGGCGAGCACACGTGAGGACAGCGGCTCGGCTTTCAGCGCGAGCGCGCGCTCGATCAGCGCAAGCAGCTCCTCGCGCGTCAGCTCCTCTCCGGTCAGCAGGTGGCGCAACAAGCGCGCAAGTGTACGTTCGATGCATGTCGCTGCGCGTGCTCACGTGGAACCTGTTCCACGGCCGTGCCGTTCCTCCTCGTGACGAGGATCTGCTCGACGCGTTCGCATTGCGTCTTGCCGGATTGAGGTGGGACGTCGCACTGCTTCAAGAGGTGCCGCCGTGGTGGCCTGCGCCGTTGGCGCGCGCGTGCGATGCGGACGCGCGCTCCGCGCTCACCTCGCGCAACGCATTGCTGCCGTTGCGACACGCTGTCGCGTCGCGTCGCCCCGAGCTGCTGAAGGCGAACGGCGGCGGCTGCAACGCGATCCTCGTGCGTGGTCTCGGTGGCGTGCGCGTGCACGCGCGACGGCGCATCTGCGTGTGGCCGGAGCGGCGCGTCGTGCATGCGGTGCAGGTTGGTGACGGTGCGTGGTTCGCGAACGTGCACGCCTCGACGCATCCGCCGCGCGCGCGTCGCGACCTCGCTGTGGCGCACGCGACGGCGCTGCGCTGGACAGACGACGCGCCGCTCGTCTTCGGCGGTGACTGCAACGTCGTGCACGCGCCGCACCTGTCGACGCTCACGCACGTCGGCGCCTCGCACGTCGACCACCTCTTCGCGCGCGGACTCGCGTACGCGCACGCGCGCGAACAGACGCTCGACCGCGGCACGCTCTCCGACCACGCGCCGCTGCTCGTGACGTTCGACGACTAGCTGCGCTTGGCGCGGAGCCCGAAGCCGCGCAGCGCGAGCAGCGCCTTCTCGCCGAGCGTGCCTGAGGCGGGCAGGACGCCGAGCTGGACGGCCGCGTCGTAGCGGTCGAAGAACGCGCGCACGCGCAGCAGGCGGCCGCCGCGCAGCTCGCACCACACGACGCCATGCACGACGACGAAGCGTCTCGTCGGCGGCAGCGCGTCGAGCGCGCCGCGATGCGTGCCGGCGAGCTTGCAGGGCGCGGCGACGACGCGGCCGGCAGCGTCGATGAGCCGTTCGCCCGCGCGCTCGACGCGCACGTCGGGGAAGCCCTGCCACAACAGCTCGGCGTGCGCGGCCAGCTCGTCGACGCCGATCAGCGGCTCGCGCGTGAGCGGGTCCTCGTACTGGATCGCCGGGTCGCACAGCGGCGCGAACGCGGACGCGTCGCGGCCGCTCCACGCCGCCTCCCAGTCGTCGAGCAGCGCGTCGACCGAGCGGATCGCCGGCTTGGCGGTCGCGGGGTCGCGCGCGTCAGCCATCGCCCGGCGCGCCGACGCCGAAGTCGGGCAGGCCGGCGTCGGGCGTGGAGGCCTCGGCGTGCAGACGGCGCGGGATGCGGCCGGCGCGGCGAGCGAGACGGCCGCCTTCGACGCCGGCGCGGATCGCGCGCGCCATCGCGACGGGGTCGTGCGCGCGCGAGATCGCGCTCGCGCACAGCACCGCGTCGCAGCCCAGCTCCATCGCGAGCGCCGCGTCGGAGGCGGTGCCGACGCCGGCGTCGAGCACGACCGGCAGCGCGGTCCGCTCGCGGATGATCGAGATGTTGTACGGGTTGCGGATCCCCATGCCGGAGCCGATCGGCGAGCCGAGCGGCATCACCGCCGCGCACCCGACGTCCTCCAGGCGCCGCGCGAGGATCGGGTCGTCGGTCGTGTACGGCAGCACGACGAAGCCGTCGGCGACAAGCGCCTCGGCCGCCGCGATCAGCTCGACCGCGTCCGGCAGCAGCGTGCGGTCGTCGCCGATCACCTCCAGCTTGACCCAGTCGGTCTCGAACGCCTCGCGCGCGAGCTGCGCGGTCGTGATCGCGTCGCGCGCGGTGTAGCAGCCGGCGGTGTTCGGCAGCACGTCGACGCCGGCCTCGGCGAGCACGTCCATGATCGAGCCGCGCTGCGTCGGGTCGACGCGGCGCAGCGCGACGGTCACCAGCTCGCTGCCGCTGACGCGGATCGCCTCGCCCATCTCCTCCAGCGAACGGAAGCCGCCGGTGCCGAGCAGCAGGCGGCTGCCGAACGTCTTGTCCGCGATCGTCAGCGGATCGTCGTGCGTCGCGTTCGCCTCGATGCTCATGGACGCATCATCCCCCTTGGATCGCGGTCAGGATCTCGACGCGCGCGCCGCCGCTCAGCGGCGTCTCGCTCCACGCGCCGCGCCGCACGACCTCGCGGTCGACGGCGACGGCGACGCCGCGCGCGTCGAGCGCGACGCCGAGCTGTCGGATGGCGTCGGCGACGGTCGCGCCGTCGTCCAGCTCATGCCACTCGCCGTTGAGCTGCACGGAGATCACGAGGGAACCGCCTCGCGTGTGAAGCGCGCCGCCCCGAACGGCTGCGCGACATCGGGCAGCGGCTCGCCGGCGAGCGACGCGGCGAGCGCGTCGGCGACGATCGGCGCGAGCAGGATCCCGTGGCGGAAGCAGCCGGCCGCCCACTGGAGTCCCGCGAGCACGCCCGGCCCGAGCACCGGCGCGTTGTCGGGCGTGCCGGGACGCAGGCCGGCAGCGACCTCCTCGATCGCCAGCTCGGCGACGCCGGGCACCAGCTCGATCGCGTCGCGCAGCAGCTCGAAGATCCCGCCGGCCGTCGGCGCGGTGTCGAAGCCCTGCTCCTCCATCGTCGCGCCGAGCACGTAGCGGCCGTCGCCGCGCGGCACGAGGTAGCCGGGCTGCATGCGGATCACGCGGGTCAGCAGGCCCGGACCGGCCGGGTCGCGCAGCCGCATGATCTGGCCCTTGACCGGGCGCACCGGTACGCGCGCGTGCGCGGGAAGGCCGTCGAGCTGGCTCGCCCAGGCGCCGGCGGCGATCACGACCTGGTCGGCGTCGATGCGCTCGCCGCTGTGCGCCAGCTCGACGCCGGTGACGCGCGCGTCGGCGGACGTGGCGACGCGCGCCACCTCCGCCCCCTCGCGCAGCACCCCGCCCGCGTGCTCGACCGCGGCCGCGAGCGCGGCGCTCAACGCGCGCGGATCGATCGCGTGGTCGCCGGGGATATCGAGCGCGAGCCGCAGCGTCGGCGCGAGCGCCGCCTCGCGGCGGCGCGCCGCGCTCGGCAGCAGCCGCTCGACCGGCAGGCCCATCGCCTCCCGCTCGGCCAGCTCGCGCTCCAGCGCCTCGGCCTCGTCGCGGTCGCGCGCGACGAGCAGCGTGCCGCAGGCGCTGTAGCCGGGGTCGCGGCCGGACGCGTCCACCAGCTCGGCGACGAACGCGGGGTAGCGGTCGAGCGAAGCGCGGCTGAGCGCGAGCAGGCCGCGCTCGCCGACGCGCGCCTCGCTGATCGGCGCGAGCATGCCGGCGGCGACGTGCGTCGCCCCGCCCGCGAGCCGGTCGCGCTCCAGCACGAGCGTGCGCAGACCGCGCTGCCGCGCCCGCCACGCGACGGCGAGGCCGGCGATGCCGCCGCCCACGATGGCGACGTCGAAGCGATCGGTGGTGTGGGGCACGTGCTCCTTCCCTGCGCCGGCATGACCCGGATCAGGTTCTGACGGTCGGCGGCCGGAGTGCCGCCCTCTCAGCCCGGTTTCGAAGGGCTCCCGTACGAGCGATGGTAGCGCCGCCTTGTCGGCCGCAGCGGCTCGCGCCTCAGGCCGGCGCGCCCGCCGTCTCGCGCGCGAGCTCGGCGATCAGGTCGGCGAGCTCTCCCGGTCTGTCCTCCGGCGAGAACGTGCGTGCGCCCTGCAGCAGCTCGAAGCGGGCGCCGGGGATCGTGCGCGCGAGCCGCTCGCCGTCCGCGCGCGGGAAGAAGCGGTCGTCGGCCGACCAGGCGATCAGCGCGGGCCGATCGAACGCCTTCAGCTGCTCGCCGGCTTGGAGCGTGTGACAGGGGTCGATCCCGCGCGCAACGCGTGCGAGGTCAGCGCGGATGTCGGCGTTCTGCAGCGCCGGCAGCACGTACGAGTCGGACGGCGCGTCGGCGATCGCGTGGTGCGTCAGGAGGCCGTAGGCGACGGGCAGCCGGCGCGCTGCGCGCATGCGCATCGGCGCGAGCGCTGCGAGCGCGCCGCCGGGCAGCCGCAGCTGCGCGAACAGCGGCTTGAGCAGCGGCGGCGGGAAGTGCTCGAACGCGTCGCACGAGGTCAGCACGAGCCGGCCGAGCCAGTCTGGTCGCTGCGCGGCCGCGATCTGGCAGAGCGCGCCGCCGGTGTCGTTGCCGACGAGCGTCACGTCCTCGAGGCCGAGCGCCCGCACCGCCTCGCCGATCAGCGCGCCGAGGTCGTCCGGCGTAAGTCTGCGCGCCGGCATCGGCACGAGGTGCGACCCGAGCGGCATGTCGATCGCCACGCACGTGAAGCCGTCGAGCCGGTCGACGACGCCGCGCCACAGGTTCGCGTTCACGAGCAGGCCGTGGACGAGGACGACCGCTGGGCCGTCGCCGGTCACGTGGACGTTCAGGCGCCCGCCGTCCAGCTCGAGCGTGCGCGCGGGTCCCAGCTCCGGCGCGCGCCAATCTGCGTTCCCCATGCCTGGTCGCCTCCATTCACATACAGGTTGTATGTCCTAGCATACAGATGGTATGCCACGGGAGGAGCAGGCAGCCGCCACGCGCGCCGAGCTGCTGCGCGTCGCACGCGAGCTGTTCGCCGCACGCGGCTACGCCGACGTCGGCACCGAGGAGATCGTGCGCGCGGCGCACGTGACGCGCGGCGCGCTCTACCACCACTTCGCCGACAAGCGCGACCTCTTCCGCGGCGTGCACAACGCGCTCGCCGACGAGCTGCTGCAGCGGATCGTGGCGCAGACCGCCGGCAGCGCCGACGCGATGGACGCGCTCACGCGAGGCGTGCGCGCGTTCCTCGACACCTGCGAGGACCCGGCCGTGATCCGCATCTCGCACCTCGACGCGCCGGCCGTGCTGGGGTGGGCCGAGTGGCGCGAGATCGACGCGGCGCACTGGCTCGGCGTGCTGACGATGGCGCTGCAGGAGGCGATGGACGCGGGGCTGCTGCGCCGCGGCGACGTGCAGCCGCTGGCGCACATGCTGATGGGCGCGATGGTCGAGGCGTCGATGATGATCGCCAACGCCGCCGACCCGGCCGCCGCCCGCGCCGAGGTCGAGGGACCGCTGCTTGCGCTGCTGGAGGGGCTGCGGGCGTGAGGCGGACGCGACAGGCCAGATCCGCGTCGCCTGGCGATGCGACGGTGGCAGCCGGAGGGATCGACGGCGTGCGCGCCGGCGGCGCGCGGGTCGTGCTGTGGGACTTCGACGGGACCCTCGCCGAGCGGCCGGGGATGTGGTCCGGTTGTGTGCTCGAGGTGCTCGACGTGCACGAGCCCGGCCACGGCGTCGAGCTGGCGCAGATCGCTGCCGGCCTGCACGACGGGTTTCCATGGCACGCCGCGCACGAGCCGCATCCGCACCTGTGCGAGCCTGAGTCGTGGTGGCGGGCGGTCGGCGAGACGATCGCCGCGACACTGCGCGGCGTTGGGATCGCGCCGGCGCGCGCCGCCCAGCTCGCCCTCGCGACGCGCGAGCGCTACGTCGACCCGAGCTGCGGCTGGCGGTTGTTCGACGACGCGCTGCCGGCGCTCGCCCGGCTCGCCGACGCGGGGTGGCGCAGCGCCGTGCTCTCCAACCATGTGCCCGAGCTGCCGCGGATCGTCGCAGGGCTCGGCCTGGACGCGCACTTCGACGCCGTCTTCAACAGCGCGACGAGCGGATTTGAGAAGCCGCATCCCGAGGCGTTCGCGGGCGCGCTGCGCGCGCTCGGCGAGCCGGAAAGCGTGTGGATGATCGGCGACAACCCGCACGCCGACGCTGCCGGCGCGGCCGCCGCAGGGATTCCCAGCATCCTTGTCCGCAGCGAGGGACCCTCCGCCGGGCATTCCGCCGCGACGCTCGTCGAGGCGGTCGAGATCGTGCTGCACGCAGGCGCGTAAGCGACGCTCCGACTGCCAAGATGCAGGGCGATGGCTTCCTCCGTTGGTGACGAACGGCGTGCGCGGCTGCGCGAAGCGCGGCTGTACCTCGTGTGCGACGCGCAGGGCGACGGGCGCGGGGACCTGCGTGCGTTTCTCGACGCGGCGTTGCGCGGCGGCGTGGACGTGATCCAGTTGCGCGAGAAGGATCCGTCCGTGACCGACGACGCGCTGCTCGACGCGGCGCGGACCTTCCGCGCGGCGGCCGACGCGCACGGCGCGCTGTTCGTGCTGAACGACCGTCCCGATCTCGCCGCGGCGGCGCAGGCCGACGGCGTGCACGTCGGGCAGGACGACATGCCGGTCGCGGACGCGCGCGCACTCGTCGGCGAGGACGTGCTGCTCGGCCGCTCGACGCACACCCCCGAGCAGGTCGAGGACGCGGCCGTCGCCGACGTCGACTACTTCGCCGTCGGCCCGGTCCACGCGACGCCGACGAAGCCGGGTCGACCGGCGGTCGGCTACGACCTGATCCGCCATGCGGCGAGCGCGCCGCGCGCGGTGCCGTGGTTCGCGATCGGCGGGATCGACCCGACGAACGTCGGCGACGTGGTCGACGCGGGCGCGACGCGCATCGTCGTCGTGCGCGCGCTCACCGTCTCCGACGATCCCGAGGCGACGGCGCGCGCGCTGCGCGGCGCGCTGCCGCAGGAGGCGAGCGTCGGTGCCGCGTAGCCGCAAGCGGGGGCGGCGCGAGGCGACGGCGCCCGCCGCCGAGCGCCCCCGCCGCAGAAGCTCCGAGGAGCGCAACGCCGAGGTCCGCGCACAGCTCCAACCGCTCGCGGCGGGCGAGCGGCCGGGGTGGGTGACCATCGCCGCGGTGGTCGCGGCGGCCGTCGGCGTGCTCAACATCGCGCTCTACCTCGCGGGCGTGCGCGTGAAGGACTCGACGTTCGCCGGCACGGTCGGCGTGGGCGTCGTGCTGCTGGTGGCGGCGGTCGGGATGTGGCGCGTGCGTTACTGGGCGGTGCTCGGCTTCGAGGTGCTGCTCGGGATCTCGTGCGTCGTCGCGACGCTGTCGCTGTTCGTCGCCTCGAACGTCGCCGGCGCGCTGCGCGCGGTCATCGTGCTGGTCGTCTGCGGCACGCTCTTCTGGAAGCTGATCCGCGCGATGGCGCGCATCCAGATGCCCGAGCGGCGGCCGGCGCCATGAGCACCACGCCGACCACGCCGGCCGACTGGCCCTACGCGCACGTCGACAAGGTCCGCTTCGGCGACCTCGACGCGATGCGGCACGTCAACAACGTCGCGTTCCTGACCTTCTTCGAGGACGCGCGCATCCAGTACATCAGCGACCTCGTCGGCAACGACCCGACGACGCGCAGAAGCTTCGGCCTCATCTTCGCCGAGTGCAGAATCAACTACCGCGCGCCGGCGTTCTACGACGAGGAGATCCGCACGTGCATCCGGCCGGGCGAGATCAGACGCTCGAGCGCGAGACTGGAGTTCGCGATGTTCGCCGTCGGCGACGACCGGCTGCTCGCCGAGGGGTACGGCACCGTCGTCGGCTACGACTACGCGGCCGGCAGAGCGATGCCGCTGCCGGACGCGTTCAGAGCGGCGCTCGGCGGGTAGCCGATACGCCGATCGGGGGGTCCTCCCGGTCCCGGAAAGCGGCCCGAAGAAGGGGTCGCATACACTCGCCGCCATGCCCGAATCCGCATATGACTGCATCGTCATCGGTTCCGGTCCCGGTGGTTACGTGGCGGCGATCCGCGCCGCGCAGCTCGGGATGCGGACCGCCGTCGTCGAGAAGGACGTCGTCGGCGGACGGTGCCTCAACTACGCCTGCATCCCCGCCAAGGCCGTGCTGCGCACCGCCGACATCGTGTCCGAGATCGACGAGGCCGGCGACTTCGGCATCAACGTCGACGGACGCTCGATCGACTTCGCGAAGGTGAACGAGCGCCGCAAGAGAGTCATCAAGACGCTCACCGGCGGCGTGAGCGGCCTCTTCAGAGGCAACAAGATCGACTTCATCGAGGGCTTCGGCGCGGTGACGGGCAACGGCACGGTGCGCGTCGGCTCGGCCAAGGATGGTCAGGAGTACACGGCGAGCAAGGGCATCATCCTTGCGACCGGCTCGGTCAAGAAGCCGATCCCCGGCACGCAGTTCGGCGGGCGCGTGATCGGCACCGAGGAGGCGTGGGCGTTCGAGTCGCTGCCGAAGAAGCTGGCGGTCGTGGGCGCGGGCGCGTCGGGTGCGGAGATCGCCTCCGCCTACGCGCGGCTCGGCGTCGAGGTGCTGCTGTTCGAGGCGCTTGACCGCGTGCTCCCGACGGAGGACGCCGAGATCTCGAAGCTCGCCGAGCGCGGCCTCAAGAAGCAGGGCATGCAGATCTTCACGAGAACGTTCGTCGAGAACGTGAGAGACGGCAGAGATTCCGTCACCTTCACCTACGGCGACCAGAGCGGCGAGGTCGACTACCTCGTGATCGCGGCCGGGCGCGGCGCCGACGTCGAGGGCCTTGGGCTCGACGAGGCGGGCGTGAAGGTGGACGACAGAGGGCTGCTCGTCGTCGACGGCGCGCTGCGCACGTCGGCGAGAGGGATCTGGGCGATCGGCGACATCGTCCCCGGCCCCGCGCTCGCGCACAAGGCCTCCGACGAGGGCATCATCGCCGCCGAGGACATCGCCGGCAACGAGACGCACCCGCTCTCCCACGTCGACATCCCGCGCGCGACCTTCTGCACGCCGAACGTCGCCTCGTTCGGCCTCACCGAGGCGCAGGCGAGAGAGGCCGGCCATGACGTCGTCGTCGGCAGAGTGCCCTACGGCGCCGTCGGCGCGGGCACCGTCTACGGCGACCGCACCGGCCTGATCAAGATCGTCGGCGACCGCAGATACGGCGAGCTGCTTGGCGGCCATGTGATCGGCGCCAAGGCGACCGAGCTGATCCAGGAGCTCGTCAACGCGCGTGCCCTGGAGGGCGGCTACCCGGAGGTCGCGCGCATCGTGCACGGCCACCCGACGCTGTCGGAGGGCGTGATGGAGGCCGCGCGCGCCGCCGACGGCTGGCTGATCCACGGGTAAGGCGAGCCTCGGCGGCGGCCGTGCAGCCCGTCTTCTACTTCGACCTCGGCAGCCCGGAGTGCTACCTGGCCGCCGAGCGCGTGATGGCGGAGCTGCCGGTCGTGCCGGAGTGGACGCCGATCCACGCCGCTGGGCTGCCCGGCGGCGGGGACGCGGACGCCTCGCCGGACGCGCGTCGTGCGACGATCGAGGCGCGTGCGCTGACCCAGCACGTGCAGCCGCTGCGCTGGCCGGCCGACTGGCCGCAGGACGACACGCGCGTCGCGATGGTCGGCGCGACGTACGCCAAGCAGATCGGGCGCGCGGTCGCGTTCGCGCTCGCCGCCTTCCGGCAGGCGTTCGCGGGCGGACGCGCGCTCGACGAGGACACCGTCGTGATCGCGGCTGCCGCCTGCGAGATGCATCCGCGCGCGGTCGTGCAGGCGCTCGGGCGCAGCTCGGTCGCCGCCGCGCTCGACGCCGCCACGGCCAGCGCCGCGGCGGCCGGCGTCACGCGGGTGCCGGCGATCGTGATCGACGGCGCCGTCTACGAGGGGATCGACGCGGTCGAGCAGGCCGCGGCCGCACTCGCCGCCGCCGCGGAGGCCTCGTCGGCGTGACCGCGCGACGCGCCTTCCGCCTGATCGTCACGCGCGGCGGCGCGGGCCCGGCGTGGCTGGCCGGACCCAGACGCATCGACCACGTCGAGATCGTCGGGATCGACAGCGGCGAGGTCGTGCTGTTCTGGGACCTGCCGGCGGTGCAGGCGCGCCGGCTCGTGCGCGCGCTGCGCGAGGATCTGAACGAGCTGCAGGCGGACGAGTTCCTGACGGCGTGGGGCGAGGCCGAAGCCCGCGGCGGGTAAGGTCAACCGCATGGCCACCACACCGGCAGCCAGACGCGGCCGGAGCAGAGCGGAGGGTCCGGCGCCGCTGCCGGAGCCCGACACGGCGCGCGAGTGGCTGGCGACGATGCAGCTGATCCGCCGCTTCGAGGAGCGCGCCGGGGAGCTGTACGCGAAGGCGAAGATCGGCGGCTTCCTGCACCTCGCGATCGGCGAGGAGGCGACGATCGTGGGCGCGGCGCGCGCGCTGCGCGAGCGCGACTACCTGATCTCGACCTACCGCTCGCACGGGCATGCGATCGCGCGCGGCACGCCGCCCGAGGCGGTGATGGCGGAGCTGTTCGGCAAGGAGGACGGCTGCTCGCGCGGGCGCGGCGGCTCGATGCACATGTTCGACCTGGAGCGGCGCTTCATGGGCGGCTACGGGATCGTCGGCGGCAACCTGCCGATCGCGGCCGGCTTCGGCTTGAGCGCGGACCTGCTGAGAACAGACGACGCGACGCTCTGCATGTTCGGCGACGGCGCCTCCAACCAGGGCACGTTCGGCGAGACGATGAACCTCGCGGCGCTGTGGAGACTGCCGGTCGTCTTCATGGTCACGAACAACCAGTTCGGGATGGGGACCGCGCTCGCGCGCCACTCCGCCGTGACGGACCTCCAGCGCAAGGGCGAGTCGTTCGGCGTGCCGGGCGTGCGCTGCGACGGGATGGATGTCGCCGACACGTACCGCGTCGTGTGTGAGGCACTGAAGCGCGCTCGCGAGGAGCGGCAGCCGATCCTGATCGAGGCGGTCACGTACCGCTTCCGCGGCCACTCGATGGCCGACCCGGAGGAGTACCGCACGAGAGAGCAGGTCGCCGAGTGGCGCAAGCGTGACCCGATCGCGCTGTGGGCGGCGCGGCTCGTGGACGAGGGCGTGCTCGACGAGGCCGCCGTCGAGGCGTCGGACAGAGCGGCGGTCGCGAAGGTGGACGAGGCGGTCGCATTCGCCGACAGCTCCCCCTTCCCGCCGCCGGAGTCGCTGTACGACGACGTCTACGTGCTGGGCGACCAGGTCCGCGGCTGGTGGTCCGTCGACGAGCGCGGCGTGGAGCCGCACCGCGGCGAGCACGAGCGCTCGATGGACGCGGCGTCGATTCCCGGTCGCGAGATCTACGACCAGCACGCGGCCGGACCGCACGAGTCCGGCGACGCGCCGCGCCCGGCTGACGAGGCGCAGGGCGAGGGGCGCAACCACGACGGGGAACGGGGCGGCTGACGTGGCGGTCGTGCGCTACCGCGAGGCGTTGAACCAGGCGCTGCGCGAGGAGCTGACGCGCGACGAGCGCGTGTTCCTGATGGGCGAGGACATCGGCGTCTTCAACGGCGCCTACAAGGTCACCGCGGGACTGCTGGAGGAGTTCGGCGAAGCGCGCGTGCGCGACACGCCGATCTCCGAGAACACGATCGTCGGGATCGGCGTCGGCGCAGCGATGACGGGCACGCGCCCGGTCGTCGAGCTGATGACGATCAACTTCTCGCTGCTGGCGATGGACCAGATCGTCAACCACGCCGCGCACATCCGCTACATGTTCGGCGGGCAGGTCGCGGTGCCGCTCGTCGTGCGGATGCCGCAGGGGGCGGGGCACCAGCTGGGGCCGACGCACTCGCACTCGTTCGAGGCCTTGTATCTGCATGTGCCAGGCCTGCTCGTAGCGGTGCCGTCGACGCCGGCCGACGCGAAGGGGCTGCTGAAGAGCGCGATCCGCGACGACAACCCGGTGATCTTCATCGAGCACGAGTACCTGTACGGGCAGCGCGGCGACGTGCCCGACGACGGCGACCACCTCGTGCCGTTCGGCAAGGCGGCCGTGCGGCGCGAGGGCTCCGACGTGACGATCGTCGGCATCTCGCGCATGGCGCTGACCGCGACGCGCGCCGCCGAGACGCTAGCCGACCAGCACGACGTCTCCGCCGAGGTGATCGACCCGCGCACGCTGCGGCCGCTGGACCTCGACACGATCCTCGCGTCGGTGCGCAAGACGAACCGCTGCGTGATCGTCGAGGAGGGCTGGCCGCACGGCGGCGTCGGCGCGAACCTCGCCGCGCTGATCCAGGAGCAGGCGTTCGACTGGCTCGACGCGCCGGTCGGGCGCGTGACCGGCGCGGACGTGCCGATGCCCTACTCGAAGCCGCTGGAGCAGATCGCGTTCCCCCATGAGCCGCAGGTCGTCGACGCCGCGTTGGCGACGCTGCGCGACGTTTGAGAGAGGATTCGAGCCGTGTCCGATGTCGTCATGCCGCGCCTGTCCGACTCGATGGAGGAAGGGACGATCCTGAGATGGCTCGTGTCCTCGGGCGACTCGGTCTCGCGTGGGGACGAGATCGTCGAGATCGAGACCGACAAGGCGAACATGACGTATGAGGCCGATGCGTCGGGCGTGCTTGAGATCGTGGCCGACGAGGGCGCGACGCTGGCGATCGGGGAGCTGATCGCGCGGATCGGGGGTGGCGGTTCGTCTTCGGGCTCGGCCGCGCGGCAGGCGGGTCCTGTCGCCGGTGAAGACGATTCCGCGGGCGGGGCCGCGGAAGTCGTCTCACCCGCGCCACCCGCCCGATCGGCGTCCGCCGCTCCGGCCGAGCGCTCCGCGCCCAACGGCCGCGTCAAGGCCTCCCCGATCGCGCGGCGGCTGGCGCGGGAGCGGGGCGTGGATCTGGCGTCGGTGACTGGCACCGGTCCGGGCGGGCGGATCGTGAAGGCGGACGTGGAGGCGGCGGGCGCGGCGACCGCGACCGCGGCGCCGACGCCCGCCGAGCCCTCGGCCGCACCCGTGCGTGAGCCGCAGGCCGTGCCGGCCGCCGTCACCCCCGGGGAACGCGGCGGCGGGAAGGGCGAGACGAGCGTCGAGGAGCTGTCGCGGACGCAGCAGACGATCGCGCGGCGGATGGCGGAGTCGAAGGCGACCGTGCCGGACTTCCAGGTCACGACGGAGGTCGACATGGCGGCGGCCGTCGCCGTGCGCGAGCAGTTGAAGGCGCTTGCGAGTGACGAGCATCCGGCGCCGTCGTTCAACGACTTCGTCGTGAAGGCGGCCGCGCTCGCGCTGCGCGAATACCCACGCGCGAACGGCGCCTACAGAGATGGCCGGTTCGAGCGCTACGAGCGCGTGAACGTCGGTGTCGCGGTGGCGGCGGAGAACGCGCTGATCGTGCCGACGATCTTCGACGCCGACCAGAAGTCGCTCGGCGAGATCGCGCTGGAGTCGCGTGCGCTTGCGGCGCGCGTGCGCGCCGGCCAGATCACGCCGCCGGAGGTGAGCGGCGGCACGTTCACCGTCTCGAACCTCGGCATGTTCGGCGTGACGGAGTTCACCGCGATCGTCAACGGGGGGCAGGCCGGCATCCTCACCGTCGGCGCGCTGCGCGACGTGCCGGTCGTCGTCGACGGCAGCGTGGTCCCCGGCAAGCGCATGGCGCTCACGCTCGTCGCCGACCACCGCATCCTCTACGGCGCCGACGCCGCCCAGCTGCTCGCCCGCATCCGCGCGCTGCTCGAGTCCCCGCTGACGCTGGCGCTCTGATCAGGGTCGTACGGAGAAGCCCGCCTCACGGAAGTGGCCGTCGAGCGCAAGCGCCTCTCTGATCCCGCGCTCGCGCATCACGACGAAGCTCGCATGGTCGACGAGCGAGGTGCGGCGGCGATGGTCCGCGAGGTGCG
>JBQCIQ010000136.1:0-14670 GCA_051953595.1 Conexibacter sp. | reverse complement strand
GTAGTCGGCGACGAATTCCTTCTTCTGCCTCGGATCGAGCCCTCTCGGCATCTCGCCCGGCGTCAGCATCGGGGCGAGGCGTGCGAATCTCGCGTAGATCTCGGACGAGTCCTCGGGCGCGCCGGAGATGATCAGCGGCGTGCGCGCCTCGTCGATCAGGATGTTGTCGACCTCGTCCACGATCGCGTAGGAGTGCGCGGCCGAGCGACGCTCCAGCCGGTCCTTCGCCGAGCGCACTTCGCCGAGGTCGCGCCCGCCGTGCTGGACCTTGTCCTCCAGCGTCGGCGCCATGTTGTCGCGCAGGTAGTCGAAGCCGAACTCGGAGTTCGTGCCGTAGGTGAGATCGCACGTGTACGCGTGGCGCTTCTCTTCGTGCGGCTGCATCGACTGCAGGATCCCGACGCTCACGCCGAGCAGGTCGTAGATCGGGCTCATCCACTCGGCGTCGCGGCGCGCGAGGTAGTCGTTCACCGTCACGACGTGAACGCCCTTGCCGGTCAGCGAGTTGAGCACCGCCGGCAGCGTCGCGGTGAGCGTCTTGCCCTCGCCGGTGCGCATCTCGGCGATCGCGCCGTCGTACAGGACCATCCCGCCGATCAGCTGGACGTCGAAGTGGCGCATCCCCATCGTGCGCCGGCCCGCCTCGCGCACGAGCGCGAAGCACTCGTACAGCAGGTCGTCAAGCGACTCGGCGCCCTCCCCACGGGCGCGCGCGCGCAGCGAGTCGGCAGCTGCGCGCAACTGTGCATCGGTGAGCTCCCGCAGCTCCGGCTCGAGCTCGTTGATTCGCGCTACACGCTGCTCGTAGGACCTGAACTTCTTGCCCTCCCCCAAGCGCAGCGCACGATCGATCAGCGACATGCGGCCTAGCGTAGCAGCGGCCGCATGCCGCGATGCAACCCTCGTGCGACCCTTCAGGGCGGGCGCTCACGCGCCCGTCAGGCGGCCGTCGCGCCACCTCCGGCGAAGCCGTTCATGGCCTGCTGCGCGGCCCGCGTCGCGCGCCGCTTGCGGCGCTGCTCGCGGTGACGCTTGACCTGGCGCGCAAGCTGCTCCTCGCACTGCACGATCGCGTGGTTCATGTCGGAGGCGGCGGCCCGCGCCCGCAGCGTGACGCCCTTCAGGTAGAGCGTCGCCTCGGCGACCTCGCGGTCGGCGATGGCGGGGTTCCGCTCCTCGCTGAGCTCCAGCTCGAGCTCGGCAAGCTCGGACACCTGGCGTGCGATCGCCCGGAAGCGCTTCTCGACGTGCTCCCTGAGCCCGTCGCTGACCGAGGTGTTCCGTCCCTTGACCGCGATGCGCATGGTGCGCCCCCTTTGCGTCGTGTGGGGTGGATCTTTCCCCGATCGTAGACGCGCCAACGGTCGTTCTCCAACCGTGCTTGTCCGCAGGTCAGGACGGGAGCGTACGTGCGTACGCAACGGCTTCGACGCGGCGGCTTCCCGCGGCGCGCAGCGCACGGGCGCAGGCGTCGAGCGTCGCGCCCGTCGTGTGGACGTCGTCGACGAGCAGCGCGTGCCCCGGGACCGGTCCGCGCACCGTCAGGCGCTGCCGGGCGGCGGCGTCGCGGCGCGCGGCGCGATCGGCGCCCAGCTGGCGAGTCGGCGCCCCGTCGCGGCGCAGGCACGGGTGCAGCGGCAGGCCCGTGCGCCGCCCGAGCGCGGCGGCGATCAGTGCCGCCTGGTCGAAGCCGCGCGCCCGCCGGCGCGACGGGTGCAGCGGGACCGGCACGAGCGTGGCGCCGGTCAACAGGTCGCGCGGCACGGAGGCGGCGATCTGCGCCGCCATCAGGCGCGCGACCGGCAGCGCGCCGCGAAACTTCAGCGCCGCGACGAGCTGGCGTGTGGGCCCGTCGTGCGCGAGCGGCGCCCACGCCCGCTCGAACGCCGCCGCGGCCGCCGGACAGCGTCCGGCGCGCGACGCGCACGGCAGCGGCAGCCCGCAGCGCTCGCAGCGCGGCTGCGGCAGCCACGGCAGCGCGCGGCGGCAGGGCACGCACAACCGCGCGTCGGCGGCGACAAGCGGCGCGCCGCAGGCGAGGCACGCCGGCGGCGCCAGTGCGGCGACCAGCTCCGCGCGCGCACGGTCGAGCAGGTCGGCGAGCGGCATGCATCCCAGCATGCGTCAGGGCGCTGTCACGGCGCAGCATGCGAGTGCGACAATTCGCCGGCATGTCTCCGGACGCATCGTGGACGTTCGACCCGGGCGTCGTGGTCGCGCTGACGCTCTACGCGGGCGTCTACCTGTGGCGCTGGCGCCAGGCCCGCACGCCGGAGGAGCCGCATCCCCCGAGCGTCGGCCGGCTGCTCGTGTTCCTGACGGGGATCCTGGTGCTCGTCGCGGCGCTGTGCTCGCCGATCGACCGGCTCGGCGAGCAGATCCTCGCGATGCACATGGTCCAGCACGTGCTGCTGCTCGACGTGGCGCCGATCCTGCTGATCCTCGGGCTGACGAAGGTGCTGCTGCGCCCGGCCACGCGCCGCATCCATCGGGTCGAGCAGCGCGTCGGCTGGCTCGCCTCACCGGTCGTCGCGGTCGTCCTCTACACCGGCGCGATGTGGCTGTGGCACGTGCCGGCGCTCTACGACGCCGCCGCCGAGCACACCGGCATCCACGTGCTGGAGCACCTGAGCTTCACGCTCGCCGGCTTCCTCTACTGGTGGCATCTGCTGTCGCCGGTCTCGACGCGCCTGCGGCGCGAGGGCACGACGCCGATCGTCTACATGGTCAGCACGAAGGCGACCGTCGGCTTCCTCGGCATCCTGCTGACGTTCGCGCCCAGCTCGATCTTCTCCTACTACACGAGCCAGCCGCACTGGTGGGGGCTGACGCCCGACGCCGACCAGGCGCTCGCCGGGGCGATCATGGCGCTGGAGCAGGCGGTCGTGATGGGGATCGTCGTCGCCGTGCTGTTCGTGCGCATGCTCGCGCAGTCAGAGCGCGAAGAGCAGCGGGCGGAGCGCTACGGCGCGGTGTAGCGCGCGGCGGGCTCAGCCGCGCGGCCGCAGCCG
Source organism: Conexibacter sp. (assembly GCA_051953595.1). Lineage (GTDB taxonomy): Bacteria > Actinomycetota > Thermoleophilia > Solirubrobacterales > Solirubrobacteraceae > Conexibacter. Next base: position 11,659 of record JBQCIQ010000136.1, on the reverse strand, counting down.
CTCGACGATCCCGGTCGAGCCGGTGATCGCGCCGATCAGGATCGTGTGCGGGGCGATCTCGGTGCCGGGCAGCACGACCGAGTCCTTCAGCGCCGCGCCCTCGCCGATCGTGACGCCGTCGCCGATCGCGAGCGGACCCTGGAGGCGCACGCCGGGGGCGATCGTCACATCGCGCCCGATCCACACCGGCGGCTCGATCAGCGTCGCGTCGGTCAGCTCGGTGCCCTCGCAGATGCGCACGCCCTCCGCGACCTCCTCGCCGCGCAGCTCCACCCTCAGCGCGCCCTGCATCGCGTCGAACGTGCCCTGCTTCAGCTCGTCGAGCGAGCCGACGTCGTTCCAGTACTCGTCGATCTCGTGGATGTGGAACGGCACGTCGTTGGCGAGCAGCGCCGGGAAGACGTCGTTCGCCCAGTCGACGAAGTCGCTTCTCGGGAAGTAGTCGAAGATCTCCGGCTCGAACAGGTACATGCCGCAGTTGCCGAGGTCCGACAGCGCCTCGGCCGGGTCCGGCTTCTCCTGAAAGCCGGTGATGCGGCCGTCGGCGTCGTGCAGCACGACGCCGAACTCGCGCGTGTTCGCGACGCGCTTGACGGCGAGCGTGCCAATCCCGCCAGCCGCCTTGTGCCGCGCGACGAAGGCGTCGAGGTCGATGTCGGTGAGCGCGTCGCCGGAGATGATCAGGAACGTGTCGCCGTCGAGGAAGTCGGCGCAGTTGCGCACGCCGCCGGCGGTGCCCAGCAGCTCGGGCTCCTCGCGGTACGTGAGCCGGTCGCCGAAGTAGTCGCGGATCGTCTCCGGGAAGTAGTGGAGATTCGCGATCACGTCGGTGTAGCCGTGGCGGTCGAGCAGGTCGACAATGTGCGCCATCACGGGCCGGTCGAGGACCGGCACCATCGGCTTCGGCAGCTCGAACGTGAGCGGGCGGAGACGGGTGCCGAGACCCGCTGCGAGGACCATGGCCTTCATGAGGCCGCGGACCCTAGCGAACGTCCTACGTGCCCTGCTCCCACGCGGTGAGGTAGGCGCGCTGGGCGTCGGTGAGCACGTCGATCTCGACGCCGAGCGCGGCGAGCGTGAGGCGGGCGACCTCGTCGTCGATCGCGTGCGGGACCCCGTGGACGCGCGCCTCCAGCGCACCGGCGTGCTTGACCAGGTGCTCGGCGGCGAGCGCCTGGTTGGCGACCGACATGTCCATCACGGCGGCGGGGTTGCCCTCGGCCGCCGCGAGGTTGACGACGCGGCCCTCCGCCAGCAGGTTGACGCGGCGGCCGTCCGCCAGCACGTGCTGCTCGACGTGCGGGCGCACCGGGCGGCGCTCGACCGCCATCTCGCGCAGGGCGGCGAGGTCGCACTCGACGTCGAAGTGGCCGGCGTTGCAGAGCACGGCCCCGTCGCGCATCGCCTCGTAGTGCGCGCGGCCGATCACGTCGCGGTTGCCGGTGGCGGTGATCAGCACGTCGGCCTTCGCGGCGGCGGCGACGCCGGGCAGCACCTCGAAGCCCTCCAGCTTCGCCTCCAGCGCGCGCACGGGATCGACCTCGCAGACGACGACCTGCGCGCCGGCGCCCTTCGCGCGCAGCGCGATCCCCTGCCCGCACCAGCCGTACCCGAAGACGGCGACGACGCGGCCGGCGAGCAGCATGTTCGTCGCGCGCAGGATCCCGTCGAGGGCGGACTGGCCGGTGCCGTAGCGGTTGTCGAACAGCCGCTTCGTGCGCGCGTCGTTGACCGCCACGACCGGGAAGCCGAGCTGCCCGGCCGCCTCCAGCGCGCGCAGGCGCACGACGCCGCTGGTGGTCTCCTCTGTGCCGCCGAGCACGTCGGCGAGCGCGTCGGGGCGGCTGGCGTGCAGCGTCGAGACGAGGTCGGCGCCGTCGTCCATCGTCAGCTGCGGTCTCGTATCGAGCACCGCCTCGATGTGGCGGTAGTAGGTCGCCATGTCCTCGCCGTGGATCGCGTGGACGGTCGCGCCGTCGCGCTCGACGAGGGCGGCGGCGACGTCGTCCTGCGTGTCGAGCGGGTTGGCGGCGCACAGCGCGACGCGCGCCCCGCCCGCGATCAGCGTGCGGACGAGGCTCGCCGTCTCGGTCGTGACGTGCAGGCAGACGCCGACGCGCAGGCCGTCGAGCGGCCGCTCGCGCGCGAACCGCTCGCGGATCGAGCGCAGCACCGGCATCCGCTCCTGCGCCCACGCGATGCGCGCGTCGCCGGCCTCGGCCAGGCCGAGGTCGGCAACGTCGGATGCGGACTTCTTGGGGGCTCTAGTACCGATAATGATCCGGCTTGTACGGGCCCTCGACCGGCACGCCGATGTACGCGGCCTGCTCGGGCGTGAGCTTCGTCAGTCTCACGCCGAGCGCGTCGAGATGCAGCCGCGCGACCTTCTCGTCGAGGTGCTTCGGCAGCACGTAGACCTTGCGCTCGTACTCGTCGTTCTTGGTGAACAGCTCGATCTGCGCGATCGTCTGGTTCGAGAACGAGTTGGACATCACGAACGACGGGTGGCCGGTCGCGTTGCCGAGGTTCAGCAGGCGCCCCTCGGACAGCATGATGATCGTGTGGCCGTCGGGGAACTTCCACTCGTCGACCTGCGGCTTGATGTTGATCCGCTCGATCCCCGCGACCTTCGCAAGGCCGGCGATGTCGATCTCGTTGTCGAAGTGGCCGATGTTGCCGACGATCGCCTGGTGCTTCATGCGCGCCATGTGATCGGCGGTGATGATGTCCTTGTTGCCGGTCGTCGTGACGAAGATGTCGCCCTCGTCGATGACGTCTTCGAGCGTCTTGACCTCGTAGCCCTGCATCGCCGCCTGCAGCGCGCAGATCGGGTCGATCTCGGTGACGATCACGCGCGCGCCCTGGCCGCGCAGCGACTCGGCGCAGCCCTTGCCGACGTCGCCGAAGCCGCAGATGACGGCGACCTTGCCGCCGATCATCACGTCGGTCGCGCGGTTGATGCCGTCCACGAGCGAGTGGCGGCAGCCGTAGAGGTTGTCGAACTTCGACTTCGTGACCGAGTCGTTGACGTTGATCGCCGGGAACAGCAGCGTGCCGGCCTCCATCATCTCGTAGAGGCGGTGAACGCCGGTCGTCGTCTCCTCCGTGACGCCCTTGATCCCCTGCCCGATCTTCGTCCACTTCTGCGGGTCCTCGGCGAGCGTCTTGCGCAGCAGGCGCAGGATCACCCCCCACTCCTCGGCGTCGCCGGGTTGGTCGTCGGGCACGGCCCCGGCGGCCTCGTACTCGGTCCCCTTGTGCACGAGCAGCGTCGCGTCGCCGCCGTCGTCGAGGATCATGTTGGGACCGTCCTCGCCCGGCCAGGTGAGCGCCTGCTCGGTGCACCACCAGTACTCCTCCAGCGTCTCGCCCTTCCAGGCGAAGACGGGGATGCCCTGCGGGTCGTCGGGCGTGCCATTCGGACCGACCGCGACGGCGGCCGCCGCGTGGTCCTGCGTCGAGAAGATGTTGCAGGAGACCCAGCGCACCTCGGCGCCGAGCGCGACAAGCGTCTCGATCAGCACGGCCGTCTGGATCGTCATGTGCAGCGAGCCCATGATCCTCGCGCCCTTCAGCGGCTGGCTCGCGGCGAACTCCTCGCGGATCGACATCAGGCCGGGCATCTCGTGCTCGGCGAGGCGGATCTCCTTGCGGCCGAAGTCGGCGAGCGACAGGTCGGCGACCTTGAAGTCGGTCTTGCTGGACAGGGCGGTCATCGCGGTGCGGTCTCCATCAGTCGTGTGTTGAGCAGCCGTTGGTGCTTCTCCTGCTCCCAGCGGAGCCAGTCGGCGGCGTCGACGTGCTCCGGGCGGTGCGGCTCGGCCTCGAACCACTCCGCGATCGCCGCGCGCAGATCGGGGTCGCGCCGCATCCGCAGCGCGAAGCCGATCTCCGAGAGGCCGACCTCGAAGCGTTCCAGCAGCTCGCGCAAGGTCCGCAGCCGCTGCAGCTCCGCCGGCCCGTACAGCCGGTAGCCGGAGGACGAGCGCTCCGGCTCGACGAGCCCGCTGCGCTCGACGTAGCGCAGCATGCGCGGCGACCAGCCGGTCGTCTCGGCCGCCTCGTGGATCGTCAGCGCGTCGTCGCCCGCCATCCGGCGACCAACCTTACCAGAGGCGTGTCAAGGTTTTGACGTGCTCGGGTGCCGCCCCGGCGGCGGCTATCCGCCGATCAGCGCGCCCTTGAGCCGCTCGATCGCGTCGACCGGCGTCGGGTCGATGCCGCGCAGGACGGCGAGGTAGAGCGAGACGAGATCGCCGAGCAGCAGGAGTGAGACGAGCCGCTCCAGGCGCGTCTCGCCGCGGCTCTCGACGCGGAAGGAGGCGGCCGCACTCGCGCCGATCAGACCGCGCGTCAGCTCGATCCGCTGGCGGATGCGCGGGTGCAGGTCCGAGTCGTCGAGGAAGACCGCGCTGAACTGGCCGTGCTCCGGTGCCCCGACCCAGCCGGCGACCTCGTTGTGGTCGAGCTCCGGCAGCTCGGAGGAATGCGCGAGGAGCTTCGCGTTCTCGTTCAGCTGCGTCTTCCAGCGGTACGCGATCGGCGCGGTGAGGCCGGCGCCGGCGATCTGCGGGATCGTCCCCAGCAGCCCGCGCGCGAGCTGCTTCGGCAGCGCGTCCTCCGCCCCGTCCGGCCCCCACTCCTTCACCAGCTCCTCCGTGTGGGCGGCCGCGACGTCGATCTCCGAGTGGATCGCTTCCGAGACGCCGCAGGCGGCCGCAACCTCGAGCGCGATCACGAGCATGTAGCCGACGGCGGCGCGCGGCTGGAACGCGCCCGGCAGCGGGATCACCGGCACGCCCTCCTCGCGCGCGGCGGCCGCCAGCTTGCCGCCGGTCGTCGCGACGACGCGGCGCGCGCCGAGCGCGCCCGCCGCCTCGAACGCGGCCAGCGTCTCCTCCGTGTTGCCGGAGTAGCTGGCGCACAGCACCGTCGCGTCGGGCGTCGTCCAGGACGGGACGCCGTAGTCGCGCATCACGATCAGCGGCCGCGACGCGCGGTCGCCGAGCGCCGCGCGCGCGAGCGCGCCGCCGATCGCCGAGCCGCCCATGCCGGCGACGATCAGGCCGCCCGGCGCGTCGTGCGGCTCCAGCTTCGCCGACTCGACGCGCCACAGCGCGTCGCGCAGGTGCTCCGGGAGCGCGAGGATGTCGTCGATCTGCTTGGCGGCGTCGACGGCGTCGATCGCATCGCGGGTGAGGGTGGCCGGTTCGCTCAAAACTTGATCGCTCCGTCGGGAAGGGACACGTTCGGGGACAGCCGCGCGCCGGCGGCAAGCTGGTTGTCGGCGCCGAGCGTCACGCACTCGCCGAGCACGACGCCCTCGCCGAGGCGCGTGTGGGCGCCGACGCGCGCGCCGGGGCCGACGATGCAGTGCGTCAGCTGGGCGTGCGGGCCGATCACGGCGCCGTCGAGCACGACCGAGCCGTCGACGTGCGCGCCCTCGGCGACCTCGACGCCGCGGCCGAGCACGCTGCGACCGGTCACGAGCGCGCCGTCGGCGACGCGCGCGCCCTCGCCGACGAGCGCCGGGCCGACGACGCGGCCGCTCAGCTGCGCGCCGTCGGCGACGGCGAGACGAGCGGCGTCGTAGCGCTCCGTGACGCTCGTCTTGACGGCGCCGTCGAGGATGTCGTACGTCGCCTGCAAATAGCGCTCGGGCGTGCCGATGTCGAGCCAGTAGCCCGACGCCTCGTAGCCGTACAGGCCGTCGTCGACGAGCGTCGGGAACAGCTCGCGCTCGATCGAGACCTGCTGGTCGGTCGGGACGTCCGCCAGCACGTCGCGGTGCAGGACGTATGCGCCGGCGTTGATCAGGTTCGTGTCGATCTGGTCGGGGCTCGGCTTCTCCAAAAACTCGCTCACGCTCAGGTCGCCGTTGCGGCGCACGAGCCCGTACGCGGACGGGTCCTCGACCGGCACGAGCGCGAGCGTCGCACGCGCGCCGGTGCGCTCGTGCTGCGCCAGCTGGGCGGTGAGGTCGATGTCGGTCAGCACGTCGCCGTTGAGCATCAGGAAGCGCTCGTCGAGCAGCGACTCGGCGAACTTGACCGCCCCACCGGTCCCGAGCGGCTTCGGTTCTTCGACGTAGCGCAGCCGCATCCCGTACGCCGAGCCGTCGCCGAGCACGTTGTGCACGCCGGAGGCGAGGAAGCCACACGAGATCACGACGTCGTCGACGCCGTGCCCGCGCAGCCATTCGAGCATGAACGCGATGAAGGGCCGGTCGACGAGCGGCACGACCGGCTTGGGGACCGTCGAGGTCAGCGGTCGCAGCCGCGTGCCCTCTCCGCCGGCGAGGATCAACGCCTGCATCGCTACGCGGTCGTTCCGGTGCCGACGCCTTCCGGCTCGCGCGGGGGTGGGCGGTGGGCGCCCTCTCCCTGCGCCGCCGTGCGGTCGGCGCCGCGGCCGATCCCCTCGAACGCGAAGCCGGCCGCGCGGACCGCCTGCGCGTCGAGCGCGTTGCGACCGTCGATCACGAGCCTGCCGGGCATGCGGCGGGCAGCGGTGTCCCAGTCGAGCGCCTTGAACTCGGGCCACTCGGTCACGAGCACGACCGCGTCGGCGCCGTCCAGCGCCTCGATCGCGCTCGGCGCGAAGTGGACGCCCGGCATCAGCCGCCGCGCCTCCTCCTCGGCGATCGGGTCGTAGGCGCGCACAGTGGCGCCGTCGGCCTGCAGCCGCGCCGCGAGCACGAGCGAGGACGCCTCGCGCATGTCGTCGGTGTCGGGCTTGAACGCGACGCCGAGCAGCGCGACGGTCTTGCCGACGAGCGAGCCGAGGTGCTTCTGCAGCTTCGAGATCACGCGCCGCTTCTGCAGCTCGTTGACCTCGATCACGGCCGTCAGCAGCTGGAAGTGGTAGCCCGAGTTGCCGGCCAGCTGCTTGAGCGCGCTGACGTCCTTCGGGAAGCACGAGCCGCCGTAGCCGATGCCCGGGCGCAGGAAGTGCTCGCCGATGCGGCGGTCGAGCCCCATCCCCTTCGCGACCTCGCCGACGTCGGCGCCCGTCTCCTCGCAGACGTTGGCGATCTCGTTGATGAACGAGATCTTCGTCGCGAGGAAGGCGTTGGAGGCGAGCTTGACCATCTCGGCGCTGGCGATGTCGGTGCGCACGAGCGGCGCGCCGAGCGGCGCGTACAGCTCGCAGACGGCCTCGCCCGCCCAGTCGCCGTCGTCGCCGACGACGACGCGGTCCGGTCTGCGGAAGTCGGCGAGCGCCGTCCCCTCCTTCAGGAACTCCGGGCAGGAGACGTAGCGGAAGCCGTCCTTGCCGCGGGCGGCGAACTCGCGCTTGATCGACGCGCCGGTGCCGACCGGGACGGTCGACTTCATCACGAGCGCGTGCCGGTCGGAGGGCGGCATCGCGTCGACGACGGCATGGACCGCCGACAGGTCGGCGTCGCCGGAGTAGGTCGGAGGCGTGCCGACCGCGACGAACAGCAGCCGCGCGTGCTCCAGCGCAGGCGCGAGGTCCGTCGAGAAGTGCAGCCGCTCGCGGTTGGCGGCGATCGACTCGGCCAGGCCCGGCTCGTAGATCGGGATCTCGCCGCGCTCCAGGCGGGCGACCTTGTCCGCGTCGATGTCAACGCACCAGACCTCGTTGCCCAGCTCCGCGAAGCCGGCCGCCGTCACGAGGCCCACATAGCCGGTGCCGATGACCGCAATCGGTTCGCGCGCGGAGCTCATGGGGCGGCGAAGACTACTAACGGATCGCGCAGAAGCAGCAGTCCCTCAGGAGCCCCGGCTCATCTGCCGCCGAGTCGCGTGAGCGAGCCGGCGATCGCGAGCATCTGGTCGTTCGTCAATCTCTCCTGCAGCGTGTTCTGCACCCAGTACGCCCCGTGCGCGGTCTTCCAGCCGACGGTGCGCAGGTGCTTGCCGTCGTAGAACAGCAGCAGGTGCTTGCCGTTGACCGTGCGCGTGTCGGCGGACGGATGGTCGAGGATCGGCGGGTTCGTCCAGGTGGTGCCCTGGATCCCGTAGTAGCTGCCGTCGTTGACGTTGTAGACGACCACGAACCGGTAGGCGGCCTTCATCTTGCCGTCGGACGCCTTGATGCGGTAGGGGCGCGGGTACACCAGCTCCCCGCTCGCGTTGCGCTCGGGCGTTCTGTACTGCGTCCCCGCCGCCAGCAGCTTCGGGTAGTAGACGGGGAACCTCATCCCGCCGAGCTGGATCGCGTAGTCCTCGCCCGTCGTCTGCGCGTTCACGAGGTGGTCGAGGCTCGGCCCGCGCGACGCCCGGCGCCCGTGGCGGTGACCGCCGCCTGTGGCCTGGCTCTTCGGCTCCTTCGGCGGCGGCGACAGGAACAGGTGGCGCACCTGCGCCAGCTCGCTCGGCGACGCGGTCACGAAGGACTCCCCGCCCGGCGCGATGTAGTAGTGCTCGGGGAACGGCACCTGGTAGATCCCGTGGCTCGCCGAGTAGCCGACGAGGTAGATCAGCCGCAGCAGCTCCTCCTTGCTCTGCAGGAGGGCGTCGGTCTGCATGTACTTGCCGATCCGCTTCGTCAGCTTGTGCGGGTCGGAGAGGAACTGGCTGGCGCCGTACTGCGACTTGACCTGACGCAGGAAGTCCTGCTGGCGCGCGGAGCGGACGAAGTCGCTGTCGCCGTGGCGATAGCGCACGTAGTCGAGCGCCTGGGAGCCGCACAGTCGCTGGTACCCGGGCGGAACGTTGATCTCGGCGTACTGCTGGCTCGCGGGCAGGCCGAGGTTCGAGTGGTAGTACCAGCGGTCGACGTCGACGTACACGCAGCCGATCGCGTCGACGGCCGCCTTGAAGCTTCTGAAGTTGATGTTGACGATGTGGTTGATCGGGATCCGCAGCAGGCGTCTGATCACCTTCGCCGTCAGCACCTCGCCGCCGTCGGTGTAGGTCTCGTTGATCTTCGCGCCGACGCGCAGCCCGCCGCCGGGGACGGTGAAGTCGACCTTCAGGTCGCGCGGGATCGACAGCACGGTCGTCGCGTTCGCGTCCGGGTCGAGCCGCACGAGGATCATCGTGTCCGAGCGCGCGTCTCTCGTGTCGTGGCCGTAGCGGTGGTCGGAGCCGATCAGCAGGATCGTCTGCGGATCGCCGGCCTGCGCGCGCGTGATGACGCTGCCCGCGTTCGCGATCGTGCCGCCCTGCTTGATGTCGTCGACGAAGTTCTGCACCTCGTTGAGGCCCACGGTGGCGGTGATGCCGGCGCTCAGCGCGACGATCGTCAGCGCCGCCAGCAGGAACTTCAGCCACAGTCCGCCGCGGCGCGGGAACTCGGGCGGTCCGGATTGCGCGTCGAGGCTCACGCCAGCCCCCCCTCGATCGCCGTCAGGCCGCTCGCGCCGGCGGCCCGGTCGCGCGCGAGCCATTCCGGCAGCGTCCGCACGAAGCCCGCCAGCGCCTCGCGGTAGCGCCGCATCGAGGAGATCGAGACCCACTCCTCCGGACCGTGGTGGCCGGCGCCGGTCGGCCCGAACTCGACCGCCGGTATGCCGGCCTCCAGGAACGAGATCGCGTCCGAGGCGCCGTCGCGGCCGACGCTCAGCGCCTCGCCGTCGGTCGTGCGCGCGGCCGCGGCGCGCAGCGCGCGCACGTACGGGTTGGTGCGCTCGACATGCGCCGGCGCGCGCATCAGCGTCTGCGCGACCGTCACGTCCGGCAGCGCGCGGATCTGCGCCAGGATCTCGCCGGGGTCCTGGCCCGGCAGGTAGCGGATGTCGACGACCATCTCGCAGCGGTCGGGCACCTTGTTGAAGACGTCGCCGCCCTCGATCCGCCCGAGGTTGATCGAGGGGCGGTCGAACAGCTCGGAGGACTCGCGCGCGAAGTCCATCGCCTCGATGCGACGGAAGACGTCGAACGCCTTCAGCACGGCGCTGTCGCCGAGCCACGGCGTCGAGCCGTGGGCGGCGCGCCCGCACACCTCGATGCGCATCGCCAGCACGCCCTTCGCCTCGATCCCGATGTGCAGGTTCGTCGGCTCGCCGGTGATCGCGAAGTCGGCGCGCATGCCGGCCCGCACCAGCTCGTCGGTCGAGCGTTCGTCGACGTCCTCGGCCTCCTCGTCGGGCACGCACAGGAACCGCACCTTCACGTCGCGCTGCTCGGCGCAGTCCTTGACCGCGCACATCATCGCCGCGAGGCCGCCCTTCATGTCGTAGGCGCCGCGGCCGATCAGGCGGTCGCCCTCGACGCGCGGCTCGTACTGGTCCTCGTGGCCGGGGACGACGTCGAGGTGGCCGTGCAGCAGCACGCAGGGGCAGCCGTCGCCCTCGTCGGTCGCGCCGACCTCCGCGATCAGCACCGGCAGCCCGTTGTGCGCGTGCTCGCGCACGTCGATCTCGCGCGCCTCCAGCCACCCCTTCACGAACGCCGCCGCCGCCGCAAGCTCCTCGGGGCGGGACGTGTCGTAGGAGATCAGCCGCTCGGCGAGGGCGCGTTCGTCGACCACGACGGGAGAGGATAAGCGGCGCGCCGGGCGGGCCCGGCGCGCACGTGAGCGCTAACCGCCGGCGGCGATCCGCTGGAAGGCCTCCCAGCGGCGTCTGTCGCGGGCGGCGAGCCGCTGCTCCTCCGAGCCCTCCTCCGCTCTCGCGTAGGCGTCCTCGGCGGCGCGCAGCTTCTCGGTCAGATCGGCCGCGTCGAGCTGACCCGGGGCGATCGCGTCCTCGACGAGGATCAGCGCGCGCCCCTCGGCCACCTGCAGGTAGCCCTCGCCCTGCGCGTAGCGGACGATCTCGCTCTCGGACCGGTAGAGCCGCAGCTCCGTCGGGTCGAGCATCGCCAGCAGCGGCGTGTGGTTGGCGAGGATGCCGATCGAGCCCGTCGCGGTGCGCGTCGAGACCATCTCGACCTCGTCGTTGAAGACCTCCCCCTCGGGGGTGAGGACCTCGACCGGGAACTTCGTGCGGGCCACGCCCTACCCCTTCGCCGCCGCGACGACGTCGTCGATCGTGCCCTTGAGCAGGAAGACGCGCTCGGGCAGCTCGTCGTGCTTGCCCTCGATGATCTCCGTGAAGCCGCGGATCGTCTCGGCGATCGGGACGGAGGCGCCCGGCGTGCCGGTGAACTGCTCCGCGACGTGGAACGGCTGCGAGAGGAAGCGCTCGACCTTGCGCGCGCGCTGCACGACGAGCTTGTCCTCGTCGGAGAGCTCGTCGATGCCGAGGATCGCGATGATGTCCTGCAGCTCCTTGTAACGCTGGAGGATCTGCTTGACCTCGTTCGCGACCGTGTAGTGCTCCTCGCCGAGGATGTCCGGCTTGAGGATCGTCGAGGTCGAGTCGAGCGGGTCGACGGCCGGGTAGATGCCCTTCTCGGAGATCGAGCGCGAGAGCACCGTCGTCGCATTGAGGTGGGCGAACACCGACGCCGGCGCCGGGTCGGTGAGGTCGTCGGCCGGCACGGAGATCGCCTGCACCGAGGTGACCGAGCCCTGGCGCGTCGAGGTGATGCGCTCCTGCAGCTGGCCCATCTCCGACTCCAGCGTCGGCTGGTAGCCGACCTGCGAGGGCATGCGGCCGAGCAGCGCCGAGACCTCGGAGCCGGCCTGCACGAAGCGGAAGATGTTGTCGACGAACAGCAGCACGTCCTGGCCCTGCTCGCGGAAGTACTCCGCCATCGTCAGGCCGGACAGCGCGACGCGCATGCGCGCGCCGGGCGGCTCGTTC
>JBQCIQ010000135.1:0-28401 GCA_051953595.1 Conexibacter sp. | reverse complement strand
GTCAAGCTGATCCCCGGCGGGGGCAACGACATGCTGCGCGCGGGGCCGGTGCGGCCCGGCGTCGCGCGCATCCCGTACCGCTTCGGCGGGCTCGTGCTGCGCGGCGCCTCGCCGAGCGACTCCGCGGTCTACCTCGACGGCATCGAGGTGCCGATCGCGTTCCACTTCGGCGGGTTCACGTCGTTCTACCCGAGCGACATGCTCGGCGACCTGTCGGTCACGCCGGGCGGGTTCGACGTCGCGTACGGCCGCGCCGAGGGCGGGCTCGTCAACCTGACGACGCGCGAGCCGCGCACCGATCGCTGGCGCGCCGGGGGCTACGCCGGGCTGCTCGACTCGGGCGTGACCGCCGAGGGACCGGTCGGCGACGGCGGCGTGATCGTCGGCGTGCGCCGCTCGTACTTCGACCTCGTCGTGCGGCCGTTCGTCGCCGCCGACCTGCCGCTGCCGAGCTACTGGGACGCGCAGATGCGCGGCTCGTTCGGCCGGCCGTCGGACCTCGGGCGAATCACGCCGATCGTGTTCACGTCGATCGATCACATCGCGGGCTCCACCGTCTCGATCACGTCGGCGTTCGTGCGCGCGCCGCCGACGGTCGCGGCGATCTGCTCGACGGTCTGCTGCGCGGAGGTCTGCAGCTGCGACAGCTTCTCGTCGCGCAGGCGCGACTGCAGTTGCGGCACGACGTAGAGGTAGAGCACGCCGATCGCGGCGAGCGTGATCGCGAAGAAGAGGAAGGCGAGGCGGTTGCGAAGCGAGCGCAGCGCTTACTCGTCCGTGTCGCGGAAGCGGTAGCCGACGCCGCGCACGGTGAAGAGGTACTGCGGCTCCTTCGGATCGCGCTCGATCTTTTCGCGCAGATGCCGGATGTGGACGTCGATCGTGCGCGGGTCGCGGTAGGCCGAGTCGCCCCACACGCGTGCGAGCAGCATGTCGCGCGTGAAGACGCGGCCGGGGCTGCGCGCGAGCGTGAGCAGGATCTCGAACTCGACGAACGTGGTCGAGACCGGCTCGCCGGCGAGCCAGACCGCGCGCTTGTCCGGATCGATGCGCAGCTCGTGGTGCTGGAGCACGCCGCCGTCGTCGTCGCTCGTGCGCGACAGCTCCGAGCGGCGCAGCGCGGCCTTCACGCGGCTGCGGAACTCGCGCATCGAGACCGGCTTGGTGAGGTCGTCGGCGGCGCCGATCTCCAGGCCGACGACCTGGTCGATCTCCTCCGACTTGGCCGTCAGCAGGATGATCGGGACCGTGCTGCGGCTCCGCAGCCGGCGGCAGACCTCGAGCCCGTCGAGCTTCGGCAGCATCACGTCGAGCACGACGAGGTCGAAGGGACGTTCGTCGAAGCGGTCGAGCGCCTCGCGCCCGTCGACGGCCTGCACGACCTCGTAGCCGTCTCTCCTGAGTGGATATGACAGCAACGTCTGGATCGACTGCTCGTCGTCGACGAGCAGGATGCGCGTGGATCGCTCGGCCATGCGACCCGAAGCGTAGTCCGCTGAACGCAGACGTACTACCTAAATTCACACGCGCGGCGAAACCGGGTGTGGAGGCGGCCGCGCCGGACCCGGACCCCGCCCTTCCCCGACGGCGTGCGTGGATAACCTGCCGCGTGTGCTCGATCCGCGGATCTACCGGGCGGCGTTCCTCCCGATCCTGTTCGCGCTCGTGCTCGTCGGCTTCTCGCTGCGCGAGCTGCCGCGCCCGCTGACGGCGTCGCTGGCGCCGGACGCGTTCGACGGCGCGGCGGCGTTCCGGCAGCTCGACCAGCTCGCGACCGCCGCGCCGCTGCGGCGGCCGGGCTCCAGCGGCGACGGGCTCGTGGCGCAGCGCGTGGCGCAGACGCTGCGCACGAGCGGCTTCCGCGTCAGCGTGCGGCGCTCCTCGGCGCAGACGGTCGACGGGACGCGCGAGCTGCAGACGGTCGTCGGGGAGCGAGCCGGCTTCTCGAACCGGCGCATCCTCGTCCTCGCCCATCGCGATGCGCTCGGGCGCGGGGCGCGCGCCGAGCTGTCGGGCACCGCCGCGCTGTTGGAGCTCGCCCGCGTGCTGGGCGGCCGCACGCTCAACCGCACGCTCGTGCTCGCCTCGACGAGCGGCGGCACGGCCGGCCTCGCGGCGGCGCGGCAGCTGGCGGAGGAGGCCGGGGGCCCGGTGGACGCGGTGCTCGTGCTCGGGGACGTGGCCGGGACGCGCATGGACCGACCGCTCGTCGTGCCGTGGTCGGAGTCGACCGCGCTCCCTCCGCTGGAGCTGCGACGCACGGTCGAGTCGGCGCTGATGACCGAGGCCGGTCGACGCGCCGGCGGCACGCGACCGGCCGTGCAGCTGGCGCGGCTCGCCGTCCCGCTCACGCTCGGCGAGCAGGGCCCGTTCAACGCGGGTGGGCGTGGCGCCGTGCTGTTGTCGGCGAGCGGTGAGCGGGCGCCCGCCGCGGACGCGCCCGTCTCGGCTGCGCAGCTGACGACGTTCGGCCGCACGGCGCTGCGCAGCATCGGCGCGCTCGACGGCGGTGGAGACCTCCCCGGCAGCGCGTCGTATCTGCTGCTGGAGAGAAAGGTGCTGCCCGCGTGGCCCGTGCGGCTTCTGGCGATCGCGCTGCTGCTGCCGGTGCTGCTTGCCGCGGTCGACGCGTTCGCGCGCGTGCGGCGGCGGCGCGAGCGGGTCGGCATGTGGCTGCGTTGGCTCCTGCTCGCCGCGCTTCCCTTCGTCCTTGCCGCGTTGGCGGCGATCGGGCTGTTCCGCAGCGGCCTCGTCGAAGCTGCTCCCGCCGCCCCCGTCGCGGGAGCGGCGAACGCGCCGAACGCGGCCGCGCTGGCGACGGTCGTCGCGGCCGCGCTGCTCGGGTGGTTCGCACGCCGGAAGCTCCTGGGCCCGCTCGGAGTCGAAGGGGAGCCGGGCGGAGGAGGCGCCGCGACGGCGATCGTGCTCGTGCTGTGCGCCGCCGCGCTGATCGTGTGGATCGCGAATCCATACACGAGCCTGCTGCTGATCCCGGCGCTGCACCTGTGGTTGCTGGCGATGGCGCCGGAGACGCATCTGCGGCGCGCGGCCGCGCTCGCGCTGTGGGCGCTCGGCCTGGTCGCGCCGCTGCTCGTCGCCTACGCGATCGCGCGCCAGCTCGGGCTCGGGCCGCTGCAGCTCGTGTGGATGCTCCAGCTGCTCGTCGCTGGCGGCGGGATCTCGTTCGCGGCCGTGCTCGTGTGGAGCGTCGTGCTGGGCTGCGCCGCGAGTGCGCTTGTCGTCGTGCTGCGAGCGACCGGCTCCGGCCATCCGGACGTGGCGACGCCGATCACCGTGCGCGGCCCGGCGTCCTACGCCGGTCCCGGATCGTTGGGCGGGACGGAGTCCGCCTTGCGGCGATGAGGCGCGCGCTGCGAGCACTCTCGACGGTCCTGATCGTGGCGGGCGTGCTGATGATCGCGGACGCCGGCATCACGCTCGCGTGGCAGGAGCCGGTGTCCGCCCTGCTCGCGCGGATCGAGCAGAGCAAGCTGTCGGGGCAGCTCGAGCGCATCGAGCAGCGCGGACCCACTCCAGTCCAGCGGCGCGTGCTCGCCGCGTTGGCCTCGCAGCGACGACGGATCGAGTTCCTTGCGCGCGAGGCGCGCCGCACCGCCCGCACCGGCGATCCGATCGGACGCATCGCGATCCCGGCGATCGGCGCCGACTTCGTCGTCGTGCAGGTCACCGACACCGCGTCGCTGCGCAAGGGCCCCGGCCACTACCCGGCGACGACGTTCCCCGGCCTGCCCGGGACCGTCGCGATCGCCGGTCACCGCACGACCTACCTCGCGCCCTTCCGCCACGTCGACGAGCTGAGGCACGGCGACCGCATCGTGCTGACGATGCCCTACGCGCGCCTCACCTACGGCGTGGAGCGCACGCGCATCGTCGACCCGGACGCGCTGTGGATCACGAGAGACGTCGGCTACCAGCGGCTCGTGCTGTCCGCATGTCATCCGCTCTACAGCGCGGCGCACCGCATCGTCGTGTTCGCGCGACTGGAGCGGGTCGTCGCGCGCGGCGCCGCCGTGGGGCGGCGACCTTAGAGGCGGCGCACCCCTGGGGTCTGCGGCCGGCACCCTTGTGGCCGGACGTCCGATGTTCGGCGGGTGTCCTCACGCCAAAAGCGGGTACCCCCGATACCGAGTGCGACGACCGGCACGGCGACGGATCGCGGATGCGGGTCCGCACTGCATGCCGTCCGACGTGTCCGGGATAAGTGCAGCAGGGATCCGATGGTCGACGAGAACACCACAATGCGAATCAGCGAGATCAAGGCGCAGATCGATCGCGCCAGCTATCAGGTCGACGTCGACGCGGTCGCCGAGGCGTTCGTCTCGCGCATGCTCGCCGTGCATGGAGCGCTGCGCCGCGCCGACGTGCGCGCGCTGCTCGGACCGGCTGCGTACGACGAGATGAAGCTGCCGGCCTAGAGCCGGTGCTCGTAGCCGCGCAGTGACGCGCCGCGCGGGCCGAGGTCGAGCTCCGGCTCGCCCGCTTCGACGACGCCGATCCACGTGAGCGGGGCCGCCGCCTCGGCGGCGCGGCGCGCGTCGGGCGGCACGCAGACGCACAGCTCGTAGTCCTCGCCGGCGGTCGCCGCGAAGGCGGCCGGGTCCTGCCCGAGCGTGCGCGCGACGTCCTCGACGCCCGGCGCGAGCGGCAGGCGGTCGAGCTCGACGGCGAGACGCACCCCGCTGCGCCGTGCGAGGTGGCGCGCGTCGGTGGCGAGCCCGTCGGAGAGGTCGATCATCGCGTGCGCGCCCGCGGCCGCGAGCGCACGGCCTTCGGCGAGTCGCGGGGTGGGGCGCAGGTAGCGCCGCGCGAGCTGCGGCATCCCCTGCGCACGGCCCTGCAGGATCGCGAGCCCCGCGCCGGCGTCGCCGAGCGTGCCCGTGACGCCGACGAGGTCGCCCGGCTGGGCGCCGTCGCGGCCGACGAGCGCGCCGGCGTCGTCGCTCCAACCGACGACCGTCACCGCCGCCATCAGCGCAGGGCCGCGCGCGACGTCGCCGCCGGCGATCGTCACGCCGCTCGCGGCCGCGAGCGCCTGCGCGGCGCCGAACAGCTCCAGCACCTCAGGCTCCTCGAGCCCGCCGGGCAGCACGAGCGCGAGATACGCCTCGCCCGGCTCCGCGCCCATCGCGGCGAGGTCGGACAGGGCGCCGGCGAGCGCGCGGTGGCCGAAGTCGGCGAGCGTGCCGATGCCGTCGGCCAGCGCGGGGAAGTGCACGCCCTCGACCATCGTGTCGACGGAGGTGACGGCGTAGGCGCCGGCGCGCACGACCGCCGCGTCGTCGCCGAGCCAGCGCACGACGCGCGGGTCGTCGTGCGCGAGGACGCGCTCGATCGCCTCGATCAGCGCCAGCTCGCGCATGCGGGAACGGCCGGGGGGTGGGCGGCGGGAGCGGTGGGGGGCGCGATCGCGGGCGTCGTTACCGGTGGCGGTAGACGATGCGCGCTCGGTCGAGGTCGTACGGCGACAGCTCGCAGCGCACGCGGTCGCCCGGGAGGATGCGGATGCGGAAGCGGCGCATCTTGCCGGCGACGTGGCCGAGGACGACGTGGTCGTTGTCGAGTCTCACGCGGAACATCGCGTTGGGGAGGGCCTCGATCACCTCGCCCTCCAGCTCGACCTTTTCTTCCTTTGGCACGGGGGGAACCGTACCAGCGATCAGCGCATCGGCGCGGGATCAGCCGGTCGGCGCGCCCGCGCCGCCGCCCTGGCTCGTGCCGGGCGCCGGCTTCGGCTTCGGCGGGGGCGGCGAGGAGGGCGCCTGCTGCGGCGGATGCGCGTAGGCGCCGGGGTTCGGGTTTCTCGTGCCGCCGGTGCCGGTCGTCGGTGTCGTGGTCGTGGTGGTGGGCGTCGTGGTCGTCCCGCCGGTCGACGTGGTGCCGTCAGTCGAGGGGCCGCCGGACGAGCCCGCGTACGTGCCGGTGAACGACGAGCCCTGGAACGGCTCCTTCGGCGCCGGCCAGTCGCTGCAGTAGCTGCCCTTCGCGAACGTCATGAAGTCGTGCCAGATCGGCGCCGCGATCGTGCCGCCGAAGACGGAGCTGCCGAGCGTCGTCGTCTCGTTCGGGTAGCCGACCCACACGGCCGTCGACAGTCTTGGCGTGATGCCGACGAACCACGCGTCGGTGTTGTTGGAGGTCGTCCCGGTCTTGCCGGCGTTCGGGCAGCCGATCCCCTGCCCGGCGGCCGTGCCGCTCTCGAGCACCGCCTTCATCGCCGGCAGGATCTCGTACGCCTCGCCGTCGGTGAAGGTCTGCTTGCGTCTCGGTCTGCCGAGGTCGTCGACGGTCCCGTCGGGATGGACGACCTTCGTTATCGCCGTCACCGTGTTGCGCCAGCCGCCGTCGGCGACGGTCGCGTACGCGTTCGCCATCTCCAGTGGCGAGACCCCGTATCTGAGGCCGCCGATCGCCTCCGCGTAGTAGGCGTCGAGGTGCGAGGTGATGCCCATGTCGTACGCGGCCTGGCGCACCTTCTCCGGGCCGATGTCGGCGCCCAGCTGCGCGAAGACGGTGTTGTCGGAGATCGGCAGCGCGTGGGCGAGGCTGATCGAGCCGGCGTAGGAGTGGCTGTCGGTCTGCACTTCCCACGTCGGCGCCTCGGGCAGCCAGCCAGGGGTCAGGTGTCTGGAGACGTAGTAGGTGGTGTTGGGGTCGATCCCCATGCGCGCGGCGGCCATCAGGTCGATCACCTTGAACGTCGAGCCGGGCTGCCGGTGCGACTGCGCCGCGTAGTTGAAGACAGTCGGGCCGTACGTCGCCGAGGAGGCCATCGCGAGGATGTGGCCGTTGCTCGGGTCGACCGTCGCGAGCGCCGCCGACGGCGCGCCCGCGTAGCCGACGTGGGCCTGGATCGCCTGCCGCGCGACCTCCTGGAATCTCAGGTTGATCGTCGTGTAGACCTTCAGTCCGCCCTGCTCGACGACTCTGCGCCCGTAGCGCCTGATCAGCTCGCTTCTGACGTAGTCGAAGAAGAACTGCTCGCGGCGGCGCCCGTAGTAGTCGCTGTGGTGCACGCCGAGCGGCGCCGCGTTCGCCGCGTCGGCTTCCGACTGGCTGATGTAGCCGGCGTCGACCATCGCCTTCAGCACCTCGCCGCGGCGCTTGCGCGCGCCGGCGGGGTTGTTGAACGGGTTGTACTGCGAGGGCGCCTGCGGGAGGCCCGCGAGCAGCGACGCCTCGGACAGCGTCAGCTCCGAGGCCGGCTTGTTGAAGAAGATGCGCGCCGCCGCCTGCACGCCGACCGCGGTCTGGCCACCGACGGTTCCGTACGGGACGTTGTTGAGGTAGGCGACGAGGATCCACTCCTTCGAGTGCTCCCTCTCCAGCTCCTCGGCCAGCTTCGCCTCGCGGATCTTGCGCACGAGCGTCTTTCTGAAGCGGCTGCCCGGCGTGTAGAGGTTGCGCACGAGCTGCATCGTCAGCGTCGAGCCGCCCTGCTGGGTCTGGTCGGAGGTGACGTTCTTGACCGCCGCGCGGACGACGCCGACGTAGTCGACGCCGCCGTGCTTGTAGAAGCGCTTGTCCTCGATCGCGATCGTCGCGCGCTTCATCACGAGCGGGATCTGCGCGCCCGACACCGCGCTGCGCAACGTGTCGGAGGCGATGAAGCCGAGCCGCGTGCCGTCGGCGGCGTAGACGGTCGAGACGGCGCCCTGCGGCTTCGGCGTGAGGTCCTGGATGTCCGGCGTGTCCTGCACCACGCTCACGACCCAGCCGGCGAACGCGATGCCGCCGGCGGTCAGCGCGACGATCGCCAGCGTCGCGACGACGATCGCGATGCGCCGCAGGGGGCTCGCGTGGCGGCGCCGGCGGCGCCGCTGTCGCTCACGGCGGGTCACGGTCTCAAAGCGTACCCGGCGCGCTCAGGCGGACGGGACGGCCGCAAGCAGTCCTGCAGTGCGCAGCGCGCGCAGCGCGTCGGCGCGCAGCTCCGACTCGCGCGCCGGCCGCTCGGCCGGCGGGACCGTGCCGCGCGTGACCGTGTACCTGACGCCGTCGGCCGTGACCTCGGCGATGCGCGCGATCGGCTCGCCGTCGAGGCTGCGCAGCGCGCCGAGCGCGGCGTCGGCGTCGACCGCCGGCGCCAGCCACAGCTCCACCTCCAGCGCGACGAGCGGCTCGACGATCGTGTCGTTGTGGAGGATCCCCGCGGCGAGCCGCTCGTTGGGGATGAAGATGCGCCCGCCGTCGCCGCCGCGCACGACGGTGTAGTTGAGGCGCACGTCCTCGACCGTGCCGGTCTCGCCCTCCATCGTCACGCGGTCGCCGATCCGCAGCGGCTGCGTGATCGTCAGCATCACGCCGGCGATCAGGTTCGCGAGCGTCTGGCGCGCGGCGAAGCCGAGGATCGCCGCGATCAGCGCGCCGGAGGCGAGCAGTCCGGCGGCGAGGCGGCTCAGCCCGCCGAACTGCGAGAGCGCCAGCAGCAGCCCGATCACGACGATCGAGAGCGTGAGCAGGCGCCGCAGGAAGCGCAGGCGCGTGTCGAGCACCGGCGTCAGCTCGTCGCGCACGACGGCAGCCGCGAGCTTGTGGCCGCGGTGCTTCAGCGCCCGATCGATCGCGATCGCGAGCACGATCGTGCCGACGACGGTGAGCAGCGCGGTCAGCTCGTTCTTGTGCGCTTGCAGGAACGTGGCCGCGAGCGTGGGAACATCGACCCCGAGCATGGAGCGCGAGCGTACCGTCACCCGCGGCAGTCACCGCGTCCGCCTGCGCGCGGCGCTCGCGCGCCTGCGACCGGCCGACCGCGCCGCCTGGCGCGAGGCGTGGGGCGCGCTGTGGACCTCGCGCCTGATCGTGTGGGGCGCCGGGCTGCTCGGCCTGCTGTGGCTCGGCAGAGCGGCTGGCACGCAGCAGTACGACGCCGGCAACCTGACGACGCCCTTCTCCTCTTTCGGCGATCTGCTGGTGGCGCCGGCGGCGCGCTGGGACTCCGTCTGGTACCTGACGATCGCCGAGCACGGCTACGGCGACGCGCATTCGCACGCGCAGGCGGCGTTCTATCCGCTCTATCCGCTGCTGATGCGTGGGCTCGGATGGGTCGTCGGCTCGGCGCTTGTCGCCGGGATCCTGATCTCGCTCGCCTGCTTCGTGGTCGCGCTCGTGCTGCTGCACAAGCTGGCCGCGTTGGAGCTGGGGGAGCGCGACGCGCGCGGGACCGTGCTGCTCGTGGCGTTCTTCCCGACCGCGTTCTTCTTCTCCGCCGTGTACTCGGAGTCGCTGTTCCTGCTCGTGTCGGTCGGCGCGTTCCTCACCGCCCGCAAGGGACGCTGGGCGTGGGCCGGCGCGCTCGGCGGGCTCGCCGCACTGACCCGCAACAGCGGCGTGCTGCTGCTCGTGCCGCTGGCGATCCTGTTCCTCCAACAGGAACGGCATGGGCGGCGCCGGCAGGTGCTGTGGCTCGCGCTCGTGCCGCTCGGGCTCGCGCTCTATCTCGGCTGGTCGGCGCTCGTGCTCGGCGACGCGCTCGCGCCCTACCACGCGCAGGCGCTGTGGCTGCGCCACTTCGAGCCGCTTGGCGCCGCCGTCGGCGGTGTGCGCGCCGCGTGGCTCGGGCTGCGCCAGCTCGTGCACGGCTCGCCGACGCCGCGCTACTTCGGCGAGAACGGCGGCGATCCGTTCCAGGTCGCGGGCGACAGTCTGATGCTGCTCGGCTTCCTCTTCTTCGCCGTGCTCGCCTGCATCGGCGCGCTGCGGCGGCTGCCGCTCGCGTACGGCGCCTACGCCGCGGTCGCGCTCGCGATGACGCTGTCGTATCCGCTCGACGCGCAGCCGCTGATGTCGCTGCCGCGCTACATCGTCGTGCTGTTCCCCCTGCAGATGTGGCTTGCGCGCTGGAGCGGCGAGCGCGGCGGACTGGAGCGCGCGGTGGGAGTGAGCGCGGTGCTGCTGGGGCTGTTCGCGGCGCACTTCGCGCACTGGGGCTTCGTCGCGTGAGCGCGCCTGCGCGCGCGCTGCTGCTCGACGCGCTCGGGACGCTCGTGGAGCTTGAGCCGCCGGTCGAGCCGCTGCGGCGCGAGCTGCGCGGGCGCTTCGGCCTGGACGTGAGCGCCGCGGAGGCGGGCGCGGCGCTGCGCGCGGAGATCGCCTTCTACCGCGCGCACCACGACGAGGCGTCCGACCGCGAACGGCTCGCCGACCTGCGGCGGCGCTCGGCGGACGCGTTGCGGGAGGCGCTGCCGGCGGGCTCCGCGCGCGAGCTGCCGCTGGACCCGCTGACCGACGCGCTGCTCGCCGCGCTGCGCTTCCGCGCCTACGAGGAGGTCCACGAGGTGCTGGGCGCGGCGCGCGAGCAGGGCGTGCGGCTCGTGGTCGTCAGCAACTGGGACGTCTCGCTGCACGACGTGCTCGCGGAGACCGGGCTCGCGCCGCTGCTCGACGGCGTCGTCGTCTCGGCCGAGGTCGGCAGCGCGAAGCCGGACGGCGCGATCTTCGCGCGGGCCCTTGCGCTCGCGGACGTTCCCGCGCACGCGGCGCTGCACGTCGGCGACAGCGTCGCGCACGACGTGGTCGGCGCGCGCGGCATGGAGATCGAGCCGGTGCTCGTCGTGCGCAACGGGACGGCGCCGGATGCCCGGGTTCCCGCCGGCGTCCCCGCGATCCCGAGCCTGCGGCCGCTGCTCCGTATGCTCAGCCGATGAGCAGCGACCCGTCCTACGGCTCGTGGCTGCCGCCGGCCGCCGATCCGTTCGGTCGGCCGCTGCCGCCGGCGGACGACGGAGCGCCGCGCTGGGCGCCGTGGACGGCGCCGCTCGCGCTCCTCACCGCGCTGCTGTTCGCGATCATGGGCGCGATCGCGGTCGGCATCGTCGGCGCGCTCTTCGGCGCGACCTTCGAAGATCCCCCGCCGGCGGTGAACATCGTCGCGACGGTCCTCCAGGACGGCGCGTTCGTCGGCGCCGCCGTGCTGTTCGCGGGCCGCGCCGGGCGGGTGCTGCCCGCGCAGTTCGGATTCGTGCGCACGCGCGTCAAGCCGGCGCTCGGCTGGATGCTCATCGCCTACGTCACCTACATCGCGCTCGGGCAGGTGTGGGCGCAGATCGTCAACACGAGCAAGACGGACAAGCTGCCGGACAGCCTCGGAGTCGACCGCAGCACCACGGCGCTCGTCGCCGTCTGCGTGCTGGTCACCGTGATCGCGCCGCTCGCGGAGGAGACCTTCTTCCGCGGCTACTTCTTCGGCGCGCTGCGCAACTGGCGCGGGCCGTGGCCTGCCGCGCTCCTGACGGGGCTCGTGTTCGGCGCGGTCCACGCGGGCGGCACCGATCCCGTGTTCCTCGTGCCGCTCGCGATCCTCGGCGTGATGCTGTGCGTCGTGCGCGAGCGGACCGGCTCGCTGCTGCCGTGCATCGCGCTGCACGCGGTCAACAACGCGCTCGCGTTCGGGATCACGGAGCACTGGTCGGGCGGTGCCGTCGCGCTCCTGGCGGTCGGCGCCGTAGGCGCGACGATGACCGCGTGCGCGGCGGTCATGCAGCCGCGCGTGCAACGGGCCTGACGCCCGCACGCTCGACTAGCATCCGCGCCTGATGCTCCGCCGGGTCGCCCTCCTGCCGCTTGCGCTCCTGATGCCGCTCGCGCTCGCGCCGGGCGCGCTCGCCGCGAGCGCCAAGGCCAGAAGCCCCAGACCGACCGGCCGCATCGGGCTGCAGATCGACGGCGCCTTCTCAGTGCACGGCAGACTGCTCGCCGTCGCCGGCCGGCCGCTGCAGATCGAGGGCCGCGTCGTGCCGTACGTCCCGGGCCAGTCGGTGAGCGTGCGGATCTGGCGCGGGCACAAGCTGCTGAAGACGGTGGCGGTCGCGCCGGCGCCGACGCGCACGCAGAAGACCGCGACGTTCAGCGTCAGATTCCAGCCCGAGACGCCGGGCGACGTGCAGGTCTTCGCGCTGCACGAGCAGACCGCCGAGCAGCGCAGGCTGCTCGCGCGGGCGGCGCTGTCGGTGCTCACCCCGAAGGCCGGGCCCGGCACGCGCAGCCCGTTCGTCGCGCTCTTGCAGCAGCGGCTCGCGGCCGTCGGCTACGCGACGCCGCAGAACGGCGTCTACGACGCCGCCACCGGCCGCGCGGTGCTCGCCTTCCGCAAGGTCAACGGGATGCCGCGCATCACGACGCTCACGCCGTTCGTCGTCGACCGCCTGATGCGCGGCGTCGGCGGCTTCAAGGTGCGCTACCCGCAGCAGGGGCACCACGTCGAGGCGAACCTCGGCTGGCAGGTGCTGGCGCTGATCGACGGCGGCAGAGTCGTGCGCGCCTACACGACCAGCTCCGGCAAGCCGTCGACTCCGACCGTGCTCGGCCACTTCCGCTTCTACATGAGAGAGCCCGGCACGAACAGCCACGGGATGGTCTACTCGACCTACTTCATCCGCGGCTACGCGATCCACGGCTACGTCGACGTGCCCGCCTTCAACGCGAGCCACGGCTGCCTGCGCGTCCCCATCCCCGACGCCTACGCGATCTACTCCTGGATCCACCTCGGGGACCAGATCGACGTCTACTACTGACGCCGGGCCGTCAGGCGAACCAGCGATGGAACCACAGGCCGCTGCGCGCGGTGCGGAAGCCCACGCGCTGATACGTGCGCTGCGCGGCCACGTTGCCCGCCTGCGTGACGACGAGCGCCGAGGTCATCCCCCCCTGCGCGAAGCGCGCGACGGCGGCGCGCACGAGCGCCGCTCCGGCTCCGGGCCGGCGCGAGGCGACCAGCTCGATCGTGCCGACGCGCTCGCGCGCGTCGGCATGGCAGACGATGCAGCCGGCGTCGTCGGCCGGCGCGAGCAGCGAGCGCTCCGGACCGCCGTCGACGCCGCGGCGCAGGAAGGCGACGTACAGCTCTCGGCAGCGCTCGCGCGCGAAGCCCGGATCGGCGAAGAAGCGCGAGCTCGCGAAGCGCTCGCGCACGAGCGCTTCGAGCGCCGGCAGCCGCTCCGGTCCGGTCGCGACGATCACCTCGGATCCGTCCGCGAGGGTCGCGTCGGCCGCCGCGAGCGGCCGCTCCAGCTCGACGCGCACGTCGCGCAGGACGAAGCCGAGCGCCTGCGCCGCCTCCGCGCCGCGCGCGTCCACGGCGTCGAGCAGCAGATACGCGCAGCGCACCCCGCGCTCGCGGCAGCCGTCGAGCGCGCGCTCCAGCGTCTGGCGATCGGGAGCCTCCGCATGGATCCGTGCGATCGGAAGCCCGAAGAAGTCGCTGTCCCAGGCGAGCGGCTCGACGTGCGCGGCGCTCATGCCGAGGAGTCGGCCGGCAGCGCCGGCCGGCAGCGGCGGACCTCGCCGACGACGTAGTACGGCCGCCCCTTCGCCTCGGTGTAGATGCGCCCGACGTACTCGCCGACGAGCGCGACGATCAGCAGCTGCACCGTCAGCAGCCCGAAGATCAGCGCGAACGCGGACACGGTGCCCGACACGCCGGCACCGACGAACAGGCGGTAGACGATGAACGAGCAGGTCGCGAGTAGGCCGACGAACGAGGCCAGCAGGCCGAGCAGCGTCAGGATCCGCAGCGGGAAGACGGAGTAGCCGGTGACGGTGTCGAGCACCAGCTCGACGAGCGCCGTGATGCGATAGCGCGTGCCCTGCGCGCCGCGCGGCGCGTGCGCGACGGGGACCTCCTTGATCGGGAGGCCGAGCCACGCCGGGATCGCGGGCAGGTAGCGGTGACGTTCCGTCAGCGACAGCATCAGATCGACCGCGCGCCGTTCGTAGGCGCGGAACATCGAGCCGAAGTCGCGCAGGCTCACGCCGATCTGGCGGTTCAGCCAATGCGTGAGCGCGCGCGTGATGACGCGGCGCAGGAGCGGATCCCTGCGGTTCTCGCGGTACCCGGACACGACCGGCTGGCGCGGCGACAGCTCCGCGAGCAGCCGCGGGATCTCCTCCGGCGGGTACTGCAGGTCGCTGTCGAGCGTGACGACCGCCTCGCCGCGCGCATGCGCGAGGCCGGCGAACACGGCGGCGTGCTGCCCGACGTTGCGCGTCAGCCGGACGACGGTCGTGTCGTGGTCGAACGCCTCGGCCAGCTCGACCGCGCGGTCCGCGGTGCGGTCGCGGCTGCCGTCGTCCACGAGCACCAGCTCGCCGGCGCCGGCGTCGTCGAGCACCGCCCTGCAGCGCGCGAAGATCGCCGGCAGCGCGGCCTCGTCGCGATAGAGCGGGATGACCAGGCTCAGGTCGGTCTGCGGGCTCCCCATCGGACGATCATCGCAGCGCCGCAAGAGCCGCGTGACCGGTGCGTCGAAAACTTCTATAGTGGCGCGGTGGGGGATATGGGGGATATCCCGTTCAATCGGCCACGGCTGGTTGGGGACGAGCACCGCTACATCGACGAAGCGATCGCGACCGGCAAGCTGTCGGGCAACGGCGTGTTCGCGCGGCGCTGCGCGGAGTGGCTGCGCGCGCACGTCGGATCCTGCTCGGCGCTGATCACGCCGTCGTGCACCGCCGCGCTCGAGATGTCGGCGATCCTCACCCAGCTGGAGCCGGGGGACGAGGTGATCGTGCCCTCGTTCGCGTTCGTCTCGACGGCCAACGCGTTCGCGCTGCGGGGCGCCGTGCCGGTCTTCGTCGACGTCGATGAGGACACGCTCAACATCGAACCCGCCGCCGTCGAGCGCGCGATCAGCGCGCACACGCGCGCGATCGTCGTCATCCACTACGGCGGCGTCGCCTGTGACATGGAGCGCATCCTGGCGCTCGCGCACCGCCACGGGCTGTTCGTGATCGAGGACGCCGCGCACGCGCTGCCGGCGACGCTCCACGGCAGGCCGCTCGGATCGCTCGGCCATCTGGCGACGTTCAGCTTCCACGAGACGAAGAACGTGCACTGCGGTGAGGGCGGCGCGCTGACGGTCAACGAACCGCTGCTCGCGAGACGCGCCGAGGTCGTCCAGGAGAAGGGCACCGACCGCTCCCGCTTCACGCGCGGCGAGGTCGACAAGTACACGTGGCGGGACCTCGGCTCGTCCTACCTGCTGAGCGAGGTCGCGGCTGCCTTCCTGTGGGGTCAGATCGAGCGGATCGGGGAGATCACCACCGCCCGCCGCGCGATCTGGGACGCCTACCACGAGCGCTTCGCCGACCTCGAGCAGGCGGGGATCGTGCGGCGGCCGATCGTCCCGCCGGGCTGCGAGCACAGCGGCCACCTCTACTACCTGCTGCTGCGCGAACGCGGGCTGCGCGACGAGCTGATCGCCGCGCTCGCGCGCGACGGGATCCACGCCGTCTTCCACTACCTGCCGCTCGGCACGTCGCCCGGCGGCAGGCGCTTCGGCCGCCAGCCGGAGCCGGCCGAGGTGACCGAGTCGATCAGCGGCCGCCTCGTGCGGCTGCCCCTGTGGCCGGGGCTCGACGAGCAGGCGGTCGAGCACGTCGTGCGCGCGACCCACCGGGCCGTGACGTCCGCGCGGCATCGGGGCCGCCCGCGCGCCTCCGGCCGGATCGTCGCACGGCGCTCCAGGTCGCTCGCCGACCAGCGCTGATGCGGGCGCCGTCCACCAGGGCAGTCGCCCCCGCGCGCGTGCACGTGTACGCGGCGCTGCTGCTCGGGGCGGCCGTCTTCGCCTACCTGTGGCCGGTGCTCGTGGGGGGCAAGATCCTCTCGCCGAACGCGACGCTCTACGGCTTCCCGCCGTGGAGCGCGTCCGCGCCGAGCGGCGTCCACGCCTACGCGAACGCGGTGCTGATCGACCTGCCGACCGCGATCTACCCGTGGCGCTTCCTCGTGCGCGAGCTGCTGCGCGAAGGCACGTTCCCGGCGTGGGATCCGTATGTCCTGGGCGGCATCCCGCTCTATCAGAGCCCCGCCTCGGGGCTCTTCTCGCTCTTCAACCTGCCGTTGTGGCTGCTGCCGCTCAACTACGCGCTGGGCGTCTCGGCGGCGCTCAAGCTGTTCGCGGGCGCCTTCGGCGCCTACCTGCTCGCGCGGCAGCTCAGGCTCTCGTTCCTGCCGGGCGTGCTGGCCGGCATCGCGTTCGCGTTCTCGGCGATAAACATCGTCTGGCTCGCGCACGACTCGCTGCCGGCCGTCGCGGTGCTGCTGCCGTGGGCGCTGTGGTTCGTCGAGCGCCTGTTCGAGCGGGCGCGTCCACGCGACGCGCTCGGCCTTGCCGCCGCGATCGCGATCGCCGTCGGCGGCGGGCATCCGGGCATGCAGATCCATGTGCCGGCCGCCGTCTTGGTCTATGCGGCCGTGCGCGGCGCCTGCTGGCGCGGGCCGCGCCGGCGACCGCTGCTGTTGATCGGGGGCGGCCTCGCCGCCGGCTTCCTGCTGATGGCGTTCATGCTGATCCCGGAGGCGCGCTCGGCGCACGACACCGTCGGCGTGCTGGGGCGCCGGTCCGGCAGCCTGCCGGGCCAGAAGCTGCCGTTCTCGGCCCTCAAGACCGTCGTCTTCCCCGACTGGTGGGGCCGGGCCGGCGCGACGGAGGCGCCGCTCGACGCCACGAACGCCGCCGTCAGGTCGGCGGCCAACTACGCGGAGCGCACCTTCTACGGCGGCACGATCGCGCTGCTGCTGGCGTGCGTCGGGCTGCTCGCGCGCGACGGCTGGCGGCGCAAGCTGCCCTTCGTCGTCCTCGCCGTGCTCGGCCTCGCGATCGCCCTGCGCGCGCCTGGGCTGCATTGGCTGGTGACTCACCTGCCGGCGTTCAAGGAGGTCGAGTCGCAGCGTCTGCACTTCGCCTACGAGTTTGCGGTCGCGCTGCTGGCGGCGTTCGGGCTCCAGGCGCTGCTCGACGCCCCGCGGCCGCCTGGCCGCTGGTTCGCGGTCCCCCTGCTCGCGCTGCTGGGAGGCGCGTTCGCGCTGGCCACCGCGAGGCCGCTGCGCGGCGAGGTCGGCCACACCGTCAACCACTTCCTGCGCGGCACGGACTATGCGAGCAAGGCGGTGCTCGCGATGACGAGCGTGGTCTGGTTCATGCTGTTCGCCCTCGGCGTGGCGGCGCTGCTGCTGCTCGCGCGGATACGTCCGCGCTGGCGCACGGGCATCGCCGTCGCCGCGGTCGCGCTCGCGGCAGTCGACGCGCATCATTTCGTCGGCCACTTCCAGCCGATGGGGCCCGAGGCGAAGGTGATCCCGCCCGTGACGCCGGCCGTCGCCTACCTCAGGGCGCATCGCGACGCCGGGCGGATCGTCGGCATCGACGGCGCGATGCCGAACGACTGGCCGCTCGTGTACGGCATCCGCGACGTACGCGGATACGACTCGCCGCAGCCGACGCGGCGCATGTTCGCCCTGTGGCGGATGATCTCGCCGGGGCAGGAGTCCTATGCGCCGTTCGGGGTCGAAGGACTCGGACCGACGCAGGTGAGGGCGCTGAGCGTGCTCGGCACACGCTTTGTCGTGGCGCCGCCCGGCGATCAGCTCGGCCGCGGCGCGCCGCCGTCGCTCAGGACCGTCTACGACGGCGGCGACGCCGTCATCTTCGCCAACGCCCAGGCCACGCCGCGCGTGCTGGTGCCCGCCAAGCTGCACGTGACGGACGGCGAAGCGGCGACGCGGGCCGCGATCGGCGATCTGCGCTTCGATCCGCGCACCGACGTCGCGGTCGAACGCGACCAGCCCGGTGTGGCGGCGCTCGCGCGCGCGCCGCTTGCGCGTGGGCGAGCGACGATCGTGCGGGAGCGCAACGCCAGCGTGACGCTCCGCGCCCAGCTCGACCGGCGCGGGCTCGTGCTGCTCGACGACCACTTCACCGACGGCTGGAGCGTGCGCGTCGACGGCCGCCCGGCGCCGGCGCTCCACGTCGACGACGCGATGCGCGGCGTGATCGTCCCGCCAGGTGAGCACCAGGTCGTTTGGAGCTACACCGTGCCCGGCCTCAGGCTCGGTGTCGCCGTGAGCCTCGTCACGCTCGCGGGGCTGCTGGCGGCCGCGCTCTGGCTGCGCTTCGGGGCGCGTGCAGGCGCGCTGCGCGGGTGGCGACCGTACGTGCGGCGCCAGCGCGCGCGCATCTGACGCGCCTGCCCGGCGATGCCCCGGGCAGGACTCGAACCTGCGACTTTCTCCTTAGGTGGGAGTCGCTCTATCCAGCTGAGCTACCGGGGCTGCGCGCAAGCGTAGTGGGTCGATCGGAACGTCACGGTGACGCGTTGGGGCGTGCCGTTTACAGGAGTTGCACCGACGTGCGCGAATCCCGGTTCATGAGCGTTGGGGCGCCTGGTCTGCTCGCGCAGGAGGAGCGCTACGAGCGCGATTTCGCCGCCGGGGTGGCGCGCTCGCCGTGGCAGCTGTTCTGGCGGCGACTGCGCGAGGACCGCCTCGCGCTGGCCGCGCTGGCGGTGATCGTCCTGCTGATCGCGGTGGCGATCCTCGCGCCGCTCGTGGTGAAGCTCGCCGGCGCGCCAGGCCCGAACGTCCAGGACCGCAACGCCACCGACATGTTCGGCACCCCGCTCGGCCCGAACGGCGATCACTGGTTCGGCGTCGATCCGCTTGGGCGGGACGTCTTCGCGCGCACGGTCTACGGCGCGCGCGTCTCGCTCCTGGTGGGGATCGCGGGCACCGGCATCGCGGTCCTCGTCGGTGTCACCGTGGGGCTGCTGGCCGGGTACTACCGCGGCTGGGTCGACACGCTGCTGTCGCGCTTCGTCGACGTGGTGCTGTCGTTTCCCGTGCTGCTGCTGGGGATCGGCATCGCCTCGGCGTGCTCGCTCGGCAAGGGGTGCGTGGGCGGCGCCGTCACCCCCGGCGTGCGCACGGTGATCCTGGTGATCGCGCTCGTCACCTGGACGTCGATCGCGCGCGTCGTGCGCGGTCAAGTGCTGTCACTGCGCGAGCGCGAGTTCGTCGTCGCCGCCCGCTCGCTGGGCGCCTCGAACCGCCGCATCGTGGTGCGCGAGATCCTGCCGAACCTCACCGCCCCGATCATCGTCTACTCAAGTCTGCTGCTCCCGCAGACGATTCTGCTTGAGGCGGCCCTCTCGTTCCTGGGTGTCGGCATCTCTCCGCCGACGGCGAGCTGGGGTTGGATGATCGCCGACGCAACCGACAACTTCGACACGCAGTGGTGGTACATGGTGTTTCCTGGCGCAGCGCTCCTGCTCACCGTGCTTGCATTCAACCTGCTGGGTGACGGACTGCGTGACGCGCTCGACCCGAGAGCCGACCGCTGAGAAGTGAAATGGTGAATCCCCGGCGTACCCCCGAGAAAGGAACCCCGATGCGGCGAACCGTCAAGCGCGGGCTGCCTCTGCTCATGCTCCTGACCGCCCTCGCGCTCGGCGCGTGCGGCTCGAGCGGCAAGAACGGAGGCGCGGCGGCGACGGCGGATACCGGCGCGGGCGGTCATCGGGGCGGCTCGCTGACAGTCCTCACCAGTCAGGACATCACGAGCCTCGATCCGGGGATCACTTACCAGAGCCTTGACCTGAACCTGCTGGCGTCGACCGTGCGCACGCTCTACACGTACGCACCGACGGACGCGGCGACGCTCGTGCCGGACCTCGCCGCCGCGGCGCCGCAGATCTCCGACGGCGGCAAGACGCTTACGGTGAGAATCCGCAGAGGAGTGAGATTCGGACCTCCGGTGAATCGCGAGGTGACGTCGAGAGACGTCAAGTACGCAATCGAGCGCGGCTTCAACCCGCATGTCGCCAACGCGTACGCGAGCACCTATTACGGCGACGTCGTCGGCGCGGACAGAGCGAGCGGCGGGCCGATCGCCGGCATCGAGACGCCCGACGCCTACACGCTCGTCTTCAGATTGACGCGTCCGACCGCCTCGCTCGTGGCGGAGTCGACCGTGCTGCCGCTGTCGGCGCCCGTCCCGGCCGAGTACGCCAAGCCGTTTGACGCGAAGGCGCCGTCGCAGTACGCCGCGCACGTCGTCTCGACCGGGCCCTACATGGTCGCCGCCGACGGCAGCGGCAGAGTGCTCGGCAACGGCTACGTCCCCGGCCGCAGCCTCAAGCTCGTGCGCAACCCCAACTGGCGCGCGGCGACGGATCACCGGCCGGCGTACCTCAACGAGATCGACTACAAGATCGGCGGCTCCGCGACCGTCTACGGACGCCAGGCGTTCGCGGGCAGGGGCATCGTGGCGGCCGACCCGCCGACGCCTGCGCTCGTCAAGAAGGCCTACCAGCAGGCGCGCGACCAGATCTTCTTCTCGCCGGGCGCCGGGACGCGCTATGCCGCGCTCAACACGGCGATCCCGCCGTTCAACGACGCGAACGTGCGCAAGGCCGTCGCGGCCGCGCTCGACCGCGAGCAGATGCGGCGCGTGCGCGGCGGCGCGGTCATCGGCGACATCGCCACGCACTTCCTCTACCCGGGCGTGCAGGGCTTCGAGGAGGCCGGCGGGTTGACGGGCACGGGTGTCGACTTCCTCGCCCACCCGCAGGGCGACAGAGCGCTCGCGGCGAGATACATGAGAGCGGCCGGCTATCCGAGCGGCAGATACACCGGCGGCGAGACGCTGCAGGTGATCGGCCTCGCGGGCGCCCCCGACAGCGACGACGCGCAGATCTTCGACCAGACGCTGAAGGACCTCGGCTTCAAGACGAGCCTCAAGCTGGTCGACTCGACCGTCATGTACGGCCGCTTCTGCGGCGTGCCGAGAGCGAGAGTGAACGCCTGCCCGAACGTCGGCTGGATCCGCGACTTCGCCGACCCGCAGACCGTGCTCAACCTCGCCTTCAACGGGAAGTTCATCGCCCCCGAAGGCGGCCCGAACTGGCCGCTGCTGAACGACGCCGCGATCAACAGAGCGATGGACAGAGCGGAGCTGGTCGTCGGCCAGCAGGCGCGCGCGAGAGCGTGGGCCGACATCGACCGCATGGTCACGGCTACGGCCGCGGCGGTCCCGTGGCTGTACGACCGGCAGCCGAACGTCTTCGCGAAGGACGTGCGCTGCGTGCCCGAGCTGTGGAACCAGGGGCACTGCGACCTCGCGTACACGTCGTTGAAGTAGCGCAGAGGTACAGGGAGTAGGCGGCGCGGCGGCGAATCACACCCCGTGGCCGCCTACGTCCTCCGTCGGGTGCTGTGGGGCGTCGTGCTCCTGGCGCTCGTCTCGCTGCTGACGTTCGTCGTCTTCTACGTGCTGCCGTCGGCCGACCCGGCGCAGCTGCGCGCCGGCCGCAAGGCCGATCCGGCGACGCTCGCGCAGATCCGCCAGAACCTCGGGCTCGACCGGCCGCTGACGGCGCAGTACTGGACGTTCCTCAAGCACCTCGTGCTGCACGCCGACCTCGGCTTCAGCTACTACAGCGGCGCCTCGGTCGGCTCGCTGCTGGCCGACCGCCTGCCGGCGACGATCTCGCTCACCCTCGGCGCCGTCGTCATCTGGGTGCTCGTGGCGGTGCCGCTCGGCGTCGTCTCCGCGGTGCGGCGCGGCACGTGGGTCGACAAGCTGACGACCGGCGGCGCGCTGCTAGGGATCTCGATGCCCGTCTACTGGCTCGGCCTCGTCGCGCTGTACCTGTTCGCCGACGACATCGGCAAGTGGCCGCTGCTGCCCGGCGCCGGCAGCTACGTGCCGCTGACCGAGGACCCGTGGAAGTGGTTCACGTCGCTGATCCTGCCGTGGCTGGTCCTCGCCTCCACCTTCACGGCCGTCTACGCGCGGCTACTGCGCGGCAACATGATCGAGGTGCTGGGCGAGGACTACGTGCGCACGGCGCGCGCAAAGGGCGTGCGGGAGCGGCGCGTCGTCTGGAACCACGCGCTGCGCGCGGCCGTCACCCCGCTCGTCACGCTCGCCGGGCTCGACATCGGGCTGCTGCTCGGCGGTGCGGTGCTGACGGAAGCGGTCTTCGGGATCCCCGGCATCGGCCGCCTCAACTACGAGGCGATCGTGCACGCCGACTACCCGGTGATCCAGGGGACGGTCCTGCTCGCGGCATGCTTCGTGATCGTCGCGAACATCGCCGTCGACGTCGCGTACGCCTACCTCGACCCGCGGGTGCGCGAGCAGTGAGCGCGGCGGCGGCAGCGGCGCGCGCGCCGGCCGAGCCGATCCTCCGGGTCGAGGACCTGCGCGTCGCGTTCGACACGCGCGACGGGCTCGTGCAGGCGGTCGACGGCGTCTCGTGGTCGGTCGCGCCGGGGCGCACGCTCGGGATCGTCGGCGAGTCCGGCTCCGGCAAGACGGTCGCCGCCACGACGGCGATGGGCCTGACGCGCGGCGCGCGCGTGCGCACGTCCGGCCGTGTCCTGCTCGACGGCGAGGATCTGCTGGCCGCTTCGCCGGCGCGGCTGCGCGCGCTGCGCGGCGCGACGGTCGCGATGATCTTCCAGGACCCGCTGTCGGCGCTGCATCCGCTCATGCGCGTCGGGACGCAGATCGAGGAGGCGCTGCGCGCGCACGGCGCGCGCATCTCGCGCACGGCGGCGCGGGCGCGCGCGGTCGAGCTGCTGGAGCAGGTCGCGATCCCGAACGCGCCGCGCCGCGTCGACGCCTACCCGCACGAGCTGTCGGGCGGCATGCGCCAACGCGCGATGATCGCGATGGCGCTCGCCAACGAGCCGCGCGTCCTGATCGCCGACGAGCCGACGACCGCGCTCGACGTGACCGTCCAGCGGCAGATCCTCGCGCTGCTGCGCCGGCTGCGCGACGAGCTGGGGATGGCGATGGTGCTGATCACGCACGACCTCGGCGTCGTGGCGGAGACGGCCGACGAGGTCGCCGTCATGTACGCCGGGCAGATCGTCGAGCAGGCGCCGGTGGCCGAGCTGTTCGCCGCGCCGCAGCACCCGTACACGTGGGGCCTGCTGCGCTCGATGCCGCGGCTCGACGCGCCGGCGGGCGCCGAGCTGACGCCGATCCCCGGGCGGCCGCCGTCGCTCGTGCAGCCCCCGTCGGGGTGCCGCTTCCACCCGCGCTGCGCCTACGTGCGCGAGCGCCACCGCGAGGTCGTGCCCCCGCTGGAGTCGCTGGCGGGCGCGCCGGAGCACCGCGTGGCGTGCCTGTTGCCGGAGGCGGAGCGGCGCGCGATCTGGGCGCGGCTGGCGCAGGGGGCGCCAAGATGAGCGCCGGGGCGGGTGGGACCGATTCCCTCGTCGCCGTCGAGCACGTCGTCAAGCGCTTCCCGCTCACGCGCGGCGTCGTCTTCCGGCGCCGGCTCGGCGAGGTCGCGGCGGTCGACGACGTCACCCTGGACGTGCGCGCGGGCGAGTCGCTTGCGATCGTGGGCGAGACGGGGAGTGGCAAGTCGACGCTCGCGCGGATCCTGCTGAACCTGCTGGAGCCGACGAGCGGCGTCGTGCGCTGGCGCGGGGAGGACGTCACGCGTGCGCGCGGCGCGCGGCTGACCGAGCTGCGCCGGGCGCGGCAGTTGGTCTTCCAGGATCCGGCCGGATCGCTCAACCCGCGCAAGACGGTTGGCGCCGCGATCGCCGATCCGTTCGCGATCCACGGCCTGCTGCGGGAGAAAGGCGGACGCGCGCGGCGCGTGTCCGAGCTGCTGGAGCAGGTGGGGCTCGACGCCGCGCTCGCCAACCGCTACCCGCACGAGCTGTCGGGCGGCATGCGCCAGCGCGTCGGGATCGCGCGCGCGATCGCGCTGCAGCCCGAGCTGCTGGTCGCCGACGAGCCGGTGTCGGCGCTCGACGTCTCGATCCAGGCGCAGATCCTCACGCTGCTGCGCGAGCTGCGGCGCGAGCTGGGGCTGACGCTCGTGCTGATCTCGCACGACCTCGCCGTCGTGCGCCAGATGTGCGAGCGGGTCGCGGTGATGCACGACGGGCGGCTCGTCGAGGTCGGCTCGGTCGAGGAGCTGTACCGCGCCCCGCGCGAGGCGTACACGCGCGAGCTGCTGGCGGCAGTTCCGCGGATCCCGACGCCGCCGCTCGGCGGCGGTCAGTCCTCGTCGTCGTCGACGTAAAGCGACTCGCGCGCCAGCTCCTGGCCGCGCGGCGAGAACAGCTTCACCTCGAGGAAGTCGCCGCGATACGCGTCGGGCGCGAGCAGCGTGAAGCGGCCGTCGACCAGCTCGCACTGGTCGACCGCGAGGTCCGCCAGCTCGGCCGTCACCAAGCCGCCGTGCTCGACGAGCGGCGTGCCCCAGATGAGCGTCATGTCGGCGCCTCTGCCGTGCTCGCCGCGCCAGCGGCCGATCACCTCCTCGTTGAGGTCGATCTGCCAGTCGGGGTTGTCGTCGGCCGTCTCGCTGGTGAAGTCGGCCTGTGCGGCGAAGTCGTCCGGCGCGCCGTTCTCGCCCTCCGCGAACGAGACGAAGCCGAACAGCTCGAAGCCGGTGCTCGTGCGGGCGGTCGCGGGCACGTACGTGCGCCCGCCGTAGGTGCGGTCGGGGAACCAGGCGATCTCGCCCGGCTCGCCCAGGTCCTCGCCGTCCGCGTCGATCTGCGCGACCGCGTCGAGGAAGAAGCCGCGCAGCGTGTCGGCCCAGCGCCCGTACGGCAGCGACTCTTGCGGCGGCTCGGCGGCGAAGCGGATCACGAAGCGGTCGGTCGGCGACATCGCGGCGGGAGACTATCGCCCGCCCGCGGTCACACCTCGACGAGCAGCGTCACCGGTCCGTCGTTGACCAGCTCGACCTCCATGTGCGCGCCGAAGACGCCGCGCTCCGCCCCGAGGGCATCGCACACGCGCTCGTACAGCGGCTCGGCGATCTCCGGCCGGGCGGCGTCGACGTAGCTCGGCCGGTTGCCTTTGCGCGCGTCGCCGTAGAGCGTGAACTGGCTGATGCAGAGCACGCCGCGGTCCGGACCCAGCGGCTCGTTCATGCGCCCGTCGGCGTCGGCGAAGATCCGCAGCTTCGAGAGCTTGTCAGCGAGCTTGTCCGCCGTGGCCTCGTCGTCGTCGTGCGCGACGCCGAGCAGCACGAGCAGCCCTGAGTCGATCGCGCCGACGACCTCCCCGTCCACGCGCACGGCGGCGCGCGAGACGCGCTGGACGAGCGCGCGCACCGCTCCGCCTACGCCTCGCGCAGCTCCGCCGCCGCCCGCTCCGGCGCGACGATGTTGAGGTGCAGGCCGGTGCCGAGCTCCAGCCCGGCGAGGTGCGTCAGGCGCGGCATGACGTCGATCCGCCAGCAGAACACGTCCGCTCCTCGCGGCGCGGTGCGCACCCACAGGTTCAGCGGCGGGCTCGCGCCGAGCTTGCGCGCGAGCCGGTTGAGCACGTCGTGCAGCAGCGCAGCGCCGGTCGGGCCGTCGTCCTCGAAGCGCGCGCGCGGCCGCCGCGGCGCGATCATCAGCTGGTACGGCAGACGCGAGCCGTACGGTGCCAGCGCGACCGCCTCGTCGTCGATCGCCACCACGCGCTCGCGCCGGCGCACCTCCTCCTGCACGAGGTCGGCCAGCAGGTTCGCGCCCATCGTGCGCGTCGCGTACGCGGAGAAGCGCTCCCGCTCGCGCGCGACCGCCGCCGGCACGAAGTCGAGCGCGTACAGCTGCGCGTGCGTGTGCGGCAGCGACGCGCCCGCCTCGCGGCGCTCGTTCACGAGCACGTGCACGTAGGCGGCGTCGGCGTGCGCGCGGATCCGCTCCCGCCAGACGTCCATCGCGGTCGCGACCTGCTCGACCGGCAGCTCCGCAAGCGCGGTGACGGATTGCGGCGCGTTGACGATCACCTCGTGCGCGCCATGCGCCGGCGCCGCGGTGAAGAGGTCGGGCGCGGCGTCGCGCTCCGGTACGTCGCCGTCGGGCGTGAGCGCCGGGTAGAGGTTCGGCACGACGCGCACCTGCCAGCCGGGCGTGTCCGGTGCGGAGCCGTCCTCGCGCAGGGCGTAGACCTCGGGCGGCGTCTTGCCCTCGTGGCCTTCGGCGAACGGGTCCCCGGCCGGGTCCAGCGGCGGGCTCGGATCGGCGGAGAGCCCCGCGTTCGGGCGGTTGGCGCGGTCGCCGGCGACGATCGCGCGCAGGCCCGTGAGCGGGTCCACGCGCACCTCCCTCACAGGCGCTTCTCCATCGCGATGTGCTCGATCCCCGCCTCGACGAACGTGCGCCCGCGCTCCTCGTATCCGTCCGCGGCGTAGAGGTCCCTCGCGTAGGTCTGCGCGTGCAGCACGATCCGCTTCGCGCGCGCCGAGGCGGCCTCGCGGTCGGCCTCGTGCAGCAGCGCGGTGGCGATCCCACGCCGGCGCGCGTCCGGCTCGACGGCGAGCCGGCTGAGCTGCACCGTGCGGTCGACGAACAGCAGTCGGCAGGTGCCGAGGACGCGCCCGTCTTGGAGTGCGATCAGATGGATCGCGTCGCCGTCGCGCCCGTCGATCTCCTCGCGCTTCGGCACCCCCTGCTCCAGGCAGAAGACGCGGTGGCGGAGGTCGAGCAGCGCGTCCATCTCGGCGCGCCCGCCGGCGCGACGGATCTCGACGCTCACGACGTCCCCGCGTAGCGCTTCACGTCGGCAGCGAGCGCCGCCTCGTCGCGGTACTGGCCCTGATGGACGTACGCGATCTGGCCGTCGCGGCCGTAGAAGACGGTCGTCGGCAGGCCGGCGCGCACGCCGATCTCCTGCGCGATCTCGTCGTGGGGATCGACATAGCTCGGATACGGGACGTAGTGCGTCCGCAGGAACGCGCGCGCGTCGCCGTTCGTGTCGCCGGCGTTGATCCCGACGAACGCGACGCGTCTGCCGAAGCGCACCGCCGCGCGGGAGAAGTAGGGCATCTCGAACTTGCACGGCCCGCACCACGACGCCCACGCGTTCACGACCACCGGATGCCCTCTGAGCGTCGCGAGGCGCGCACGGTAGGCGGCGAGCCCGCCGTCGAGCAGCCGCGGCCCCTGCGCGTAGAGCGTCGCGAGCGCGGCCGGCGAGCCGGCCAGCCCCGTGCGCGCCTGCGCGGGCGTCGGCGCCCGCACGCCGGCGTCCTGCGACCCGCAGCCGCCAAGCAGCAGCAGCGTCAGCATGAGGGGGAGGAATGCGCGTGCTGCGACGAAGGTGGCGCGCATGGGCCGAAGCTTGGCACATCGCGCGTATTCCCCCGTTCCATCTGATTCAATGTGGATATCCTCCTGTGTTGGACGGGGAAAACGCTGGTGAGAGTTCTCCCCGTGCCCGGCAGACGCCGGACCTCCTGAGCCGCCCAGCTGCTGCACCGCGGCTCCCTCATCGCAGAGGCCACGTCCACTCACAGGGAACCCCTGCAGGCCGTCCATGGCTGACTCAACGTCCCTTCCCGATGCCGGCGCGCTCAGACGCGCGGAGCACTTCACCAGAGAGCGGTTCGTTCACGAGGGCGAGCTGCCCGAGGACGCGCTCGCGCCCGGCAGCGCGCGTCGCCGCGCGCTCGACGCTGCGCTCGCCGAGCTTGACGCGGGCCTGAAGTCGCCGTCCGTCGAATGGCGGCGCGAGTACGCGCTGCTGCTCGGGCTCGAGCGGCTGCTGAGCGAGGACGAGCCGCGCCTCGCCGACGGCACGCTGCTCAATCCCCATCAGGTCGACGCGCTGTCCGGCACGTTGACCGCGCTGATGGCGGAGGTGCAGTCGCGCTCCGTGAACGGGAACGGCCGTGCGGCCGCGCCCGTCGAGGAGGAGGAGCCGGTCGAGCTCGCGTCCTCCGCGATCCCCGGCGAGGAGGAGCTCGACGAAGAAGAGGGCGAACCGGACGAGGAGCCGCAGGACTGGCAGGACGAACCGTCCGAGGACGACGACGTCCAGATGGCCGAGCAGCCGGAGGACCCGAACGCCGCGAAGCGCTTCTGGTTCGAGCACGCGACCGGCGCCGGCAAGACGGTCGCCGCGCTCGGCTTCGTCGAGGCATCCCGCACCGGCGGGATCCTGATCCTCACCCACCGCCGCAACCTCGTCGACCAGTTCCACGGCGAGCTGAGAGAGCGCGGCTACGGCAAGCGCATCAGCGCCCCGCTGCTGGCCGGCAAGGACAGTCCCACCGGTCCCGTCACGGTCGAGACCTACCAGTGGTTCGTCCGCAACGCTGGCCAGATCTCCGACGCCTACTCGATCGTCATCTGCGACGAGGCGCACACGGCGCTCGGCGAGAAGACCTCGGCCTCGATCCGCAGATGGGACGGCCCCGTCTTCATCGGCATGACGGCGACGGGCGCGCTGATCGCCCGCCACGTCACCGACCTGTTCCCGACGCAGACGTCGCGCTTCGACCTCGCGCAGGCGGCGCGGCGCGGCGTGATCTCGCCTTTGCGCTGCATCCGGATTCCGCCGGGGCCGGGGGTGCGGACCATCGCCAAGGTTCCTTTGCGGCGTGGCGAGGTCGACACCGAGTTCGACCAGGACATGCTGGCCGAGCTGCTGGACCAGCTGCCGTTTAACCTCGCGATCGCGGACCTCTACAGAACGCGCTTCAACGGCGTGCCCGGCGTCGTCTACACAGCCGGCGTCCGCCATGCCTACAACGTCGCCCAGGCGTTCCGCGACGTCGGCCTGAGAGCGCAGGCTGTCTCGGGCGAGACGCCGAAGCGCGAGCTGGCGCGGATCCTGGCGGAGTACG
>JBQCIQ010000134.1:0-8881 GCA_051953595.1 Conexibacter sp. | reverse complement strand
GGTCGCGACGGCGCTCCACAGCGCGCCGTCGCGCCGGCCCGCGCAGCCGCACCCGCAGGCACCCTGGCGCGCCGTCTCGATTGACGACGACGCCGGCACGATCGCGCGTCCGCCGGGCCTGCGGCTCGACAGCGGCGGCGTCGGCAAGGGCCTCGCCGCCGACCTCGTCGCATGCTGGCTCGCGCGCGGCGGCCGCCATCGCTTCGCGGTCGACGCCGCCGGCGACCTGCGACTCGGCGGCACGCGCACCGCCGTTCGTCGTCACGAGGTGCAGATCGCGCATCCGTGGGAGGCCGAGCCGATCGCCACGCTGCGGCTGCGCGACGGCGCGGTCGCCACGTCCGGGATCGGCTCGCGTCTGTGGGCGGCGCCGGGATGCGCCGGCGGCTTCGCCCACCACCTGCTCGATCCCTCGACCGGCGAGCCGGCATGGACCGGACTCGTCGCGGCGACCGCGCTCGCGCCGACCGCGCTCGAGGCGGAGACGCGCGCGAAGGCGGCGCTGTTGAGCGGCGCGCTCGGCGCCCGCCGCTGGCTCGCCGAGCACGGCGGCGTCGTCGTGCACGACGACGGCACGCCCGAGTGGATCGGCCCCGCGACCCGCCACCGCGCCACATGACGGTCGCCGCTCACGCGCTCGCGGTCGCGCCCGATCCGCTTCAGCACGGCTGGTGGCTCGCGAGCCGCTCCGCCGGCGTCGTCGCGCTCGCGCTCGTGACCGCCTCGACGCTGCTCGGTCTCACGATGGCCGCCAGACTGCTGCGCGGGCGCCGCGGCCTCGGCCCGCGGCTGGCGAAGCTGCACGAGCAGCTGTCGGTCACCGGCATCGTCGCGATCGCCGTCCACGGCGTGACGCTGCTCGGCGACGCGTGGCTGCGGCCGGGGCTGGCCGGGATCACGATCCCCTTCGTGATGTCCTACCGGCCGCTGTTCACCTCGCTCGGCATCGTCGCCGGCTGGCTGACGGCGCTGCTCGGCCTCTCCTACTACGCGCGCCGCCGCATCGGCGCGCGTCGCTGGCGCAGCCTGCACCGCTTCACGGCGCTCGCCTACCTGCTCGCCGTCGTGCACACGCTCGGCGCGGGCACGGACGCGCCGTCCGCCTGGCTGCGCATCCCGCTGCTCGGCTCGGCCGCGCTCGCGCTCATGCTGCTCCGCCGTGCGCTTCGCGCGCCGGCGTCCCGCCCCCCGACCCCCCGGAGGAATCACTCCTGATGCCCGTCAGACGACTCGTTCGCCGCGACCCGCACCCCGTACCCGTCCTCCAGCTCCGACGGCGAGCTGAAGCGGAAGCCGACGCCGCGCACGGTGTGGATGAAGCGCGGCCTGCCCGGGTCGTCGCCGAGGTGAGTGCGCAGGGTGCCGATGTGCACGTCGAGCGTGCGCGACCCCTCCGGCGCCTCCTCGCCCCACACGTCGAGCATCAGCTCTTCGCGCGGGACGGTCGTGCCGGCGTTGCGCATCAGGCGCGCGAGCAGCGCGATCTCCTTCGGCGGCAGCTTCAGCTCGCGCCCCTCGAGGCGGACCTGGCGCACGATCGTGTCGAGCTCCAGCGAGCCGATCCGCAGCACCTCGCCGTAGCCGCCGGCGGCTCTCCAGCGCCGCAGCACGGCGCGCACGAGCCGGACGGCCTCCTCCGGGCTGCGGATCGGCTTGACGACGTAGTCCTCGGCGCCGTCCAGCCAGGCGTCGCGGTCGGCCTGCTCGCGCGACTCGGCCAGCTGGACGACCGGCGCACGCGCGAGGTGATGCAGCGCGTCGGTGAGGGTGTGCGCGTCGACGTCGGACAGCGTGGAGTCGACGAGCGCGAGGTCGAACTGGGCGCCGTCGGCAAGCGCGAGCGCCTGCGAGCCGGTCGGGACGATCGTCGTGTTGTGGCCGGCACGCGCGAGTGCGCGTACGAGGGTTCGCGCGACCGTCTCCTCCCCCTCGACCAGCAGGATGCGAGCCATTGCTCCAAATCCTGGCATGTAAGTGGCGATTGGTGGAGAGACTGCCCGCAATCAACGGAGGCGAACCAATGAGCGCGACCACCATGCGCCGTCCGCCCCTGCGCCACTGGGCGCCGCGCGTGGCGTTCGCGCTGATCGCGGCGTTCGCGCTGATCCAGCTCGTCCCGTACGGGCGCGCGCACGGCAACCCGCCCGTCCGCTCCCAGCCGAGCTGGGACAGCCCGCGCACGAAGGAGCTGTTCGCGCAGGCGTGCGGCGCCTGCCACAGCAACCTTACGACATGGCCGTGG
Organism: Conexibacter sp.; assembly: GCA_051953595.1. GTDB lineage: Bacteria > Actinomycetota > Thermoleophilia > Solirubrobacterales > Solirubrobacteraceae > Conexibacter. The sequence continues at coordinate 6,639 of JBQCIQ010000134.1, read as the reverse complement.
TACAGCAACGTCGCGCCCGTCTCGTGGCTCGTGCAGCACGACGTGAACGACGGGCGCGCACGCTTCAACGTCTCGGAGTGGCGCCAGCAGCCGCAGCCCGAGGCGGGGGAGGTCGCCGGCGTCGTGCGCTCGGGCGAGATGCCACCGCTGCAGTTCCGCCTCGCGCACCCCGAGGCGCGCCTGTCGCCGGCGCAGAAGACGGCGCTCGCGGCCGGACTGGCGCGGACGTTCGCGGCCGCCCCGCCGCTGCATGCCGCTCACGGCGACGACGGCGACGGCGGCTGATCGCTTCTCAGCCGCGCAGCGCCGGCGCCGGCCTGGGCGGCGTCGCCGGGACCACCCGCACGCGCGCGTCGACGACGACGGCGCCGCCGGGATGCGCGATCACGGGGTTGCAGTCGAGCTCGGCGATCTCCGGATGCGCGTCGACGAGCGCGCCGATCCGCAGGACGACCTGCTCCAGCGCGGGCAGGTCGACCGGCGGCTCGCCGCGCGCGCCGCGCAGCAGCGGCGCGATCGCGAGCGCGCCGACCATCGCGCGCGCGTCGCGGTCGGTCACCGGCGTGAGCCGCACCGCCACGTCGTGCAGCAGCTCGACCGCCCGCCCGCCGGCGCCGCACGCGACGACCGGCCCGAACAGCGGGTCGGACGTCGCGCCCACCAGCAGCTCCTGGCCGGCCGGCGCCATCGCCTGCACGACGTAGGCCTCGAGCGCGTGTCCGGCCGCCGCGACGCGCTCGCGCATCTCCTGCGCGGCGCGGCGCGCCGCCGCCGGGGAGGTGAGTCCGAGCGCGACGCCGCCGACGTCGCTCTTGTGCAGCAGGCCGGGCGCGATCGCCTTCAGCGCGACCGCGCGCGCCCCGTCGGTCAGCAGCTCGGCCGCCGCGCGCGCGACGCCCGTCGGCGTGCGCTCGATCCGCTGCGCCGCCAGCGGCACGCCGTAGCAGCGCAGGAGCGAGGCGACGTCCTGCGGCGCCAGCCAGCAGCCGGCCTCGGCGCCGCCGCTCGCGCCCAGCGCCCGCGCGATCGTCGCCGCCGCCTCGTCCGGACGCGCGTCGGCGAGCACGGGGACCGTGCCGTGCGGCTCGGCGCGCCAGCGCGCGTGCTCGACCGCTCGCCCGAGCGCGCGCGCCGCGTCCTCGGGGTAGCGGAAGGCGGGGAGCGGCGGTGTGCCGGCCGCGTCCGCGTCGTGCAGGACCGCCGGCGGTCTCGCGGCCGTCATGAAGCAGGTCAGCAGCGGCAGCCGTCCGGCCAGCGAGCGGCTGGCGTCCCGCACGGCCGCCGCGACGTCGTCGGCCTCCGTCACGAGCGGCGGCACGAACACGACGACGATCGCGTCGACCGCGCCGCTCTCGCCGATCGTCCGCACCGCGGCGCCGAACGCCTGCGGCGACGCGGCCGCCAGCAGGTCGACCGGATTCGACAGCGCGGCCCCGGCCGGCACGCGCGCGGCGATCGCGTCCCGCACCGCGTCCGGCAGCGCCGGCAGCTCCAGGCCGGCGGCGACGCACGCGTCGGCGGCGAGGATCCCCGGGCCGCCGGCGTTCGTCACGATCGCGACGCGCGGCCCGGCCGGCAGCGGCTGATGCTCCAGGAGCGCGGCGAGGTCGAACAGCTCCCCGAGCGTGTCGGCGCGCAGCACGCCGGCCTGGCGGAAGAGCGCGCCGACGGCGGCCTCGGAGGAGGCCAGCAGCGCGCCGGTGTGCGAGGCGGCGGCGCGCGCGCCGGCGGCGGAGCGCCCGGCCTTGACGGCGACGATCGGCTTCGCACGGCCGACCCGCCGCGCGATCCGCGCGAACTTGCGCGGATTGCCGAACGACTCCAGGTACAGCAGCACCGCGCGCGTGCGCGCGTCCTGCTCGCACCACTCGAGGAAGTCGTTGCCGGACAGGTCGGCCTTGTTGCCGACCGACACGAACGCCGAGAGGCCGATCCCGAGCGCCTGCGCCTGCTCCAGCAGCGCGATCCCGACGCCGCCGCTCTGCGACAGCAGCCCCAGATGACCGGCCGGCGGCACGCCCGGCGCGAAGCTCGCGTCGAGCCGCACGTCGGGATCGGTGTCGATCACGCCGAGGCAGTTCGGTCCCACGAGCCGCATGCGCCCGGCGCGGCAGATCGCCAGCAGCTCGCGCTGCAAGGCGATGCCCTCCGAGCCGGTCTCGGAGAAGCCGGCCGCCAGCACCACGAGTCCGCGCACGCCGCGCGCCGCACACGCGCGCGCGACCGGGAGGCACTGCTGCGCCGGCACCGCCAGCACGGCCGCGTCGAGTGCCCCGGGGATCTCCTCGACCGACGCGAGGCAGCGGTGGCCCAGCACCTCGCCGCCGTTGCGGTTGACGGCGTGCAGCTCGCCGGCGAAGTCGCCCTCGACGAGCTTGCGGAAGACCGCGCCGCCGATCGTCCCCGGCTTCGGCGAGGCGCCGACGACCGCGAGCGAGCGCGGCCGCAGCACGCTGTTCATCGCCGCAACCGCCGCGATCGACTCGCGCCGCTCGAAGCGCTCGCGCGCCTCCTCGGTCAACGCGGTCGGCATCTCGACGCGCAGCACGCCCGGCTCGGAGCGCACGTGCAGCGGCAGTCCGCTGTCGCGGAAGACGCCGAGCATCGCGTGGTTCTCCGGCAGCACCTCGGCGACGAACGTCGCGATCCCCTGCGCGCGTGCGCCGAACGCGAGATGCGCGAGCAGGATCGTCGCGAGCCCGCGCCCCTGCATCGTGTCGGCCGTCTCGAACGCGATCTCGGCGCGGTCGGGCGCGAGCCGCACCCACGCGGCGTGGCCGACGATCGTGCCGTCGCCGTCCCGGCCGCCCGAAGTCCCACCGGCGGTCCCGGTGAGCGCGATCAGGCCGTCGCGCTCGCGCCGGTCGACGTCGGCCGCCCAGCGCGCGGCGGCGTCCGTGTCGGCGGCGCCGGTGAACCAGCGCAGCCGCTGCGAGGAGGGGGAGAGCGCGTGCAGGAAGGCGCGCAGCGCCGGCAGGTCCTCGGGGCGTACCGGCCGCACGTGCACCGGCGCGCCGTCGCGCAGGGCGACGTCGACGGCGCGCGCGGCGAGCGCCGCCTCGCTGGGCGGCCCGGCGGTCAGCGGTCGTCCTCGTCGTTGAGGCGGCGCGCGACGACGGCGACGATGATCCCCGTGAAGACGACGATCGCGACGAGCGTGGCGGCGACGAAGCCCCACGTCGGCCCGGACGCGAGCCACACGACGAGGCCGACGACGGCTAGCAGCGGGATCAGGAACAGGAACAGCAGCGGCGTCGGCGAGTCGTCGTGTGCGGTCGGGTGATGGGGCGTCGCGCTCATGTGTGGCTCCTTTCAGACGGTGACGCCAAGATGGCGCGGGGCCGCGCGTCGCACAGCCGTGCGCGGCCGCACGACCGCGGCGGAGAACCACGGAGCGAAGGCCGGCGATCTGCGGATGGCGCCTCCTCCGCGCGCGGGAACAATCGACCGCGGGATGGCGCATCGGATCCGCATGCTCGCCGCAACCGCCGCGCTCGCCGGCACGCTCGCCGGCGGCCTGGCGCATCTGCTCGGCGCGCCGTCGCTCGGCGACGCGCTGTGGATCGCGACGATCGCCGGCACGCTGATCCCGGTGAGCTGGTCAGTCGCCCGCAGCCTCGCGCACGGCGACGTCGGCGTCGACGTGATCGCGCTGCTGGCGATGGCGGCGGCGCTGATCGGCGGCGAGCTGCTGGCCGGCTCCGTCGTCGCCGTGATGCTGCTCGGCGGCAACGCGCTGGAGGCGTTCGCGGCCGGTCGCGCCGAGCGCGAGCTGACGGGGCTGCTGCGGCGGGCGCCGAGAATCGCGCATCGCCGTACCGGCGACACGTGGGAGGAGGTGCCGGTCGAGGACGTCGTTCCCGGTGACCTCGTCCTGGTGCGCGGCGGCGAGGTCGTGCCGGTCGACGGCGCGCTCGCGAGCGAGCGCGCGGCGATCGACGCCTCGGCCGTCACGGGCGAGTCGCTGCCGGTCGAGCTGCGGCGCGGCGCCGCCGTCCGCAGCGGCGTCGCGAACGCCGGCGAGGCGCTTGAGCTGCGCGCCGCGCGTGCGGCGTCGGACTCCTCCTACGCGGCGCTCGTCGCGCTCGTCGCCGCCGCCCAGCACGAGCGGCCGCCGTTCACGCGGCTCGCCGACCGCTACGCAGCGATCTTCCTGCCGCTGACGCTGCTGCTCGCCGGCGGCGCGTGGGCCGTGAGCGGCGACTTCGTGCGCGCGGTCGCGGTGCTCGTCGTCGCGACGCCGTGCCCGCTGATCCTCGCCGCGCCGATCGCGCTCGTATCCGGCCTCTCGCGCTGCGCGAGCGAGGGGATCGTGCTCAAGGGCGGCACGGCGCTCGAACGGCTGGCGGCGGCGCGCACCGTGCTGCTCGACAAGACGGGCACGCTGACGCTCGGGCGCCCGTCGGTCGAGCTGGTCGTGCCGTTCGACGGCATCCCCGGCGACGACGTGCTGCTGCTCGCCGCCTCCGCCGAGCAGCTGTCGGCGCACGTGCTGGCGGAGGGGATCGTGCACGACGCGCAGGCGCGCGGCCTCACGCTCTACCGTCCGCGCGACGCGCACGAGGATCCCGGCGACGGGATCGAGGCGACGGTCGACGGGCATCGCGTCGCGGTCGGCGGCGCGCGCTGGCTGCGCGCCCGCGGCTTCACCCCGCTGCAGACGCCGCGCTCCACGCAGCTCGCCGCCGCGCCGCCCGGCCGCGCGCTCGTGCACGTCGGCGTCGACGGCCGCATCGTCGGCGCGCTCGTGATGGCCGACCGCCTGCGCCCCGACGCCGCGCAGCTCGCCGCCGCGCTGCGCGACGCCGGCGTGCGGCAGGTCGCGATGGTCACCGGCGACCGCGACACGGTCGCGCAGGCGATCGCCGCGGAGGCCGGGCTCGACCGCGTCTACGCCGAGCGCACGCCGGAGGAGAAGCTGGCGGTCGTGCGGGCCGTGCGCGCGCGGCCGGAGCTGCGTCCGGTCGTGATGGTCGGCGACGGGATCAACGACGCGCCGGCGCTCGCGCTCGCCGACGTCGGCGTCGCGATCGCGGGGGAGAGCGAGACGGTCTCCAGCGAGGCTGCCGACGCGGTCATCACGGTCGACCGGATCGACCGCGTCGCCGAGGCGGTGCGGATCGGCCGCCGCACGCTCGCGATCGCGCGTCAGAGCGTCGTCGCGGGGATGGCGATGAGCCTCGTCGCGATGGGCGTCGCCGCCGCTGGGCACCTGCCGCCGGTCGCGGGCGCGCTGCTGCAGGAGGCGATCGACGTGGCCGTGATCCTGAACGCGCTGCGGGCGCTGCGCCCGTGACGCTCCTGCCGACCGCGCCGCCGGCGGAGCTGCGCGAATCGCACACCTCGCGCGTCCTGCTGCACGGCGATCGCGCCTACAAGGTCAAGAAGTCGGTCTGCTTTCCCTTTCTCGACCAGTCCACGCGCGAGCGGCGCCACGCGCTGTGCCGCGCGGAGGTGGCGTTGAACCGCGAGCTGGCGCCGGACGTCTACCTCGGCGTGCGCGCGCTCGTGCCGGCGGAGGGCAGCCTGCGCCTGGCCGACGAGGACGACCCGGCGGCGATCGACTACGCCGTCGAGATGCGCCGCTTCGACGAGCAGGCGACGCTCGCCGCGCTCGCCTGCGCGGGCGCGCTGCGCGACGATCAGCTCGACGCCGCCGCCGAGCGCGTCGCGGCGTTCCACGCGGCGGCGCGCCGCACGGCGCCGGCCACCGACCCTGCGGGCGCGCTCGCGGTCGCGCTTGCGCGCATCGACCGCAACACCGAGGAGCTGCTTGCGCTGCTCGGGGACGCCCATGTGCGGGCTCGCGTCGCGGCGCAGCTGCGCTGCGCGAGCGCGTTCGCGACCGCTCGCGCGGACGAGCTGGCGGCGCGCGCGGCCGCCGGCCGCGTCCGCGAGCTGCACGGCGACCTGCGCGCCGAGCACGTGCTGCCCGGCCCGCCGGTGCGGATCGTCGACCGGCTCGAGTTCGACGCCGAGCTGCGCACGATCGACGTCGGGGACGAGGTCGCGTTCCTCGCGATGGACCTGACGGCGCTCGGCGCGCCGGCGGCGGCCCGTCGCTTCGTCGCGGCCTACCGCGCCGCCGGCGGCGACCCCGGCGACGACGCGCTGATCGCCTGGCACATGCTCCACCGCGCGCAGGTGCGGGCGAAGGTTGCGCTGCTCGGCGCGCCGTCTGCCGCCGCGCCGCCCGCGCCCACCGTCCGCGCGTCGGCCGCGGTGGCCGCCGCCCTGCTCGAGCTCGCCGACCGCTGCGCCTGGCGCCTGCGGCTGGCGCCGGTCCTCGCCGTCTGCGGGCCGGCGGCGAGCGGCAAGAGCACGCTCGCCGCCGAGCTGGCGCGGCGCACCGGCCGCCCAGTCCTCGCGGCCGACGTCGTGCGCAAGCGGCTCGCCGGCCTGGCGCCGACCGACCGCGCCCGCGAGGGGGACTACGCGCCGGGCGTCAACCGCCGCACGTACGCGGAGCTGGGCCGGCTCGCCGCCGAGGCCGCCGCCCGCGACGGCGCGATCGTCGACGCGACGTTCCGCCACCGCACCGACCGCGACGCCTTCCACGCTGCGCTCGTCGCGCCGCCCTCCGCGGGCGCCCCCACCGCCTCGCCGGCCACCCCGCCGCCGCTGTTCGTCGAGTGCGTC
>JBQCIQ010000133.1:0-3709 GCA_051953595.1 Conexibacter sp. | reverse complement strand
CGTGCGGGGCGGACGGGTGCACGCCGGCCCGATCGACATCCAGTTGGCGCGGATGGCGATCGGCGGCGACCCGCCGGGCGCGACGTTCGCGCTCTAGGCCGGGACGGTGGAGCAGTAGGCGCCGCTACGGGGCGCCGGCGTGCTGCCGTGCCGTCGCGACGGCTCTGTCTGCCGCGGCGTGCCCGATGTAGGGCACGAGCGCGCAGTAGAGCAGCTCGGGCAGCATCTCGATGAGCTCGTTGGCGGCGTTGCGCTGCAGGCGCGAGTAGATGATCTCGTAGATCCCGCCGACGACGACCTCGGCGGCGCACGCGGGCACGCGGACCTCTCTCGGCGCTTCCGCCTGCCCGGGCTCGAGGAAGTCGACGAACACCCGCATCGCCGCGTCGCGCCGGCTGCGCGCCTCCGGTCCCGCGGCGACCACCTCGACGATGCACATGCGCGCGAAGGCGGGCTCGGCCGCGAGGTAGGCGAGGAACGTCTCGAGCCCGTCGTGGACCTTCTGCGTCCAGCCTTCCGCCTGTTCGTACGCCTGCCCGACAGCGCTCAGCAGCTGCTCGACGACGGTGTCGTACGCGGCCAGGAAGCACTCCTCCTTGTCGGCGAAGTGCTCGTAGAAGGTGCGGCGCGAGAGCCGCGCGCGGGCGATGATGTCGGCGACGGTCGTCGTCGCGAAGCCCTGCTCGGCGACCGCTTCGGCCACGGCGAGCAGCATGCGCTCGCGCTGGTTGTGGACGATGAAGCGTCGCGGCAGCCCGTGGCGTCCGCGCGGCAGGCGCTCGGGCACGCGATCGGCGGCGATCGGCATCACGCGACCATAGACGCCCTCAGGAAACATCGCCATCCTCGCGTGCGTTTCCGGCTGCCGTCGACGGCAGCGCAGCGCGGCCCCGAGGCGCCCGAATGGGCGCGCGGCCGGTTCGTGATGGAGCCCCCATGTGCGCGACAGTAACCAATGCGGCGCGCATTGACAACAAAAGACGGGCCTGTTTATAGTTTTGCGGCGCGTGCTCGATGATCTTGGCCCGCGAGCTCTCGAGCCGGCGCGGCCTGAATGTTCCGACGGCGGACCCGTTTCCTCCGACGGAAGCACCCGGTGCGAGGCTACGTGCCAGCCTTGCGCTCGACGCGGCCGGGGCGTGCGGATGGGATCCGCCCCGGTCGCGTCACAGCTTGGGCAGCGCGCTGCTCAGACCACGGGGGCGACGGTGCGGCGGGCGCCGAAGCGACCGAGCATGTCGGCGCGGCGCAGCATGCCGACCAGGCGACCCTGCTCCGTCACCGGCATCTGCACGAGATCGTGCTCCATCATCGTCGTCCACGCGTGCTCGATCGACGCGTCCGCGTCGATGCTCGCGATCGACTCCACCGGAAGGCGCCCGACGCGGATCGCGTCGGGATCGCGGCGCTGCGCGACGATCCGCACGACGTCGCGCTCACACAGCATGCCGAGGACGCTGTCGTCATCGCCGCAGATCGGCAGCGCGTCGACGTTCAGCTCGGAGAGCTTGCGCGCGGCCTCGAGCACCGTCTCATACTCGCTGACGCACTCACCAAGACCGGTGACGTACTCCCGTGCCGTCTTGTGCATCTGCTCCTCCTGATTTGCGCCCCCCGATGACAGGTGAGGACGAAACGGCGGCGTGCACGACCATGCGCGCGAAGCGTCCCCGGCCTCGCGCGCGACACCCCGTCGCCATGCGACCGGTACAGCTGACACGTCCTCCTGATACGGGTGCTGCGGATGGGATACGTCAGCTTCCCAGCCTGGCCGTCTGCGTTCAAGTGACAACCGTCGCATGGGTCGGGACCCACGCGATCAGCGTCCTCACTCTGGTTGGAGGCTGAACAAGGACAGTTCGGAGATCGCCGGACGCGCACCGTCGGGCGGGGCTCCGACGATCCATACAAGCACGTAGCGGTAGCGACGATCGGGAAGCCTTACCTTCGTCTGCGCGGCGATCCCGGAGCGGCTGGCGAGGTGGTCCCAGCCGGTGTCGGTGATCGTCGCCGGCGGGCCGTCCTTCGCCGCGTAGACCTCGACGCTCATCCCCGGCGTGGGCGTCCGCAGCTCGAGCCTCCGCAGCCGCTCCTGGCCGGCGAGGTCGACGTAGATGCCGAGCTGGGGCGGCGCGGTGGGATCGGCTGCCGCCGGCGCCTGCCAGACGGTGCGGGTCGACCCGTCGACGGCGCGGCTGGGGTCGCCGAGGTCGACGTCGGCGCCGGCGTACGGCGCGTACACGACCGCAGCGGCGCCGAGCGCGACGTCGGTCAGCGTGTAGCGCGGCTTCGGCGGCGGAGTGGTCGTCGTCGTCGTGTGCGTCTCCGGCGTGACCGACCCGCTGCCCGTCGTGCCCTTGGAGATCGCGCCACCGCTCGTCGAGCCGCCGCGCGCGCCGGTGCCGAGATGGAGGGCCGCGCTGCTGCCCGGGTGCGAGCTGGGCACGCTCGGCAGCGTCGTCGGCGGCGTGTAGCTGTAGGGCTCCTGCGTCGCCGGCGGCAGCGTCGCGGGCGTCGTCGTCGCCGGCGGCGCTTGCGCGACGGTCGTCGCGGGGGGCGGGGGGACCCTGTTGTCCTGCAGGATCGAATAGCCGCCGGCGGATGCGGCCCCGACGAGCACGGCGAGCGTCGTCACGATGCCGACCGCGGAGCGGAGACCCGCACGACGCGGTCCCGGCAGCTCGTGCCCGCACTCCAGGCACCAGCGCTGCGGCGTGGCGGCGGGTGCGCCGCAACTCGGACAGGCGCGCTCGCGGGGGGAGTCCATGGCGTCAAGGTACCCCATCGGCTGGCGGCCGCTCGCCGCTCGCTTCGCTAAGCTGCCGCGCGTGATCGCTCTCGCCACCTCGACGGCCTTCCACTTCACGTTCGGCCTGCTCGTGACGTTCCTCGGCATCGGCGTGATCGCCAACGTCCTGATCGTCTACGCGGTGATCCAGGTCTTCGGCGAGCGCCAGCAGAACGAGGAGCACCGCAGCCGACTCGACGCCTGACGGCCGAGGCCAACGCCGGAGGCGTTGAGGGCCGTCAGAACGGCAGGGCGGCGGCGACGTCCGCCAGCCGCGGCGCGTTCGCGTCGCGCTCGGAGACGATCGGCTCGACCTCGGTCGGCCAGTCGATCGCGATCTCCGGATCGTCGTACGCGATCTCCGCCTCGGTCGCCGGGTCGTAGTAGCTGGAGCACTTGTAGACGACGTCCGCGACCTCGCTGAGGACGCAGAAGCCGTGCGCGAAGCCGGCGGGCACGAACACCTCGCGCATCGACGCGTCGTCGAGCGTGAAGCCGGCCCATCTGCCGTAGCTCGGCGAGGCGCGCCGCAGGTCGACGGCGACGTCGAAGATCGCGCCGCGCGCGCAGCGCACGAGCTTCGCCTGTCCCGGCGCGGTCTGGAAGTGCAGCCCGCGCAGCGTGCCGCGGCGCGAGCGCGAGTGGTTGTCCTGCACGAAGGTCACGTCGACGCCGGCCTCGGTGAGCGCCTGCGCGCGGAACGTCTCGACGAAGAAGCCGCGATGGTCGCCGAAGACGTCCGGCTCGAGCTCGAGCACGCCGTCGAGGGTGGTCGGCAGGATCTTCATCGGCCGGCAGCATAGAGCGCTCCGGTCGGCAACCGCCGCGCGCCTGCCAGGTGCGAGGTGACCATGGGAAGGAGAGCGGCGGTGGGATGTCGAATCCATCGCTGCCCATGAAGCGAGCCTCCACCACCGTCAC
>JBQCIQ010000132.1:0-13508 GCA_051953595.1 Conexibacter sp. | reverse complement strand
GAGCACCGCCGGCTCCCGGATCAGCGCGGAGCGCGCCGGCGGCGCGGAGCGACCGGCACCGTCTCAGGCTCCACGAGCGCGGGCTCGGCCGGCCCGTAGGCCTCGTAGCCGCCGCGCCCGGGCGCGCGCACGCCGGTGACGACGAGGCCGACCGGCTGCAGCATGTGGCGGTCGAGGATCGAGCGCGCTCTCTGGACCTGGTCGCGGGTCGTGTGGCCAAGCCGCGCGACGAGCAGCGCGGCGTGGATCGCGGGGTTGTTGAGCAGCACCTGCGCGTCCGCGACCGGGTTGAGCGGCGGCGCGTCGATCACGACCATCGTGTCGTCGGAGGCGAGCTCGGAGACGAGCGTCGAGACGGCCGGCGAGCCAAGCAGCTCGGACGGGTTCGGCGGCAGCGTCCCGGCCGGCAGCAGCTGGAAGTTCGGCAGCTGGGAGAACGGCTGCAGCAGCAGGTCGTGCAGCTCCTCCTGGCCGGTCAGCGCGGTCGTGATGCCGCGCATCGGGTCGAGCGCGAAGTGGTGCGAGAAGCTTGGCTGGCGCAGGTCGAGCTCGACGAGCACGACGCGGCGGCCGGCGAGCGCGATCGCGTGCGCGAGGTCGATCGAGGCGGTCGACTTGCCCTCGCCCGGCACCGCGCTCGTGATCAGCAGCGTGTCGAGCTGCCGCGTGACGGCGACGAAGTCGAGCGCGCTGCGCAGGATGCGGTAGGGCTCCAGCGAGCGGCCGCGGTCGTCGGCGCGGCTGTGCTTGAAGGCGCTCGGCGGCACCGTCGCGAGCACCGGCAGGCGGTAGGCGCGTTCGAACGCTTCGACGGAGTTGACGCGGCGATCGAGCGACTCGAGCAGGAACACGAGTGCGCCGGCGAGCGCCAGGCCGACGAGCAGCCCGAGGATCACCGTCGTCCTGAGCGTCGCCCCGCTCGCATGGTTCGGTGCGCTGGCGCGCGTGATGACCTGCAGGCCGCCGTTGGCGATCGCCCGCAGCTCGTCGAGTCGCTGGCTCGACTGCTGCAGCGTCCCGCGGTCGGCCGAGTCGACCGGCAGCGCGTTGATCTGGCGCTGCAGGTCGCGCTGGGCGGCGTCGATCGCGTCGAGCTGCTGCTGCGTCTCGGTCGCGAGGTACTGGTCGGCGAACGCGTTCGCGAGCCGCGCCGAGAAGATCGGGCTGCTCGTGTGCGCGGTGATGTTGATGACGTTCGCGTTCGGAGCCGCTTCGACGTCGACCGCGCTCAGCAGCGTGTCCGGGGTCGCCGGCGATCTCAGCTGGCGTCTGACGCCCTGCGCGACGTCGCGCGAGGACGCGATCAGCACGTTCGTCGCCGCGTCGCGCTCCGGGTCGCCGCTGCCGCGGCTGACCTGCAGCGCCTGCTCCGTCAGCGTCGCGTTGCCGAACGCGACGCTCGCCGTCGACTCGTAGCTGCGCGTGCCGGTCTCGTAGCGCACGACGGCGGCGATCACGCAGGCCGCGACGACGCCGACGATCAGCAGCCAGCGGCGCCGCAGCACCTCCAGAAAGGCGGAGAGCGTCTCGCGCTCGGTGCCGCCCGCGGTCGCCAAGTCGCTCGCGCCAGGAGTCACCGGGCCTGCCGCCCCAGCTCGAAGTCCGTGCACATCCGCAAGATGCTACTTCCCGGCCCTGTCGCGTCGGCACGCCGTGGCCGCATTGGCACTCATGCGCCCTTGCGCGCCTCGGCGTACAGGGTGCCGTCGCGCCGGTCGTCGGAGTCGGGAGGCGGCTCGATCCAGCTCTCGCCGAAGTCGGTCCGCCGCGCCTCGGCGAAGCCGGCGGCCAGCAGCGCGCGCGTCAGCGTCTCGCCGTCCCACATCGAGCGGTGGCCGTGCTCGTAGAAGAGCGCCTGCACCGCGAGCATGCCGGTCGGGCGCGACTGCGCCCAGTCGGGGTCGGCCTTGCCGGCATAGGAGTCGATGCAGAGGCCGGCGTCGGGCACGCCGATGCGCAGCACCCCGCCGGGCGCGAGCACGCGCAGGCACTCCCGCGCGAGCAGGACGCCGTCGCGCAGGCTGAGGTGCTCGAGCATGTGCTCGTGGAAGATCGCCGCGGCGGAGTTGTCCGGCAGCGGTATCCCGTGGCGCAGGTCCCACACGATGTCGGCGGAGGTCGCGAACAGGTCGACGTTGACCCAGCCGTCCTTGTGCGCCCAGCCGCAGCCGAGGTGGAGCTTTGCCGTGCCGTCCGTCGGCACCTGCTCCCACTTGCGCTTCGAGCGCCGGCGCGAGGCCGTCGTGCCGGCGCTGCGCAGGAGGCCCGGCGCCCAGGAGGGCAGCAGACGGATCAGGCGCCCGCCGCTGATCGGCGGCGGAGGGGGCCCGTGCTCGCCCTGCTCGAGGTACTGCCGCATCGCGGCCACGGCGGAATCGGTCGGCGCGCTCGTGGCCACGGCAGGGTCGGTCGGCACGCGCGGATCATACGACGGGCGGCGGATCGGCGGACGGCCGGGTCCGCCGGCGCACCGGGCCCTCAGGCGCGGCCGGGACCGGCGACCGCCTCGTCGTAGAGCGCGAGCGTGCGCGCGGCGATCGCCTCCCACGAGAAGCGCTCGTGCGCCAGCGCGCGCGCTGCAGCTCCGCGCGTGCGGCAGGCGTCGCGGCCGGCGGCGGCGATCTCGCGCAGCCGCTGCGCCAGCGCGTCGGGATCGGCACGCGCGCACAGCCAGCCGGTCTCGCCGTCGACGACGTACTCCGGCAGGCCCCCGACTGGGTAGGCGACCGCCGGGCGGCCGTAGCCGCACGCCAGCAGCAGCACGCCGCTCGCGCTCGCCTGGCGGTAGGGGAGCGCGGCGACGTCGGCGGCGGCGAACAGGCGCCCGGCCTCCTCCGCCGGCACGAACCCCTCGCGCACGATCAGCCGGCGGGCGAGTCGCGCGTCGGCGCGCAGGTCGGCGACCTCGGCGAGCGCGCCCTTGTCCTCGCCGGCGAGCACGACGCGCACGTCCGGCACCTCGGCGGCGGCGAGCAGCAGGTCGCGCACGCCCTTGTCGGAGCGCAGCTGCCCGAACAGCAGCACCACCAGCTCGTCCGCGGCGGCGCCAAGCTCGGCGCGCGCCGCGTCCGGGTCGGCGTCGGGCGCGCCGCGGCGCGCGAGCCCGCCGTACTCGCCGTGCGGGATCACGACCGCCTTCGCGGCGGTCGCGGGCGGCAGCGCCGCGCGGTCGTGCTCGGCGTGGATCACGAGCCGCGCCGCGCAGCGATCGGTGAGCGCGCGTGAGCGCGCGTAGGCGTGCTCGCCGCGCTCGAACGTGTTGTGCGGCGTCCACACGAGCGGCCGTCGCGCCGCGCGCACCAGCAGCGCCTGTAGCGCTCCGAGCGGCGGCCACTCGCCGCCCTGCACGTGGACGACGTCGGCGCGGCGCGCGGGCGCCCGCAGCGGCGCGCTCGCGGCCGCGTGCGTGAGGCCGTTGACGGCCTTCGAGAGCCGTGCGCGGCGGATCGCGCGCCCGAGCGGCGTGCGTCCGCGCACGTACGGGAAGAGGCCGTGGAGCGCGACGCCCGGCGCGGGCGGGTAGCCGTGGTCGCGCGCGGTCGCGAGATCGACCGCCCACCCCGCGCGCGCGAGCGCGGCCGCCAGCTCGGCGGTGTAGTCGGCGACGCCTCCGACTCCGCCCTCCTCGACCATCAGGACCCGCATGCGCGGGCAGGCTACTAGCCGGTCGTGCCGGCTCTGTAGTGCGCCGCGACCTGCGACGCGCTGAGGACCGTGTTGTAGACCGCCGGCTCGTCGATCGTGCCGGCGAAGAACTCGCTCGTTCCATCCCACGAGCCGACGATCAGCGCGCGCGTGTTCGTGCTCGCCGAGCCGGACAGCGCCGCCGAGGCGACCTGGGCGCCGTTGACGTAGAGCCGCTGGGTCGCGCCGTCGAACGTGCCGACGACGTGGTAGGTGCCGCCGGCGACGATCGCGCCCGAGGGCGCCTGCAGGCGCCGGCGGGTCCCTGACTGGATGATCGTGAACTCCAGCCGCGGACCGTTGAACTGCAGCGAGTAGGACTCGGCCTTCGTCAGCACCGAGCGGAAGGCACCCGAGACCGGCAGGCTCGTCGGCTTGATCCACGCCTCCAGCGAGATTCTGCTCGTCAGCTGCAGCGCCGAGGTGCTGGGGATGCTCACGCGCGCGGAGCTGCCGTTGAGCGCGACGGCGCGGTTGACCATGTCGGTCGCGAGCAGCGACGGCTGGTTGAGCGTGTAGCCGCCGGCGTACGTGCCGGCGCTGCCGCCCGTCTGGTCCGCCGCGGTCGTCCCGGAGGTCTCGCCGAGGCGCCACCAGCCGACCGGTCTGTCCGCGCCGACGACGCTCGCGTATGAGGCCGGCGGCGGCGCCGCCTGCGTCGTCGCGGTCGCGACCGGCGACCACGCCGAGCCGCTGCTCGCGTTGACCGCTCTCACGCGGTACCAGTACTGCGTGCCGGCCGCGAGGCCGGTGTCGGAGTACGAGGTGACGTTCGCGCCGAGCGCGATCGACGCCGGCGAGGTGAACGAGGAGTCGGTGCTGCGCTGCAGCACCTGTCCGGTCTCGGCGCCGGCGTTGTCGGCCCACGAGAGGTCGATCTGCGAGGCGGAGGCAGCGGTTGCGGTGAGGTCGCTCGGCGCGCCGAGCGGCAGCTGCGCGGCGGCGAAGTGCGCCGCCACCTGCGTTCCGGTGAGCGCCTTGCTGTAGATCGCGACCTCGTCGAGCGTGCCGGCGAAGAACTGCTGGGTTCCATCCCACGAGGCGATCCGCAGGCCGTTGACGGTCGTGTCGGCGACGCCGGACAGCGCCGCGGAGGCGACCTGTCTGCCGTTGACGTAGAGCCGCTGGGTCGTGCCGTCGAACGTGCCGACGACGTGGTACGTGCGGCCGGCGACGATCGTCCCCGCGGGCGCCTGCAGGCGGCGCGCGACGCCGAGCTGGTAGAGCGTCAGCTCCAGTGCCGGGCCGTTGAAGTCGAGCGCATACGCCCCGGTCTTCGCGACGATCTGGCGGAAGCTGCCGGCGGCCGGCAGGCTCGTCGGCTTGATGAACGCCTCGAGCGTCATCGCGCCCGTGAGATCGAGCGAGCCGGACTGACCGACGCGCACGTCGTCGGTGGCGCCGTCGAAGGCGACCGCGGCGTCCGTCTGGTCGGTCCCGACGAGGCTTCCGACGCCGAGCGTCGGCGGCCCGTCGTAGGTGCCGGGATTTGCGACCGTCTGGTCGCCCGCGATCGTGCCGCTCGTCTCGCCGAGGCGCCAGTAGGAGGCGGGCCGGTCGGCGATCACCGTGGCGGCGTAGGAGGCGTTCGCGGGCGTGCTGACCTGCACGGCGCTCGACCACGCCGAGGACGAGCCGCCCGAGACCGCCTTGACGCGGTACCAGTAGCTCGTTCCCGCCGTCAGGCCGGTGTCGGAGTAGGACTGCTGATTGGCGCTCAGCGCGATGTCCGTGGGCGAGCTGAACGACGAGCTCGTGCTGCGCTCGAGCACCTGCCCGCTCTCGCCGCTGGAGTTGTCGAGCCAGCCGAGGTCGACCTGCGAGGGCGAGCGCGCGATCGCGGTCAGGTTGCTCGGCGCGGCGAGCGTCGCGGCGCTGGCGGCGTCGTAGTGCGCTCTGATCTGCGCCGCGCTCAACGCCTTCCCGTAGACGGCAGGCTCGTCGATCGTGCCGGCGAAGAACTCGCCGCCGCCGTTCCACGAGCCGACGTAGAGCGGGTTCGTCGTGACGCTCGCCGGGCCGGTGAGCGAGGCGGAGGCGACGAGCGTCCCGTTGACGTAGAGGCGCTGCGTCGCGCCGTCGTACGTGCCGACGACGTGGTAAGTGCCGCCGGCGACGATCACGCCGGAGGGCGTCTGCAGGCGGCGGCGCGTGCCGCTCTGGATGACCGTGAACTCCAGTCTCGGGCCGTTGAACTGGAGCGAGTACGACTCGGGCTTCGTGAGGACGGAGCGGAAGACGCCGGTGCTCGGCAGGCTCGTCGGCTTGATCCACGCCTCCAGCGAGAAGGCGCTCGTGAAGTTGAAGGCGGCGGCCGCGGGCATCTGCGCGTAGCCGTTGGAGCCGTTGAACGCGGCCGCCTTGCTCGCGTCCGCCGGCAGCAGCGACGGCTGGCCGAGCGTCACGCCGTTGCTGTACGCGCCGTTGTTCAGGCCCTCCTGGTCGACGGCGCTCGTGCCTGACGTCTCGCCGAGCCGCCACCAACCGACCGGCTGGTCGCCGGCGACCGCCTGCCCGTACGGGGAGGTCGGCGGCGGCGGGGGCGGCGCCGGGTCGTAGGAGATCGTGTCGGTGGCCGGCGACGTGCTCCACTTGCCGGTGTTGTCCTGGAAGAGGACGTAGACCGTGCGCGTGCCGGTCGCGTTCGAGCCGCCGGTCGAGGGGTCGGTGAGGTCCCACGAGATCGTCTGCGGTATCGAGCCGGACGACGTGTTCGCATAGGACTTCCAGGTCGCGTTGTCGTTCGAGACTCTGAACGCTCTCACGCCGCTGACGTCGTCGCGGCCGAGGATGTCGAGGCTCACGGCGCCGGTGCTCGTGCTCTTGTCGACGTGGTTGATCGTCACCGTCCCGCTCGGCGGGTCGCTGTCGACGAGCTTGCCGCCGGAGACGACGAACGTCGTGATCGCGGCGTTGTCGGCCGAGCCCTCGCGCGAGCTGTCGGACTTGTTCGGGCTCTCGTAGACGAGGTTCAGCGGGTCGGCGACCGAGCGCAGCACATAGGTGCCGTCGGCCAGCGTCGACTGCCCGAGGTCGATCCACTGCTCGAAGCGGTAGTAGTCGTACGTGTCGCCCCAGCCGGTCGACAGGCCCTCGGCGATCACGTGGTTCGCGTCCGGCTGGCATCTCGACGGCGGGTAGGCGGCCGGGAAGACCGAGACGTCGAGCGAGACGACGAACTCCTCGTCCTCGACGCAGCTCGTCGTCTTGGAGCCGACGAGGTCGGGGCTGCCGTCGGTCTTGCCGCTCGCGAGCCAGTTGTCGTAGCCCGCCTTCGTCCACAGCTCGTAGCCGCCCCAGTGGTCGAAGTGGTAGTGCTGATGGACCGCGTGGTAGTAGAGCGTGCTGCCGGGCAGCAGGATGTCGGTGTAGCCGCCCTGGTCGTCGTAGACGCGCTGGTAGGCCTGGCCCGACGGCGGGTTGAGGCTCATGTCGATCGTCGCGCGGATCTCGGCCGGACCCTCGCCCGCGTTGTAGACCGTGTTGGAGAAGCGCAGGACGTTGTGCAGGTCACCTGACGAGTCGGCGCTGACGTCGGTGCGGTCGAAGCGCAGCTCGCGCGGCGGGAGCGTCTTCAGGTTCGGGTAGAGCAGGGTCGCCGCATGCGCCGTCGCCGCGCTCGCGAGCAGGATCGCGAACGTGAGAAATGTCAATAGACGTGGACGCATGTGCGAAATGGCCACGATGCTGCCGCGGTTCGCCCTTGTCAACTCGCACCTGGACGCAGTTGGACGACAACGGACAGCCACGGGCATGACGGGATGGCGTCCAGGCGCTCCGGCCGCTCAGCGGCTTCGCCGCAGGCGGCGTCCGAGCACCGCGCGGACGCTCGCGAGGCCGGGACCGGGGTCGCGTGGATCGAGCAGCCCCAGCTCGCCCGCGCGCGGGTACGGCGCCAGCAGCCGCGCCAGCAGCGCCGGACGGCTCCGCGCCGGCGCGTCCCGCAGCAGCTCGCGGATCGTGCGCGCGTCGAGCAGCGGCACGACGAGGTGCACGCCCGCGCGGGGAACCGGCGCCGGGCCCAGCTCGCGACCGGCGAGTGCGGCGACGAGGCGGCGGCTCGCGTCGGCGCCCGAAGCGTCGCCGAGGCCCCACTGCGCCGGCATGCGGACGTTGACCTCGATGAACCAGCGCTCGCCGGTCTCCGCGTGGCGCTTCGCCTCCACGCCGGCGACGCCGACGAAGCCGGCCTCTTCCAGCACCGCTCTCGCGAGCGCCGTCGTCTCCGGCAGCGGGTCCGAGACGCCGAGCGCGGTCGCGCCGAAGCCGCGCGGCGACTGGCGCAGCTTGTGACAGCCGAACGCGACCGGGTAGCTGCCGTCGGCGAGCCGCACGACGATCGCCTCCTCCATGTGGTCGTCCCCGCCGGGGACGTACTGGCTCAGCAGCATGCCGAGCCCGTGCTGGAGCGGACCGTGCAGCCGCTGCTTCGCCTCGTCGGCGTCGTGCACCACGAACACGTGCCCGTCGCCGTAGCTGCCGACGTGGTCCTCGCCATAGCGCCCGGCCCACTTGTGGGAGAGCATCGGCTTGACGACGCACGGCCACGGCGCCTCGCCGGAGAGCGCCTCCAGCTCGTCGAGCGTGCGCACGGCGGCGGTCCACGGCACATGGACGCCGGCGCGCCGCGCGATCGGCTCGGCGGTCTCCTTGTGCATCAGCGCGAGGTGCGCGGTGTCCGTGCGCTCGAACGTGCGCACGTGCTCGGGCAGTCGTTCGCGGGCGCGCACGAGCAGGGCGCTGCCGCGGTCCGACGCGGACAGCACGACCAGCTCGCCGCTCGCGCGCGCAAGCAGCTCGATCGCCTCGACCCACGACTCGCCCTGCGCCCCGAAGTCGACGACGACCGACTCGACGCCGCGGCTGCGGGTCTCCCAGTCGTTGCCCGGCTGGGCGATCATCGTCACGCGCGCGCCGGCCTTCACCATCGTGCGCGCGAGCGCCAGCCCGGCGCTGTGCGGCTCGAGCACCACGACGTGCGGCCAGGGAGGTCCGACGGCGGACATCACGCCCCCCTCCGCAGCAGGCGGCGCAGCTGCGCCTGGCGCTCCTCCGGCAGCCGCCGCGCCCATTCGCGCACGCCGAAGCGGACGTGCTTGGGCGCGAGCCGCAGCCGGATCAGCGGATACAGGCGTCCGGGCGGGAACAGCGTGCGCCATGCAAGCGGCCGGTTGCCGTCGGACATCCGCCACTTGTAGTCGTGCGCGCCGCCGCCCAGGTCCGCCTCGCGCACGCCGGCGGCTGCGGCGGACTCGAGCGCGAGCAGCATCGCCTGCGTGCCCGGCCCGTGCTTCGCCCACGCCGGGTCGAAGCCGCCGGTCCAGAAGACGACCGCCTCGCCCGCACGCAGCACGAGCTCGGCGGCGATCGGTCCGTCAGGGCCTTCCAGCAGCGCGACCGAGAGCCGCCGCTCGTCGTCGAGCAGGCGGCTCGCCTCGACCACGACGCGCTGCGCCTCGCCGCCGACGCTCGAGCCGCCACGCTCCTCCCAGCGCGCGTGGTGCAGGCGCAGCAGCGCCTCGATCGCCGCCGGCTCGTTCGTCAGGCGGCGCCGCACGCCCTCCTCCTCCAGCCGCCGCGCCACCCGGCGCCCTTCCTTGCGGAAGCTGCGCGGGCGGCGCGCCATCCACGCCTCGTAGTCGGCGTCGAGCTCGATCGACGGCGCGTCCATCGTCACGTCGGTGCGCAGGCGCGGGCGGCGCCCGCCGCACGCGCGGACCCAGCCGTCGGCGACCAGCTCCGGCCACGGGTCGGCGGCGTCGATCCCTTCGAAGACGATGCTCGCGACCGGTGGCGACGCGCTCGACAGGCCGGTCGCGATCGCCGCCGCGACCGCGGCCTCGTGGCCGCGACGGGCGAGCGGGCCGATGCGGTGGCAGAAGCCCGCGCCGAGCAGGCGGTACTCGGCGAGCCGCAGCGGCCCGACCTGCGCGAAGAACGGGCCGACGCCGACCAGCTGGCCGTCCGCGTCGAGCGCGAGCACGACGCGCAGGCGGGCGTCGCCGCCGCGACCCTCGCGCCACCAGGCGAGCATCCACGCCGGCGCGCAGAAGGGCCGCCCCGCGGCGGCCGCGAGCGCATCCCATGCCTCCACGTACGGTGCAAGCTCCTCCGGCCGCTCGACGACGAGCGGGCGCAGCGCGGGCGCGGCGTCGGATGTCGGGGGCATCGTGGAGGTCACGGGCAGCGACCGGAGAGGGGAGCCCGGTTGCAGGCGGATACTATGGCGCGCGCCGTGGCGCGAGATCGCATCGTCTCCATACAGACCACGAACGAGCGGGGCGGCGCGGAGTACGCGAACGCCGACCTGCTGGAGGCGCTGCGCCAGCGCGGGCACGACGTGCTGCTCGTCACGAACGTGCCGGACATCGCGGCGAAGACCCAGGTCCCGGTGCGGGCGATCGACCTCGGTCCGAAGCTGAACAGACGCAGCGTCGTGCAGACGGCGCTCGCGGCGCCGTGCACGCTCTGGCGCCTGGCGCGGGCGCTGCATGCCGCGCGGCCCGTCGGCGTGACGTTCCTGCACTTCAAGAAGGAGCAGCTGCTGTGCGCGCTGCTGCCGCCGCGGCTGACCGGTCGCATCGCGTGGGCCGAATGGGGGCCGGTGCCGCCGAGCATGCGCAGCGGCCTGCCGCGGCTGCTGTATGCGCTCGCGGCGCGCCGGGCGCGCGCGATCATGGCGGTCTCGGAGGGGACGAAGCGGACCGTCGTCGGTGCGGGCGTGCCGGCCGACAAGGTGCTCGTCGTGCCGAACCTCGTCGACGTCCACGAGGTCTCGTTCGACGCGCAGGCGCGCGAGCGGCTGCGGGCCGAGTGGGGCGCCGGACCGGACACGCTCGTCGCCGGCTGCATCTCGCGCTTCCAGCGCCGCAAGCGCAACGACGTCGTGATCGACGCGATGGGCCAGGTCGACGGCGACGTGCTGCTCGTAATGGCCGGCGAGGGCGAGGAGGAGGCTGCCCTGCGCCAGCGGGCGGCGCCGCACGGCGAGCGCGTGCGCTTCGCGCCGAACGTCCGCGGCCACGTGGAGGCGTTTCTGTCCGCCTGCGATGTGCTGATCTTCGCGCCGAGCCCGACGGAGGGCGCCCCGCGCGTGATCGTGATGGCGCAGCTCGTCGGCGTGCCGGTCGTCAGCACCGACCCGGAGGGCGCGGACGAGCTGCTGCCGCCGGGCACCGGGACGATCTGCTCGCCCTCGCACGACCCCGCCGCGCTCGCCGTCGCGCTCGCCGCCTACCGCGACGATCCGGAGCGGCGTCGGCGCGAGGGCGCCGCCGGGCGCGCGGCGACGCTTGAGCGGCACGACCCCGAGCGGACGCTGCAGAAGGTCGAGCGCGCGCTCGGCGTCTGACGCGTCAGCTGAAGACGACGTTCGAGACCGCGTGTCTGTTCGTCAGCGAGCCGTCGCCGGCGGTGAAGCCGACGTAGGCGGACGCCGGCAGCGTCACCGCCTGTGAGAGCACCTGCGTGCCGTCGACCGCGATCGTCAGCAGGCCGCTGCCGGTCGTGACCGTCACGTGGTGCGTCTGGTTCTGCAGCGGCGCCAGCAGGTTCGCCGTCGTGAGCCAGTGCATCAGGTCGGTGCTGCCGGAGATTGGGCCGTCGGTGACGCCGGTGAAGTTGCTCGACGGGTTGACCGAGTTCTTGTACTCGACGAGCGCCGCGGCGATCCCGCTGATGCCGGAGAAGCCGAGCCCGCCGCCGCGCACGCCGACCTTCGTCGGGCTCGCACCGGTCGCGGCCGCGTTCTGGATCGCGAACGTCATGCCGTCGGCGCCGGTGCCGCCGCCGATGTAGGCGTCGAAGTCGACTCTCAGCGTGCGCGGATCGACCGCTTTCGGCCAGAAGGCGGAGCCGGCCAGCAGCGTCCCCGTCGCCGGCGTCAGCTGCAGCGAGCTGCCGGAGATCGAGGCGCTGCCGTTGATCTGCCAGCCGCCTGATATCGGGCTGGGGATCGTCGTCTGGACCGGCGGGGTGTACGTGTTCGTGAACGCGACGGTGTTCGTGCCGGCGACGAGCGCGAACGTCGGCACGGTCAGCGCGCCGCCCGAGGCGGTCAGTCTCACCGGCGCGCCGCCGTTGACCGACACGCTCGTGCTCCAGCCCGATTCGCTCGGCGCCGCCTCGGCGACCGAGCAGGAGGCGCCTTCGACCGCGTTCGTGAGCGTCGGCGTGGCGCTGCCGCCGTTGCCGATCGCGCTCGTCGTGAACGACGACGGGCACGAGCCGCTGTAGGTGAACGTCTGCGAGGCCTGCGTCGAGCCGGAGGGCGCGCTGACCGCGTTCGTGATCTTCAGCGTCGCCGAGGCGGGCGGGGGAGGCGGCGGCGGAGCCGCGCCGTCGCCGGAGACGACGACGTTCGAGACCTGGTGGTTGTCGAGCACCCAGCCGGTCGCGCCGGTGAAGCCGAGCAGCACCTTCGGCGGCAGCGTGACCGCCTGCGAGAGGTACTGGACGCCGTCGATCTTGACCGTCATCACGCCGGCGTTGACGTCGACGACGACGTGGCGCGTCGCGGTGCGCAGGTTCGGGATCGTGGTCGAGGTCGCGAGCCAGAAGAGCCGGTCGACCGCGCCGTTCGTGCCGTTCGCGATCCCGACGAAGTTGCTCGACGGATCGACGGCGCCCTTGTAGGTGTCGAGCGCGACGGCGATCCCCGGGATGCCGCTGTAACCGAGGCCGCCGCCGCTGGCGCCGAGCGCGCTCGGCTTGGCGACCGCGGCGTCGGCGAGCACGAGCGTCTGGCCGTCGGCGCCGGTCGTGCCACCCCCGCCGATTGTCGCGTCGAACGCGACGTTGAGGTGGCGGCTGGAGTCGAGCGGCGTCGCGAAGAAGGAGGAGCCGGCGACCGATCTCGTCAGGCCGGTCAGCTTCAGCACGCCGGCGCTCGGCAGCGTCGCGACGCCATTCAGCGTCCACGACGGCGCGCCCGGCGGTGGGACGCTGCCGCTGCCGGTGAACGTGACGGTGTGCAGGCCGGTCGAGTCGTCACCGTTGATCGCCCACGTCCCGCTCAGCGCGCCGACGGCGTTCGGCGCGAACGTGACGCTCTCGGTCAGCGTCTGGCCGGGGTTGATCGTCGTGCCCTCGGCGAGCGTCGTCGTCGCCGCGAAGGCGCCGCCGGTCGGCGGCTTGCTCTTCGTGATCGTCACCGGCACGCCGCCCGCGTTGGAGACGGTGAAGCTCTTCGTGACGCTCTGACCGACGGTGACGGCGCCGTAGTCGGTCGACGCGGGCGTCACCTGCAGCACGCCCGCCGAGCCGGCGCTGCCCGAGAGGCCGACCTGGTCGTTGCCGCCGGTCGTGTCGAGCCCGACCGCGTCGCTGAACGTGCCCTCCGCTGTGGGATCGAACGTGACCGTGACGGTGACGGACGCGCCGGGCGCGATCGTCGAGCCGACCGCGGGCACGCCGGAGGCGCCGAACGGCGCGCTCGGCAGGTGCACGGCGTTGATCGTGAGCGGCGCGCCGCCGACGTTCGTGAACGTCGCGCTGCCGGACAGGTGACCGCCGACGGTCGTGCCGCCGAAGGAGACGAGCGGCGGCGAGACGGACAGCTGCGCCGTCGCTGCCTGGCCGTTGCCGGAGAGCCCGAAGTCCGCGGTCTTGCCGGTGCTGGTGGTGGCCGTCAGCGTGCCGCCGACCGGGCCGGTCTGCGTCGGCGCGAACGTGATTGGCACGGTGATCGTCTCGCCGGCGGCGAGCGTCGCCGGCAGCGCCTTCGACGGCGTCCCGACGGAGAACTGCGAATTGCTAGATCTGAGCGACGAGAGCGTGATCGCATCAGTTGCCGTCAGCGTCACCGTCTTGGTGCTCGTGCTGCC
>JBQCIQ010000131.1:0-6972 GCA_051953595.1 Conexibacter sp. | reverse complement strand
GTCGAAGCCGGCGGTTGCGAGGACGCTCGCCAGCTCGTGCGCGAACGCGTCGTCGGGCGTCGCGAGCACGATCGAGGCGCCGTGCTCCAGCGCATCGGCGGCATGGCTCGGGCCGGCGAGCGCGGCGACGGTGCGCGCGTGCACGCGCTCGGCCGCGTAGGCCGACGGGAGCGTGCCGAGCGGCGGCACGAGCCCCTTCGAGACGACGAGCACGCCGGCGCGCTGCGGGATCTCGCTGCCGTGCGCGGCGAGCACCGCGGGCAGGTCGCGCGCGGGCACGGCGAGGCAGACGAGGTCGTGGACGGCCAGCTCCAGCTCGGCCGCGTGGCAGGGCTTGACGCGCTCGGGCAGCGCGACGCCGGGCAGGTAGCGCTCGTTCTCGCGCGTGTCGCGCAGCGTCTGCGCCTGCTCGCGCGAGCGGCAGCCGAGCTCGACGTCGAGGCCCGCGCGCGCGAACGCGACGGCGAGCGCCGTCCCCCACGCCCCGGCGCCGACGACGGCCGCGCGACGCAGCGGCGAGATCCCGCCCAGCCACTCCCACTGGAGCATCACGCACGGCCAGATGCGATCGGTGACGGCCTGCGCCAGCTCGCGCGAGGGCGCGGCGACCTGCGGGAAGGTGAGCGGCCGGCCGGCGCGGATGCGGATCTTGCGCGGGTAGACGCGCCAGCCGCGGCGCACGCCGGGCGGGCCGAACACCGCGACCGGGACGACCGGCGCGCCGGTCTCGAGCGCGAGCCGGCCGACGCCCCGCTTGGCCGGGCCGGGCGGGCCGGGCCGCACGCGCGTGCCCTCCGGGAAGATCAGCACCGCGTCGCCGCGCGCGAGGATCGCCCTCGCCGTCTCGACCATGCTCTGGTCGGCGTTGCCGCGGTCGACCGGGAAGGCGCCGAGCGAGTTCAGGAACCACGCCTGCAGGCGGTTCTGGAACAGCTCCTTCTTCGCGACGTAGTAGATCGGCCGCCGCATCATCGTGCCGATCACGAACGGGTCGAGGAAGCTGCGGTGGTTGGCCGCGAAGATCACCGGCCCGTCGGCCGGGATGTGCTCGCGCCCGACGCGCGAGAGGCGGAAGTAGAGGTGGAAGAACGGCTGCAGGACCGCGCGGACGAGCCAGTAGACGATCGGGTTCACGCCGCGCTCGCGTGCACGCCGATGGAGTCGCTCCAGATCCATTCCGCGGTTACGTACCCTCGACGGGAGGGCACGTTACAGTCGCGACGATGGCGCTCGACGGGCTCGATCGGGGACGGATGCTGCGAGGCGCGCTGGCCGGCGGGGTCGCGGCGGGCGTGTGGGCGCTGCAGCAGCCGCTCGACAAGCGGGTGCTCCGCGGCGGCTACGACGACGCCGAGCTGCTTGGACGCGCGTTCCTTCCACGGGCGCCGCGCAGCCGGTGGTATCCGCTCGGTCTCGCGCTGCACGTGCAGAACGGCGCGCTCTTCGGGGCTGTGTACGGGGGTGCGATCGCGCCGGCGCTGGCGGCAGGCGGAGTGCCAGCCGGGATCCGCGGACCGCTTGTCGCGCAGGTCGAGAACTTCGGGCTGTGGCCGCTGGGACGGCTCAGCGACCGCTTCCACCCCGCGCGCGATTCGCTGCCGAAGCTGGGCGGGAACCGCCGCGCGCTCGCGCAGGCGACGTGGCGGCATCTGCTGTTCGGCGTGCTGTTGGGCGAGCTTGAGCGGCGGCTGAATCGGCCGCCCACGTGATGACGCGAGCGCCCCGGCCGGGGGAAGCCGGGGCGCTGTCGCGTCGGGCCCGCTGGGGGTGGCGGGTTCCTCAGATGGGATCCACGCAAGACGTGCCGAGGTGGAGCTGGGGGAACGCCTCTCGGACCCCGTCGACAGGGGAAAATACCCCCTGCGTGACACATTTTGACCGCTCTAGCGGGTGGAAAGCAAACGGGAACCGCACAAGAGTTCCCGCGGTGCCTCCGACCATCGACGCCGAGCTGCGCGCGCTCGCCGCGGCGGTCCGCGAGATTCGCGCCCGACATCAGCTCTCGCAGGAGCGCGTCGCGAGCAGCGGCGGCGTCGGGCGCAAGTACGTCGGCCAGGTCGAGCGCGGCGAGATCATCCCGTCGTTCGCGGCGCTCGTCGCGCTCGCGCACGGCCTCGACGAGCCGCTGTCCGAGCTGATCCGCGTCTACGAGGAGCGGCTGCGGGCGAGCGCGGTGACCTGAGCGGTCACGCCGCCCCGCCGCGATCCACTACGCTGACCCCGCCGCGCCGGGATAGCTCAGCTGGTAGAGCACCTGTCTTGTAAACAGGGGGTCACGGGTTCGAGTCCCGTTCCCGGCTCTCGCTGCCACGGACGCAGACCGTGGTCAGCGCTCGCCAGCTCGATCGCATGTTGCTCAGCGCGATCCCCTCGGCAAGCAGCTCGTCGGGATCGCGGCTCGCGTCCTGATGAGGCGGTACCGGCGCCACGCCTCGTTGGCCGCCGCGTCGTCGCCGGCAGACCGGGATGCGGCGAGAGCCGGAGGGTTTCGGCCACGACCCCGATCTGGTGGCCAAGACCCGCTCGGAACCGCACGTATCTGCCCACGTCGGATCAAGCGCGTCGTCTGCGGCGTGCCGCCTCGTACAGATCCGCAACGACGGGATCGCTCGGACGGGGAAGCCTGCGGTGCGCTCTCCGACCGAACGACAGGAACCACTCCCGCTCCGCAGTCACGGTGCCGGCGACGGACTCGGGGACCGGCTTCAGGCGCATGGCCGCCTCCGCCACCGCCGTGATCGCCTTGGCGGCACGCAGGGGGTTGTGCACCGCCGGGTTCTCCCCCACGAGCCGTCTGGAGCGATCGAGCGTCTTCGCGTGGACCAGCTCGTCACGGCGTCTGAACAGCCAGCGCACCGTGCTCCACGGCTCCTGCCCGCGGTCGAGCGGCGTGCCCGCATCGAGCAGTCTCGGCAGCAGGACGAGCTTCTCCGGCGTCGACATCCACAGCAGCGGCTTGCGGTCCGCCTCGTCGTCGACGTGCTCGAACACGAAGTCGTTCGCATACCCCTCCATCGCGAACGCCGCGAACAGCAGCGCGTGGCGTGAGTACGCCATCCGACGCCCCTCCGCGATCTGGTCGGCTATGTCCCAGTCGGGGTAGTCCCAGTCGCCGCAGTCGGCGCGGCTGCCCTCGCCGTAGAGTGCGTCGAAGCTGCCGGAGCTTCGCAACGCGTCGATCGCGTCGAGGAGGTGCGTCCCCGCCATCGACTCGAAGTAGATGCGGATGAGCGCCATCTGCGGCTCAACCTAGGCGATCCGGCACGGTCCGCGCCGAACACCGTCAACGCCGCACGGCCAGCGCGATGCCGTCGCCGACCGGCGTGATCGTCGCGACGAGGCCGCCCGGCCGCAGCAGCGGCACGACGAGGTTCAGGTACTCCTCGTACTCGGCCTTGACGCCGTCGAGGAAGGCGAGGTCGAACGGGCCGGACAGCTCGGCGAGGCCCGCGCGCGCGTCCTGCAGGCGCAGGTCGATGCGCGCCGCCACGCCGTCGCGATCGAGGTACGCCCACGCCGCTGCGTGGCGTTCCGGGTCGATCTCGAACGAGACCAGCTCTCCGTCGGGCGGGAGCGCCCGCGCGAGGTGCAGCGTCGAGACCCCGATCGCGGTGCCGACCTCGACGATCCGTCGTGCTCCGATCGCACGCGAACGCGCTCGTCACGGGCACCGCGACTGATCGCGGTCGGCGCGGTCGCGGAAGCGGGCGAGGACGGCGGCGTGCTGGACGATGAACTGATCCGGCTGGTCGCCGGCGATACGCCGCCCGGCGGCGAAAGCGAGGTAGGGCGGCCCGCTGACGACCGCGGCCGGCGGGCAGACGCGCGCGGCGGCGACGGCGCGGTCGACGTCCGAGGAGGACATCGTCCAGCCGGGGCCGGAGGCCGCGAGCGGGCGCGTGAACAGCGCCGGGTCGCCGGGCGAGACGAGCAGCGAGCCGACCTGCGCGGTGAGTAGCGCGGCGGCGGCACCGGCCAGTGCAAGCCGACCGCTCGGCCGGGGCCGCGCGCGCAGCGCGGCGACGACGCCCGCCGCCGCCAGGCACAGCAGCGGCGGCTCGATCACGACGACGACCGTCAGGTAGCTGCCGTGCTTGAACAGCGTCGCGAGCAGCAGCAGCGCGCCGAGCGCGGCGGCCGCGAGCGTGCGCAGCAGCGCGCGGTCGGCGACGGCGCCGCGCGCCGGCCAGGCCAGCGCGGCGCACGCCAGCAGCGGCAGGAGGTTCCAGCCGGCCTGCGCCCACAGGCCGCCGACGTACTGCAGCGCGGCCGTGCCGGTCTCCCGCTGGGCGCGCACGGCGCCGTCGAGCAGCGGTCCGCCGAACGCCAGCAGCAACGCCCCCGCCAGCACGCCTCCCGCCACGAGCGCCGCGAGCAGCGCACGCGAGCGCCGCCGCGCCGCCAGCAGCACCGCGACCGCCGGCAGCACGAATGCGAGCTTGAACGCGACCGCCACGGCGGCGAGGACGCCAGCGAGGGTCGCGAGCGGCGCGTCGTCGCGGCTCGCCGCCAGCGCCGCACCCAGCAGCAGCGGCGCCGCGAACGTCTCCGGCACCAGCTGCGCATGCTCGCGCAGCGCCCACGGCGTCACCAGCGCGAGCACGCCGGCGAGCACCGCCGCGGGGCGCGACGCCGTCAGCCGCCACGTGCACACGAGCACGAGCAGCGAGGTCGCGAGCGCGACGAGGCTCAGCCCCCAGCGCAGCCCGTCGACCGAGTCGCCGAACAGCCCCAGCGCTCCCGCGCCGGCGTAGTAGACGGGCGGCGGCTGTGCGCCTGCCACGTCGCGGTAGAGCGCCGCGCCGTGCAGCACGAGCCGGCCCGTCAACGCATAGACGCCGTCGGAGTACTCCCAGTAGGCGTCGCCCTGCCACGCGTGCAGCACGAGGAGCAGACCGGCCGCGAGCAGCGCCCACGCGGTCACCGCCGGCGCGCCGAGGCCGGCCGCCGCGGGACGGGCGGTCGGGGTCCTCAACCGCCGATCGGCGCGCGCGGGTTCGCGCCCCAGAACAGCTGCGTGCCGAGCATGCCGATCAGGTGCACGTAGACGATGTTCAGCACCATCGACTTCGCCGTCGCGGTGCCGACGCCCACGGGTCCGCCGCTCGCCGTGTAGCCGTAGTAGCAGCCGACGACGACGATTCCGGTCGCCATGAAGGCGCCCTTGAGCATGCTGTAGAGCAGGTCCGTCGGATTCTGGAAGGCCCAGAAGATCAGGTCGTAGCCGCCCGGCGAGACCTCGTGGATCTGGATCACGACCGCCAGGTAGGAGGCGATGAACGCCGCGCCGACGCCGCCGATGTAGACGAACGGCAGCACCATCCACGAGGCGAGCAGACGCGTCCCGCAGAGGAACGTCATCGAGCTGATGCCCATCACCTCGAGCGCGTCGATCTCCTCGGTGATCCGCATCGATCCGATCTCGGCGACGATGCCGGTGCCGACCTTCGCGGCCATCATGTAGCCGAACGCGTACGGCACCAGCTCGCGCAGGTCGCACCACGCCGTGAACACGCCGGAGTACGCCGGTGTGCCGGCGGCGCGCGTGAAGTACGCGCCCTCGATCCCGCACTGCAGGCCGATCAGGAAGACGAGGCCCCAGATGACGATCGTCGAGGAGAGGATCAGCAGGCCCGACTGACGCAGCGCCTCGCCGAAGAAGCGGAACACGCGCCCGCCGTACACCTCGCGGAACGTCTGCGCGGCGAAGCGGGCGATGTCGCCGAAGCTCTCGACCCAGCCGCGTGGGACCGCCAACCAGCTCACGCGCGGGAGTGTAGACCTGGCACGCATGAGGTGCGCCGATGCGGGCGCCCGGACAGGTTCGCGCCAGCGGGTTCGAGCACGCGCGCACGCCCAAGTCCAGCCGACCGCATGAGCAAGACGGACCTCAGCCTCGTGCTCGCCGCTTTCAGCGCCCTCGCCGTCTTTCTCGGTCCGCTGGCCGCCGTCGTCGTGGCGGCGTTCGTGGGCGGACTGCTCGTCGGGCGCGCTACCTGAGCCGACCGGCCGGCCATGCGATCATGCGCGCCATGGCCGATCTCGAACGCCGTCCCCCCTCCCGTCTCTCGCGCCGCCAGCGTGAGCGGCGCGCCTATCAACTCGTGCTCGCGACCGGCGGGCTCACGGTGGTCGCCGTCGTCGGCATCGCGCTCGCGATCGCCGGCGTGATCGGCGCCACGATTCCGGTGCTGGCCGCGATCCTCGCGGTGGTCTGCGGCCTGCTGCTGCGCCGCACCCTCAGCGGTCGCTGACCGACCCGCGCGACTCGCGCAGGTAGCCGGCGATCAGCGCGATGATTCCCGCGAACGCGAAGCACGTCGCGCCGAGGCCCCAGCCGCCGGCGACGTCGGAGAACCAGTGCACGCGCAGGTAGATACGCGTGAGCCCGACGACGACGGCGATCGCGATCCCGACGATCAGCAGCGTGGCCTGCACCGCCAGCCGCGGGAACGCGTGGCGCAGCGCAACCGCGATCGCCACCCAGCAGACCGCGTACGCCGCGTGCGCGGAGGGATACGCGAAGCCGCTTGCGTGGACGAGCGCGTCGGGGGGACGCGGCCGTGCGACCGCCGCCTTCGCGATGTGGACGCCGGCGTACGTGAGCAGCAGGCCGCCGAGCAGCGCAAGGCCCTCGCGCCCGTGCCGTCTCCACAGCAGCACGAGCGCGGTGACGATCAGCACCCCGCCGGCGACCGGCAGCGCGCCGAGGTTCGTCAGCGGCTTCGCGAGGTCGGTCAGCCAGGCCGTCTCCAGGGCGTTCGACCAGCGCACGCCACGGTGGTCGCCCGCGGTCAGGGTGGTCGCGGGATCGAGCACGATCAGATATCCGAAGAAGACGAAGCTGCCGACCGCCGCCACCGCCAGCAGCGTCGTCAGCTCCAGCCCCAGCTCACCCGGCGTGAGGCGATCCCAGACGAAGAGAGCGGGACCGGCCAGCCGGCGACCGGCCTCGCGGCCCCCGCGGATCCC
>JBQCIQ010000130.1:0-21588 GCA_051953595.1 Conexibacter sp. | reverse complement strand
AGCGCGCAAGCGCGGAGCGGCTGGCGGCGATCGCGGCGCTCGGCATCTGCATCGACATACACCCGCGCAAGGCGCTGCCGCTCGCGCAGGAGATGCTGTTGGACGAGCGCGCGAACGCCGGCTGGACGCTCGCGCGCGCGTGGGCGCGTGCGTGGGACCCACGCTTCGACGGCGCGCCGAGCCCGGCGCCCGACGACGAGGACTACCGCTCGCTCGTGCTGCGCTCGCAGTTGCACCGCCGCCTGGCGGAGCGCTCGCTGCGCGCGCTCGACGTGCGGCCGCTGCTCGGGATGCACGTCCATGCGGCCGAGTGGTTCCTCGCGCAGGAGGACCCCTCGCCGAGCGTCGCGCGGGCCGTGCGCGGCCTGTTGGAGACGGGGATGCGGGCGGTCGGGCTGGCGCCTGATCCTTTGCGAAGCCCGAGATGAGCCGCTAGTCTCGGAAGGCGTCGGCGCAGCTTGCGCCGCGGGGGAAAACGGGGGCGCGCTCGCGCCATTCGACGAGGGGGAACTGATGCGGTCGAAGCTTGCACTCGACGCCGGACTTGTCGACTCCTGTCGCGCTGCCGCGGCAAGGGTCGCCAGGCAGGTGGCCGAGGCGACCGCGGGCAGGACCACCGTGGCGGTCGAGCGGACCGTCACGCGCATGCTCGGCATCGACGGCGTCGACCCGCACGACGTCCCGCTCCCGAACGCGCTCGTCGACCACGTCGCTGACTTTGGCGGACTCGACCGCGGCGTCGCCGCGTGGATCGGCAACGCGATGGTGCAGACGGATCGCTCGGCCGCCGAGGTCGCCGTCGCGGTCGGGGAGGGCGAGCTGTCGCTCAACGACCTGCCGTGGGCCGAGCGCGAGGCGATCGAGCGCGCGGTGACAGATGCGCACGAGGTGACGCTGGCGGCGATGCGGGCCCGCTGCGCGGAGCGCGACGCGCTGCGCGAGGAGCTGGGCGAGCAGGCGCGGCCGCACCGCTACGTCCTCACCGCCACCGGCAACGTCTACGAGGACCGCGACCACGCGCTCGCCGTCGCGGAGGCCGGCGGGGACATCATCGCGGTGATCCGCTCGACCGCGCAGAGCCTGCTCGACTTCGTCCCCTACGGGCCGACGACCGAGGGCTACGGCGGCACGTTCGCGACGCAGGCGAACTTCCGCATCATGCGCGACGCGCTCGACGAGTGGTCGCGCGCGAACCGCCGCTACGTGCGGCTGTCGAGCTTCTGCTCGGGTCTCTGCATGCCGGAGATCGCGGCGATGGGCGCGGCCGAGGGCCTGGACAACATGGTCAACGACGCGCTCTACGGGATCCTCTACCGCGACCTCAACATCCGCCGCACGATGATCGACCAGCGCGTCTCGCGCGCGGTCAACGGGTCCTTCGGGATCGTCATCAACACCGGCGAGGACAACTACCTGCGCACCGCCGACGCGATCGAGGCGGCGCCCTCGGTCGTCGCCTCGCAGTTCATCAACTACTTCCTCGCGCGCGACTGCGGCGTGCCCGACGAGCAGATCGCGATCGGCAACTCGTTCGAGATCAGCCCCTCGGTCGAGAACGGGCTGCTGTACGAGTGGGCGCACGCCCAGCTCACCCGCGAGCTGTTCCCGGACTGCCCGGTCAAGTACATGCCGCCGACGAAGCACATGGACGGCAACCTCTTCATGACGCACGCGTGCGACACGCTCTTCAACCTCATCACCGTCGCGACCGACCAGGAGATCCAGACGATCGGGATCCCGACCGAGGGGATCTTCACGCCGCACATCCACGATCGCGTGCTGGGGATGGAGTGCTCGAACTACGTCTTCACCGCCGCCCGCTCGCTGAGCGACGAGATCGAGTTCAAGCCCGACGGCTTCATCGTGAGGCGCGCGCACGAGGTGCTGCGCGACGCGCACGCGATGCTGGAGGAGATCCTCGACATCGGCCTGTTCGCGGCGCTCGGGCGCGGCATGTTCGGCGACGTCTCGCGCACGCTCGACGGCGGCCGCGGCAGCGACGGCATCTACGCGGTCGCCGAGGACTACCTCAACCCGCTGCACGGCGCGGTGGAGGCGCCCGCCGGTGTCTAGTGCCGCGCCGCGTGCCGCGCTCGACGCGGTCCGCCCCTACGGCGACCACCTCGACGACGGCCTCGTCCAGCTGAGCTTCACGCTGCCGGTCGACAACGGCCCGCTGGCGCGCGAGGCGGCGCTCGCGCTCGTGCGCGAGATGGGCCTGATAAAGCCGGAGGTCGTCCACGCGAGAGGGCTGACCGAGGGCTACACGTACTTCGTCATGTTCGCGCAGTGCCAGACGGCGGTCGACCTCGGGCAGCTCGCGTCCGCGCGCTCGGCGACGCGCTCGATGAGCGAGGAAGAGGTCGACGCGTTCGTCGCCGAGCGGATCGGCCGGCCGATCACGGTGATCGGCGCGAGCACCGGCACCGATACGCACAGCGTCGGGATCGACTCGATCCTCAACCTGAAGGGCTTCGACGGGCGTCACGGCTTGGAGGCCTACCACTGGTTCCGCACCCACAACCTCGGCAGCCAGGTGCCGAACACGGCCCTGCTCGCGAAGGCGTTCGAGTACGAGGCGGACGCGATCCTCGTCTCGCAGACGGTCACGCAGCAGGGCCTGCACCTGCACAACCTGACCGAGCTGGTGGAGCTGGTCGAGGCCGAAGGGCGGCGGCGTGACGTGCTGCTCGTGTGCGGCGGCCCGCGCATCTCCGACGAGCTGGCGAAGGAGCTGGGCTTCGACGCCGGCTTCTCGAAGGGGACGTACCCGAACGACGTCGCCTCGTTCATCGCGCAGGAGATCGCGGCGCGCACGAGGCCCGTGGCCGAGGCGTCCGCGACCGCGTCGGGGCAGTAGCGCGATGCGCATCTCGGACGCGATCGAGCCCGCGGCGCGGGTGGCGCTCGTCGGGCTTGCGAAGAACACCGGCAAGACGGTCACGCTCGGCGCGATCCTGAGCGAGCTGGAGGCGCGCGGCGAGACGATCGGCGTCACCTCGATAGGCCGCGACGGCGAGGCCTCCGACGCGCTCGACGACGCGATAGCGAAGCCGCCGATCCTGCTGCCGGCGATGGCGCTCGTGGCGACGACGGAGCCGCTGCTGGAGCGCAGCGAGGCGCGCGCCGAGGCGGTGGTGCGCACGCAGCACCGCACGCCGCTCGGACGCGTCGCCGTCGCGCGGCTGCTGGAGCGCGGGGCGGTCGAGGTCGCCGGCCCGACCGCCGCCCAGGACGTGGGGGAGGTGGTCGAGACGATGCGCAGGCTCGGCGCCGGGCGCGTGCTCGTCGACGGCTCGATCGACCGCCGCGCGGGCGCCTCGCCGCGGCTCGCCGACGGTGTCGTGATGTCGACGGGTGCGGTGCTGAGCGCCGACCTCGACCAGCTCGTGCGCCGCACGAAGGCAGCCGTCGAGCTGCTGACGCTCGCCGCGGTGGCCGACCCGGCGCTGCACGCGCGCGCGTCGGCGCTGGCCGCGAGCGCGCTGCTGCCCGACGACGGCGACCCGATCCCGCTGGAGTCCGCGATCGTGCACGACCGCGTCGAGGAGGTCGTGGCGCTGCTGCGCGCGCGGCCCGACGTGCGCGCCGTCGTCGTCAGAGGCGCGTTGACCGAGCCGCTGCTGGAGCAGCTTGGCCGGGTTCGCCGCCGGACGCCGCTCGCGGTGATCGCCGACGACGCGACGAGAGTCTTCCTCGGCGGCGGGACGGTGGCGCGCTTCCGCGCGCGCGGGCTGGCGCTCGCTGTCCTGCAGCCGATCCCGCTGCTGGCGGTCACGACCAACCCGGTCGCGCCGCTGCGCCACCGCTTCGACCCGCACGAGCTGCGCGCCCGCATCGCCGCCGAGCTGCCCGGCGTCCCCGTGCTCGACGTGCTCGCCGAGGAGCCCGCCGCCGACCGCATGCCGGTTCCGGCTTAGCCCAGCCGCCTGCGGCCGACGAACGCGCGGCCGAGCGTCAGCTCGTCGGCGTACTCGAGGTCGGCGCCGACGGGCAGGCCGCTCGCCAACCGCGTGACGGTCACCTCCGGTGCCCGCGTGCGCAGCTGCTCGGCGATGTGCAGTGCGGTCGCCTCGCCGGTCGTCGTCGGGTTCGTCGCGAGCACGACCTCGCGGATCCCCTCCGGCTGACCGTCGTGCGCGTCGAGCGCTGGCTGATGCGTGCCCTCGACGCGGCCCAGCAGCTCGGCGATCCGCAGGTCCTCCGGGTCGACGCCGTCGATCGGCGAGAGCGCGCCGCCGAGCACGTGGTAGCGGCCGTGGAACTCGTGGGTGCGCTCGATCGGGATGATGTCGCTCGGCTCCTCGACGACGCACACGGCCGTCGTCTCGCGGCGCTCGTCGGCGCAGATGCGGCAGCGCGGCCCGTCGGCGAGGTTGAAGCAGATCTCGCACAGGCCGATCCGCTCCTTCACCTCGCGGATCGCGTCCGCGAGCGCAAGCGCCTCGTCCTTGTCGGCGCGCAGCAGGTGGAACGCGAGCCGCTGCGCCGTGCGGCCGCCGATGCCGGGCAGCTTGCCCAGCTCGGTCACGAGCCGCTGGACCGGTGGCGAGAAGGAGGACAC
The DNA here is from genome assembly GCA_051953595.1 of Conexibacter sp. Classification (GTDB taxonomy): domain Bacteria; phylum Actinomycetota; class Thermoleophilia; order Solirubrobacterales; family Solirubrobacteraceae; genus Conexibacter. The sequence continues at coordinate 17,024 of JBQCIQ010000130.1, read as the reverse complement.
GCGTCAGCTCGCGCCGGGCACGCCGCGCGCCCCTAGAACCCCGGCAGCCCGAGCCCGCCGAGGCCGCCGCCCGGCCCGCCGAGGCCGCCGGTGATCCCGCCGAGCTTCTTCGAGGCCAGCTCCTGCGCCGCGCGCAGCCCCTCGTTGACGGCTGCGAGCACCATGTCCTGCAGCAGCTCGACGTCCTCCGGGTCGACCGCCTCCGGGTCGATCGCGATCGACTTCACGTCGAGGTCGCCGCTGACCTTCACGGTCACCATGCCGCCGCCGGCGGAGGCCTCGACGACCTCGTCCTTCAGCTGCTCCTGCGCGGCCATCATCTCGGCCTGCATCTTCTGGACCTGCTTGAGCATCTGCTGCATGTTCGGCTGCGGCATCAGGCCCCTCCTTCGTCGTCGATCAGCTCCTCTGCGTCGAACTCTGCCACGAAGCGGTCGACCAGCTCCTCGTCCGTGGGCGCGACGGGCGCCGGCATCCCCGGCAGCTCGACGGTCACCTCGCGCAGCTCGTAGCGCGGGCGCAGCGCCGTGCCCGCGAGCGAGCGCACGGTCTCGGCGACGCGCTGGCGGTGCTCGTCGCGCTCGGCGGTGCCCTTGAAGAACGACTCCTCGCGCGCGAAGGCGAACGTCGCCTCCCCGTCGGCGACCTCGACCGGCTGCGCCTTCTCCAGCGCCGCGCCGAGCAGGCCGTTCTCCGCGCGGACCGCGTCGACGACCGCCGGCCACAGCTCGCGCAGCGCGGCGAGGTCCAGCTCGCCGGCGGGCGCGGGCGGTGCGGCGGGCGCGCGCTCCGGCTCCGGCTCGGCGGGCGCAGCAGCAGCCGCGACGGCTGCGGCCGTGCTCGGACCGAGGCCGGTCGGCGCCGGCGCTGGCGGAGTCTGCTCCGGAGCCGGCGCTTCGACCGGAGGCGCGGGCGCCGATGGGGGCGGCTCGGCCTGAGGCGCGGCCTCCGGCGCAGGCGCCGGGGGCGGCGCTGCGGGAGCAGCCGGTGCGGCGCCGGCAGCGGGCGCCGGGGCGGCCGGAGCGCCGCCGGCCAGCTGCGCCTCCAGCCGGTCGATCCGCGCGAGCAGCGCCTTCGCCGAGGGATCGACCTCCGGCGCGGCCGCCTTCACGAGCGCCAGCTCCAGCTGGATGCGCGCCTGCGCGCCGCTCGCCAGCGCCTCCAGCGCATCCGACAGCAGGTCGAGCAGGCGCACGACGTCCTGGCGGCCGAGGGCGGCCGCCTGCGCGGCAAGCCGCTCGTCGCGCTCGGGCGTCAGCCGCAGCTCGGCCGGCACCTCGCCGAGCACCTGCACGGCCAGCAGCTCGCGCGCGTGCGCCTCCAGCTCGCGCACGAGCTGGCCGGCGTCGCGGCCGGACTCGCTCAGCCGCGCGACCGCCAGCAGCGCCGCACGCGCGTCGTGCGCGGCGACCGCGTCGACGGCGCCGAACAGCGCCTCCGCGTCGGCCACGCCGAGCACCGCCAGCACCTCCTCGACGGTGATCTCCCCGTCGGCGCCGTCGGCGCCGTAGGTCACAAGCTGCTCCAGCGTCCCGAGCGCGTCGCGGAACGAGCCGGTCGCGTGGCGCGCCACCAGCGCGAGCGCCGCGTCGGGGATCGCGATCCCCTCCTGGTCGGCGACGCGCCGCAGCACGCCGGCGATCTCCTCGACCGTCGGACGCTGGAAGTCGAAGCGGTGGCAGCGGTCGACGACCGTCGGCAGCACCTTGTTCGCCTCGGTCGTGGCGAGCACGAAGATCGTGTGCGGCGGCGGCTCCTCGAGCGTCTTGAGGAACGCGTTCCAGGCCGCGGACGACAGCATGTGCGCCTCGTCGAGGATGTAGATCTTGTGGCGGCCGGAGACCGGCGCATACGCGACTCTGTCGCGCAGGTCGCGGATGTCGTCGACGGAGTTGTTCGAGGCGGCGTCCATCTCGATCACGTCGAGCGACGTCGCGGCCGCGATCGAGATGCACGAGTCGCACACGCCGCACGGTTTGACGGTCGGACCCCGCTCGCAGTTCAGGCAGGCGGCGAGGATCTTCGCCATCGAGGTCTTGCCGGTCCCGCGCGAGCCGACGAACAGGTACGCGTGATGGACCTTCCCGCGCTCGACCGCGTTGCGCAGCGTGCGCACGACGTGCGTCTGCCCGACCACCTCGTCGAACGTGCGGGGACGATGGCGGCGATAGAGCGACGGGCCGGCGGACACGGGACATCTGAGTCTATCCGCCGGATCGGTCCTCGACCGCGCCCCGGCGTATCCTGCCGCCGTGCCCGAGCGCCTTCGATCGGAGGGGGTCGTCCTCGTCCCGGCCCTCCTCGCGGTCGGCCTGTTCGTGTACTGGGGCGCGCACGGCGGCGGTTACGAGCCGACCACCTGGGAGCCGTCCGCGCTGCTCGTGCTCGGCCTGCTCGTCGCGACGGTCGCCGGACTCGGCTCGGCTCGGCTGCGCCTCTCGCGTCCGCTGCTGATCGCGCTCCTGCTGCTGAGCGCCTACGTCGCCTTCTCCTATCTCTCGATCGCGTGGGCGGCGTCGCCGGGAGACGCGCTCGACGGCAGCAACCGCGCGCTGCTGTTCCTCCTCCTGTTCGCGCTGTTCGCGCTGCTGCCATGGCGGTCGTGGACCGCGCTCGTCACGCTCGCCGCGTTCGCGCTCGGGATCGGGACGATCGCGGTCGTCACGCTCGCGCGTCTCGGCCACGCCAGCCAGGTTCCGGTGCTCTTCAACGGCACGCGGCTCGACGCGCCGGTCGGCTACGTGAACGGCTCGGCGGCGCTGCTGCTGGCGCAGGCGGTGCTGGCGAGCGCGCTTGCGGCGCGGCGCCAGCTGCCGGCGGCGCTGCGCGGCCTGCTGCTCGCGCTCGCCGCCGCCGCACTGCAGCTGTCGGTGCTGTGCGAGAGCCGCGGCTGGCTGTTCGCGCTGCCGATCGTGCTCGTGCTGACGCTGGTCGTGCTGCCCGGGCCCGACCGGCTGCGCTTCGCGCTGTTCGCGCTGCTGCCGTTCGCCGGCGGGGCGCTCGCGCTGCCGGCGCTGCTCGACGTCTTCCGGCAGGCGGATGCGGCGCCGCCGGGCGCGGCAACGCTGGCGGCGCTCGTGCGGACGTCCCACCACGCCGCCGCGGTCGCGCTGCTCGTCAGCGCCGGCGTGCTGGTGGTGGGGTGCGCGGCCGCGGCGCTCGATCGCCGGGTCGAGGTCCCGTCCGGCGTCGCGCGCGGCGCGAATCGCGTCGGCGCCGTCGTCGCGCTGCTCGCCGTGCTGGCCGGGATCGCCGCCGGCTTCGCGCTGACCGACGGCCGGCCCGACCAGAAGATCGCCCACTACTGGAAGCGCTCGAACGGCTACCAGGCGACGACGCCGGGCAGCTCGCGCTTCGCCGCCGTCGGCAGCAACCGCCCGGACTTCTGGCGCGTCTCGCTGAAGGCGTTCGCCGCGCACCCCGTCGCGGGCCTCGGGCAGGACAACTGGGGGACCTACTACCTGCGCGAGCGCCGCAGCTCCGAGCAGCCGCGCTGGACCCACAGCCTCGAGCTGCGGCTGCTTGCGCACACCGGCCTGGTCGGCTTCGCGCTCTTCACCGGCTTCCTCGTCGCCGCCCTCGCGGCGACGCTCGCGCCGTCCGCGCGCCGGCGCGCCGGCCGGCTGACGGCGGGCGTGGGGGCGGCCGCGCTGCTGCCGCTCGTCGTCTGGCTGGTCCACGGCTCGGTCGACTGGTTCTGGGAGATCCCGGCGCTGAGCGGCCCCGCGTTCGCGTTCCTGGCGCTCGGAGGAGCGCTGACGCGCCAACTTGCTCCTGCTCCGGTCGAGCGGCGGCTCTTGGCGACGCCGGCGCTCGCGCTCGGCGGGGGGGCGCTGGCGCTGCTGGCCGCGCTGGCGCTCGCGCTGCCGTACATCGCCGAGCGCGAGGTCGCCGCGGCCGCGGGCGGCTGGGCGAGCGACCCGGCGCGGGCGTTCGCGCGGCTCGACCGCGCCGCCGACCTGAACCCGCTGAGCGCGCGCCCGCAGTTGGTGGCGGGCGTGATCGCTCTGCAGCTGGACCGACCTCGCGCCGCCCGCGCACGCTTCTCGGCGGCGCTGGAGCGCGACCGCGAGGACTGGTTCGCATGGTTCGGGCGCGGGCTCGCCGCGTCGGCGCTCGGGAAGCGCCCGGTGGCGCGTGCCGACTATCGGCAAGCGCGAGCGCTCGACCCCGCCGAGTCGCTGGTGCGCGAGGCGCTGGTCCGCTTGAACGGTCGCGATCCGCTGAGCGCGGCGGAGGCGTTCGACCGCCTGCGCCGTGACGTCCATCGCCTCAGCGGCAGTCCCCGTGCCGCAGTCTCGCGCTGGTCTGCGGCCTGACTGGACACTTGCTGGACGCTTTAGCGGTTGTGGCTGCGCAACAAGGGTGCTAGTTTCTTGGCCAATTCGCCATATTTCGCACGCAAAAGTAGGTTTGAAGCGCGCTGGCGCGCTTCGTGCCAACCAATACAAGGATGGGAAGGGATTGGTTCGAATGAAGCGACTCGCCTTGCTCATGGCAGTGGTCGCCGTCGCGCTCGCGCTCGCCGCTCCGGCGTATGCGCAGAACGCGGTGAGCGACGCCTACGCCGGTAAGGGCGGTGGCATCGTCGGGACTGTCGAAGGCGGCAACGGACCGACCGCGTCGACGCCCCAGCAGGTCAAGGCCGTCAACTCGAGCAACAGCGGCTCCCTGCCGTTCACGGGCCTCGACATCGGCCTGCTGGCGGTTGGTGGCATCGCGTTGGTCGGTGTGGGCGTGGGCCTGCGTCGGTTCGCGCGGCCGCTCAGCTAGCCGACGCCACCAACCGCAGAGAGAGATGGACACCGCCCCGGCGCGCGGGAGTTGAGTCGCGGTGGCGATCGACTCGGACACGAGGATCATCGATCGCCCTGCGTCGCTGCCGCATCGTCGGAGCGGTGACGCTCCCTTCCGGGAGGACGCGTCCGCCGCTCAACCCGCGGACGAGACCTGCCGAAGAGACGGTCAGAGCGACGTGGCCTCTGCCCTCAGCGAGCATTTCACCACCGACTCCGGCGCCCGACCGGCCGCCGACGTCCACGACGCACTCGAGCGCCGCCGTCGCCGCCACCGCCTCACGCGGGTCACGTACCGCAGCGCCGACGCCGCGATGCTGCTCGCTGCGGCCGTCACCGCGATCCTCGCCGCGCCGGTCCCGAACTCGTTCGCGAACTTCGCCTGGGGAACCGCCTACGCGCTGCTGACGCTCGCGATCCTCGAGGCGCGCGGCTTCTACGGCTTCCGCCTCCAGGACACGCCGGTCGATGCCGTCGCGCGCATCTTCGCGGCCACGTCGATCGCCGCGATGACGCTCGTGTTCGCGCGCGCGCTGCTGACCGACGACCCCACCCTGACGGCGCAGTCGGTGCGGCTGTGGGCGTTCGCGCTCGTCTTCCTCGGCGCGGGGCGCGTCGGCATCACGCTCGACCGGCGGCGCGCGCTGCGCCGCGGCGAGACCGGCTTCAACACGCTCATCATCGGCGCCGGCAGCGTCGGGCACCTGATCGCCCGGCGCCTGCGCGAGCGGCCGGAGTTCGGCCTGCGGCCGATCGGCTTCCTCGACAAGGACCCGCTGATCGACGCCGACGACGCCGACGGACTGCGCGTGCTCGGCGCCAGCTGGGACCTGGAGCAGGTCGTGCAGCGCTACGACGTCGAGCAGGTCGTCGTGACGTTCTCGACCGCGCCGCACGCGGTGCTGCTCGGGATGATCCGCCGCTGCCGCGAGCTCGGCGTCGAGGTCGTCGTCGTGCCGCGCCTGTTCGAGGAGGTCTCCAACCGCGTCGAGGTCGAGCACCTCGGCGGCGTGCCGCTGCTGCGGGCGGCCACGGTCGACCCCCGCGGCTGGCAGTTCGCGATCAAGTACGCGATCGACCGCATCGTCGCGGCCGTCGCGATCCTGCTGGCCTCGCCGGTGCTGATCGGGCTCGCGCTCGCGGTGCGGTTCAGCTCGCCGGGCCCGATCTTCTTCCGCCAGCGCCGCATCGGCCTCGACGGCCGCGAGTTCGACATGCTCAAGTTCCGCTCGATGCGCGTCGCGCCGGCGGCGAGCGAGCGCGACTTCACGCTGCCCGAGGGCGTCGCCCCCGGCGGCGTCGAGGGCGAGGACCGCCGCACGCGCATCGGCCAGATCATGCGCCGCCTGTCGCTCGACGAGCTGCCTCAGCTGCTCAACATCCTCCGCGGCGACATGGCGATCGTCGGCCCGCGCCCGGAGCGCACGAGCTTCGTGCGCAGCTTCGAGGAGCACGTCTACCGCTACGGCGACCGCCACCGCGTGAAGTCCGGGCTGACCGGCTGGGCGCAGGTGCAGGGGCTGCGCGGCCAGACCTCGCTGACCGACCGCGTCGAGTGGGACAACTACTACATCGAGAACTGGTCGCTCTGGCTCGACCTGAAGATCATCTTGATGACGGTCCCGGCGCTGCTCGGGCGCCACGACGTCGAGTAGTCGCGCGCGGGCGCGGAAGTGGACCGTGCACCCTCCGTCGAAGCGGGTTCCGAGGCGCTGACGCCGCCGCCGGCTCCGGTCAGGCACTCCCGCAACGCATGACGGAGGCCGCTTAAGGCTGCTTCCTTCCGGACCTGACCTGGTTCACGGGTCGTCATCGCGCGGGACCTGGCCATCGACGCCTGCGAGCGACGAGCTGACCCTCGGAGCCGGCGCCCCTCGGGAGGGGATTCGGCCCCGCTAGAGCGGATTGCGGGTACAGGGCACCGCTACCTCCCCGCCTAGCACGGTCCGCGGGGGAGCATAGCGGCGACGGGCGGTCCGGGCGGTCCGCCTATGCGGCGACGACGCCGGCCGCCTGCGCGATCACCGCCGCCATCTCCGCGCGGAAGCGCGCGCGGCCGAAGCCGCGCGCGTTCTCGCGCGGCGCCTCCGGGTCGAGCTGCAGCGATTCGAAGCGCGCGATCGCCTCCGCCAGCGCCTGCGCCGTCTGCGGCTCGAACAGCACGCCGGTCTCGCCGTCGCGCACGGTCTCCCGCGCCCCGCCGACGCCGTAGGCGATCACCGGCAGCCCGGCCGCCTGCGCCTCGACCGGCACGATCCCGAAGTCCTCCTCACCGGGGAACAGCAGCGCACGCGCCTGCGACAGCAGCGCGTCGCGCTCGTCGTCGGAGACACGCCCCAGCAGCTCGGCGTGCGGACCGGCCTGGGCGCGCACGGCCTCCAGCGCGCGCCCGCCGCCCGCGACCTTCACGCGACGGCCCGCCAGCTCGGCGGCGGCAAGCGCGAGGTCGACGCGCTTGTACGGCACGACGCGTCCGAACACGAGGTAGAACGGGTCCTCCGCCGGGCGCCGCTTGATCCCGAGGTAGTGGTCGACGTCGACCGGCGCGTGCACGACGTGCGCCTCGCGTCCGTAGAAGCGTCTGATGCGCGCCGCGACGTGCGCCGAGTTGGCGACGAAGACGTCGGGCCGCGCGGCGCCCGCGAGGTCCGTGCGCCGCAGCCAGCCCAGCAGCGGCGGCAGCATCAGCCGGGTGGCGCGGCCGATCTCCTCGCCGGCAAGGAACTCCGGCTCCCACGCGTAGCGCATCGGCGTGTGGCAGTAGCAGACGTGCAGCGTCCCGGGCGGGGTGCGGACGTTCTTCGCGTTCGCGTGGCTGCTGGACAGCACGAGGTCGAAGCCGGAGAAGTCGAACGACTCGAACGCGCGGTTCATCAGCGGCAGCAGCTTCGGGTAGTTGCGCGCCGCCGTCGGGATGCGATTCAGGAACGACGCGTGCACCGGGCGGTCGGTGATGATCGACGGCCACGGTCTCGGGTCGTAGACGGTCGTGAACAGCTCGGCCCGCGGGAACAGCTCCAGCAGCTCCATGACGACGTCCTCGGAGCCGCCGGGGATCGTGAGCCAGTCGTGCGCGACGGCCACGCGCGGGAAGCGCTCGCGCAGCGCGTCGATCAAGGCGGTCGCGTCGCTCATCGACTCCGCTCCACCGCATCGCGGAAGGCGGTCCACTCGGCCGTGTACGGCGCGATCCGCGCGCACAGCGCCTCCAGCTCGCGCCAGCCGGCGTCGGCCTCCCAGCCCCAGTGCAGGACGAGCGGCGTCCACAGGCCGGTCTGCGCCTCGATCGCCCGTTCGACGGCCGGCAGCACGTCGCGTGCGTGGCCGTAGTACGGCGCGTAGGACGGCAGGTACACCGCCTCCTCGCGCCATACCGGCGCGCGCTGGAAGCCGATCCGCCGGATCGACTCGGGGCCACCGCCGACGATGGCGAAGCGCTGCGCGAGCGCGGTCCACTGGCCGGCGTCGAAGCGGTTGTAGGGCGCGACGAACACGTCGGGATAGACGCCGTGGCGGTCGAGCTCGGCGAGGCCGTCGTCGAGCAGCGCGGCGGTCTGGCGCGCGTCGAGCCCGCACAGCTCCGAGTGGCGGCGCGGGTCGGCGAAGCGGGTGCGGTGGTCCCGTCCGTGCAGCGCGACCGCGACGCCCGCGGAGCCGGCGACGCGGCGCAGCAGCGCCGCCTCCTCGTCCGTCAGCGCGCGGGACTCGGTGCCATGCGGGTCGAGCGGCGCTCTGCTCACGCGCGGCAGCACGGCCACCAGATAGGGGACCCCCGCCGTCTGCAGGAGCTCGTGGAAGCGCTCGAAGCCGGCCGCGCCGAAGCGCTCCGGCTCGTCCCACGCCTTGTAGTGGGGAAGCTCGTCGACGCGCACGAGGAAGCGGGGGGGCGCCGCGGCGCGGGCGCCGAGGACCGCCCGCCGCGCGGCTGTCAGCGGTTGATCGACGGCCCGCTCGTGATCCAGGCGGCCCAGCTTGCGGCGAACGTCCTGCGCCCAGCGCAGCGGCTTGGCCGGCACCGGCCGCGCCCGGACCGCATCGAGGACGGCCGGGGTTTCGACCGCGCCGGCGTCGACCACACCCGCCGAGATCTCCGCGTCGAACAGCAGGCGAGCGCCGCGGACGGCGTCGAGGTCGGGAGCGCGCACCGCCGCGAGGCTACAACGCCGATCGGGCGGGTGGCGGCCGCCCAGGCGCCCGGGCTCCTTGCCATGATCCGCCCGCATGCTCCGCGGCCGCGACATCGTCTGCGTCGGCTTCGCCGACTGGGACACCGACCTGTGGACGAACCAGCACCACCTGATGTCGCGCCTCGCGCGCGAGAACCGTGTGCTGTTCATCGAGTCGCTTGGGCTGCGCCAGCCGCAGCTCGCCGGTCGCGACGTCAAGCGGATCCTGCGGCGCCTGCGGCGCGGCGTCGCGCCGCCGCGCCAGGCCGACGGCCTGCACGTCCTCTCGCCGCTCGTGATCCCGCTGCATCGCTTCGCGCTCGTGCGCGCGCTCAACCGTCGCCTGCTCCCCTTTCTCGTGCGCCGCGCGGTGAAGCGGCTCGGCATGCGCCGTCCGATCCTGTGGGCGTACGTGCCGCACGCGGAGGCGCTGCTCGACGCGCTCGATCCCTCGCTCGTCGTCTACCACTGCGTCGACGACATCGCCGAGCAGCCCGGCATCGACGCGGCCTCGTTCCGCGCCGCCGAGACCCGCTTCGCCACGCGCGCCGATCTCGTGCTGGCAAGCGCCCCGTCGCTCGCGGAGCGCATGCGCGCGCTCAACGGCAATGTGCTGTTCGCGCCGAACGTCGCCGACACGACCCTGTTCGCCCGTGCGCTGGAGCCGGGGTCGGTCGACGCGGCGCTGGAGGCGCTGCCGCGGCCGCGGGTCGTCTTCACCGGCGCCGTCGTGGCGACGAAGCTCGACGTGCCGCTGCTCGGCGAGCTGGCGCGCGCGCGGCCGCAGTGGTCCTTCGCGCTCGTCGGACCGATCGGTCCCGGCGACCCGCGCACCGATGTGTCTGCGCTCGCGGCGGAGCCGAACGTCCACCTGCTCGGCGCGCGCGGTTACGACGAGCTGCCCGACGTCCTGCGCGGCGCCGACGCCGGACTGATTCCTTACGCGCGCAACCCGCTGACGGACGGCATCTTCCCGATGAAGGTCTACGAGTATCTGGCGGCCGGGCTGCCGGTGGTGGCGACGCCGCTCCCCTCGATCGCCGGCGTCGCGGAGGTGGCGACCGCCGCCGACGCGGCCGGGCTGGCGGCGCTGCTCGACGATGCGCTCGCGCACGACGACCCCACCCGCCGCGCTGAGCGCTCGCGCGCCGCCGCGGCGCATTCGTGGGACGCGCGCCTGGCGGAGATCGCGTCCGCGATCGCCGCGCTCGACGCGGCGCCGGCGGCCCGGAGCGCGGCGTGAACGACGTCCTCGTCTCCGTCCACGCGCCGATCCTGCGCTCCGGCCGCGCGGTGCGGACCTACGGCGTCGCGCGCGCGCTGGCGGCGGCGGGCGGCGGGGTCACCATCGTCTACGTCAGGTTCGGCGGCGACGGGCCGGACGCGGCGCACCGCGCGATCCCCGGCATCCGCTTCGAGGCGGTGGAGCCCTCGCGCGGCTTGCGCCGTCTGCTCGCCTACGGCCGCGCCCGCGCGCGCGGCGTGCCGGACGACTTCGCGCGCGGCGTCTCGCCGGAGCTGGTCGCGGCCGTCGGGCGCGCGGCGCCCGATCTCGCCACGCGCGTGATCGCCGACGGCCCGACCGAGGCGGCGGCGCTCGCCGGGCTCGCGCGGCGCCGTCCCGTGATCTACAACGCGCACAACCTCGAGTCGGCCTACCGCCACGAGCTGGCGGCGAGCAGGGGCCTCGGCTCGCCGGAGCGGCTGCGAGGCTTCGAGCGCGACGTGCTCGCGCGGTCGGCCGAGTGCTGGATGGTGAGCGAGGCCGACATGGCGGCCGCGCGCGAGCTGGCGCCGGACGCGCACCTGCGGCTCGTCCCCAACGTCGTCGACGTCAGCGCGATCGCGCCGGTCCAGCCGGACACGGCCGCCCGGCGCGCCCTCTTCGTCGGCAACTTCACGTACGAGCCGAACCGCACCGCGCTCGCCTTCCTGCTCGACGACGTCATGCCGCGCGTGTGGGCGCGGCTGCCCGACGCGAAGCTGCGGCTCGTCGGCGCCGGACTCGACGGGCCGCCCTCCGAGGACCCGCGCATCGAGACGCTGGGCTTCGTCGACGACCTCGCCGACGCCTACGCCGGCGTCGCGGCGGCGGTCGTGCCGCTGCTGCAGGGCGGCGGCACGCCGCTGAAGTTCGTCGAGGCGCTCGCGTACGGGCTGCCGGTCGTCGCGACGCCGCGCGCCGCGGCCGGCCTGGCGGTCGAGGACGGCGTGCACTGCCTGCTGGCCGAGGGCGCCGAGGCCTGCGCCGAGGCGCTGACGCGCGTGCTCCGCGACGGCGCCCCCGGCCTGGGGGAGCGCGGCCGCGCGCTCGCCGCCGAGCGCTACTCCATCGAGGCGCTTACCGAGCTGCTGCGTCGCTGACGGTCGCGAGCGTCAGCCGCAGCCCGTCGGCGAGCGGCACCTGCGGCTCCCAGCCCAGCAGCTCGCGCGCCCGCGCGGCGTCGAGGCAGCTGCGCAGCACCTCGCCGGCGCGCGCCGGCGCGTGCTCCGGCGCGAACGCCTCGCCGCCCGGCAGCGCGCGGAACGCCGCCGCCAGATGCAGGACCGAGGTCTCGACGCCGGTGCCGATGTTGATCGACCCGTTCACGTCGCGATCGGCGGCGCGCAGGTTCGCCTCGACGATGTCGCCGACGTAGACGTAGTCGCGCGTCTGCTCGCCGTCGCCATAGATCGTCGGGGTGCGCCCTTCGGCGAAGCAGCCGCAGAAGATCGCGATCACGCCGCCCTCGCCGAGCGGGTCCTGCCGCGGCCCGTAGACGTTCGCGTAGCGCAACGCGACCGTCGAGAGGCCGTGCAGGCGCGTGAAGAGGGCGCAGTAGCCCTCGCCGGAGAGCTTGCCCATGCCGTAGGGCGCGAGCGGCTGCGCGGGGGCGTCCTCCGGCGTCGGCACCTGCTCCGCCTCGCCGTAGACGGCGCCGCCGGTCGCCGAGTAGACGACGCGTCGCGCGCCGGCGGCGTGCGCGGCGGCGAGCACGTTGATCGTGCCCTCGACGTTCACGCGCGCGTCGGCGGCCGGGTCGGCGACCGAGCGGCGCACGTCGATCTGCGCGGCGAGGTGGAACACCAGCTCCGGCCGCTCGCGCTGGAACAGCGCGTTCAGCGCGCCCGCGTCGCAGACGTCGAGCTCGTGCAGCTCGGCGCCCTGCGCGAGCGCGCCGTCGAGGTTCTGACGCCGTCCGGTCGAGAGGTCGTCGACGACGACGACCCGCTCGCCGCGCGCCAGCAGCGCGTCCACGAGGTTCGAGCCGATGAAGCCGGCGCCGCCGGTCACGATCGCGGTCATGGCCGGAGAGCCTAGTGGACATGTGTCCAGGGCCCGACCCTTGACTTTTCCTTCGACCGCGAGCCGCCGAACTTGAGCGTGGGCACGGTAGCCCACCTCGTTTTCCCGACAACGGCACCCCCACCGCGAGGTGGGTCCGCAAAGCCAGGGGTCTCCACGAGACAGCCCGGCCACCGAAGGAGACTGGATGCTCGCGCTCCCCCAGCGCCGGACCCTGCGCCGGCTCGTCGTCGCACTGCTGATCGCCGCTCTGGGCACGCTCGCCGTTGCGTCGGGAGCATCTGCCGCGCATGCCCATCGGGGGAAGGCCGCGAGCGCGCGCGCCGCCGTCGCGCGCCTCAACCGCGCTGCGCGGGTCCAGCGCGCCGCCGACCACCGTCTCGTCGTGAAGGCGCGCCGCCTGAAGGCGTGCCACCGGCGGCACGCCGGTGCGTGCGCCGCCCAGCGCCGCAACGTGCAGCGAGCGGGCGTGCGACTGCACCGCGCGCAGCGCCGCCTCAACCGCCTCGCCCGCAACCAGGCGCGCCGCGCCGCCGGCGGGGCGACGGCGCCCGCGCCCACGATCACGGTGAGCGGTCAGAAGCTGTCCTGGAACGCCGTCAGCAACGTCAACCGCTACGTGTTCGTGCGCAAGGTCCCCGGCATGGCCGACCAGTACTCGGTCATCAAGGGCACGTCGATCACGCCGCCCGCCGTCCCCGGGCAGACGGTCCGCTACAGCGTGCGCGCGGACACGAAGGGCAGCGCCTGGGCGGCCGAGGTCTCGATCACGTACCCCTCGATCGCCCCGACCTCCACGTCGTCCTCCTCCACCGATCCGGCGCCCGCGCCGAGCGTCGACCTGCTCGCCGCGCCGGCGCTCACCGCCTCGGGCACGACGCTCGCGTGGAACCAGGTCGGCGACGTGACGACGTACGTGCTCGTGCGCAAGGTCGACGGCATGGCGGATCAGTACACCGCCGTCAGCGGCACGACGTACACGCCCGCCCCGGTCGCGGGGAAGACGGCGCGCTTCAGCGTCCGCACCGCGATCGACGGCAGCGCCTGGTCGCCCGAGGTCTCGATCAGCTACCCGGCCGACCCGGCGCCCGCTCCGTCGCCGACGCCGACGCCGGCCCCCAGCAGCTTCCAGATGGGCGTCGTTGCCGGCTCGGCCGCCACCTACGAGCTGCCGTTCCTGCAGGCGATCGGCGCGAAGACGGCCCGCCTGGTGTGGTCGATCGGCACGCCCGCCACGAACCTCGCCAGCGCGATGGACGCCTACGCGAGAGCGGGCGTGCGCCCGATCCTGCTCGCGACCTTCTACGGCCGCAACGCGACCAGCGCCGAGGCTGCCAACCTCGCGACCTGGGCCGCCGCGTACGGCCCCGGCGGCACCTTCTGGGCTGGGAAGAGCTACCCCGCCGGTACCGGCGTCAAGGAGATCGAGTTCGGCAACGAGACGAGCTACAGCTACCAGTTCTCCGACAACTCGCTGTCGACCTACGCCGCCCGCGCGCAGACGTACGCGCCGCGCGCGAAGGAGGCGGCGACCGCGATCAAGGCGGCGAACCCGGGCGTCGGCCTGCTGGCGATCGCCGACAACGCCGTCAACCAGGACGCGTGGGTCGTGAACATGTTCAGGGCGGTCCCGGACCTCGACGCCTATGGCGACGGCTGGACGATCCACCCGTACGGCCCCAACTGGGCGACGCGGATCGACTCGACCGTCAGCTCGACGAAGGCCGCCGGCGCGCGCGACCTGCCGATCTGGGTCACCGAGTGGGGGCTCTCGACCGACAACGGCACCTGCCTGTCGGACAACTACGGCTTCGACAAGTGCATGACGTACGACGAGGCCGCGACCACGCTCCACGCGACCGTCTCGGGCATGCTGAGCCGCTACGGCAGCCGCCTCGGCGCCTTCTTCCTCTACCAGGCGCACGACCAGTACGCGAGCGGCACGCAGACCGGCCGCGAGGCCTACTTCGGCGCCGAGCAGAGCAACGGCGCGCCGAAGGGCGCCTACACGACCGAGGTCAAGAGCGAGCTCGCGGCGGGGTGACGTCGCCCGCAGGCGGCCGCTTGCGGTCGCCGGAGGGCGAAAGCCTTATCCGCGCGCAGCCGCTTCGACCGCGGCCATCGCCGCGCGGTTGAAGCGCGACTCGGTGTAGTGGCGGGCGGCGCGCAGGCCGCCCTCCAGCAGCCGCGCGCGCAGCGCGTCGTCCGCGGCCAGCCGGCGGACCGTCCCGGCCAGCGAGGCGGCGTCGCCGGGGACGTGCAGCAGGCAGTTCTCGCCGTCGCGCAGGTACTCGCTCGACCCGCCGCGGCCGCTGGCGGTGACGGGGCGCCCGAGCGCCATCGCCTCCAGCGGCACGAGTCCCCACGGCTCCTCCCACTGCACGGGGAAGACGACCGCGTCGTGGCGCTCGTAGAGCGCGGGCAGGTCCTCTCGCGCGACGGCGCCGAGGAACGTGACGCGCGCGGCCACGCCACAGCGCTCCGCGTGCGCCGCCAGCTCGGCCAGCAGCGCCTGTGGCCCGGTCCCGGCGACCGTGAGCGTCGCCTCCGGCAGCTCGGCGAGCGTCTCGATCGCCGTCGCGATCCCCTTGCGGGGGTCGATGCGGCCGACGGACAGCAGCCGCCACGCCCACGCATGCGGCGGCCGCGGGTCGACGAAGTCGTCGGCGACGCCCGAGGGCTCGACCGCTGTGCGCGGCAGCGGCGGACCCTGCCGGCGCAGCGTCTCGGAGACGAACACGTACGTCGCGGCGCCGGCGAAGTCGACGCGCGTCGGGATGCCGGTGAGGCGGTCGACGACGCGTCCGAGCCGCGGCCGCGCCGCGAACAGCCGCAGCCACGCGTCGCCCGGCGGCTGATACGTGAGCCAGTCGTCCATCACGAAGGCGACGGCGGGGACGCCGGCGCGGCGCACCTGCTCGATCGGCGACAGCGCCATGCCGCCCATGCCCCACCAGACGACGACGTCCGGCCGCAGCTCGTCGAGGTGGCGGCGCACGACCGCCGCGTTCGCGCGCTCCAGCGCCAGCCGCTCGCGCAGGGTCCGCTTCGGCGAGCCGTCGGCGCGCCAGTAGCGGCGCAGCTCACGGTGCACGTCGGGGTCGTCGGAGCCGGTCGCGCCGGTCCGCTCGTCGCTCGCCAGCACGCGCACGACATGCCCCGCCGCGCGTGCGTGCTCGACCCACGTGCGCCACATCAACTCGTACCCGCCGACGTAGTGCGGGGGGTAGAGGTTGCCGACGGAGAGGAGCCTCACGTGCGGCGCACGCCCTGCGCGAGCACCGCCAACAGCCCCAGCTGCGCCGCGAACAGGACCGTGAAGCGCGCGTCGACGCCGGTGAAGCTGGCCGTCGTCTCGACCGCGATCAGGCCCAGGAGCCCGCACATGGAGGCGAGGCCGAAGCAGCGGAACAGCGGCTCGCGGTTGTTGCGCCACGTGCGCCAGCTCAGCAGCAGGGCGCCGAGGATCAGCGAGACGAACGCGACGGCGCCGAGGATTCCGAGCTTCAGCCACCACCACAGCAGCCCGAAGTGCACGTACTGGCGGCCGTTCTGGTGCTCGACCGGCAGTGGGCGCGCGCTCGCGTGCCAGTCGTCCTGCAGCCCGATCCCCGCGGCGGGGTGGCGTCCGATCTCCGCGATCACGTTGACGCGCTCGTCGAGCCGGTAGCGGTCTTCGGCATTCGACTGCAGCTTCGAGGGCGCGAGCGACTGCACGCGGCTGGCCAGCGGCGTCTGCGCCTGGAATCCGACCGACCCGACCAGCCAGATCGCGCCGGCGACGAGCACGACCGTCGGCACGAGCACCCTGCGGCCGCGGCGCGAGGTCCCCAGCAGCAGCACGAGCAGCAGCCCCAGCACGGCCGCGATCCAGAACGAACGGCGGTAGGACAGCAGCAGCGAGGCCGTCAGCAGCGGCACCGCGAGCGCCATCCAGCGCGCCTTCGAGACGCCGCCCGCGATCGCGGCCACGGTTCCGAGCAGCGCGAGCAGCATCAGCCAGTTCGCGGTCGGCTCGTAGTAGGTGAGGTGCGTGCCGCTGTCGAGCTCGACGCTGCCGCCTACGGCCATCACCACCAGGCCAGCCGCCGCCTTCAGCAGCGCGAGGACGATCGCGCCCTTCAGCAGCAGCACGAGCCGGTCGCGGTCGAGGTCGAGGTTGACGATCGCGATCGGCAGCGTCAGCAGGTACCCGAGCACGTGCATCGAGAAGAGCGTGTCGCGCGCGCTCCAGCCCTGACCGATCGTGACGGCGAAGCCCGCCGCCATCGCGAGCGCGACCATCAGCAGCGGGAAGCCGAGCGTGGCGGGCAGCCGCGGCTGCCGTCGGCGGCGGATCAGGTCGAGCCCGACCGCGACGAGCGCGAGCGCGACCAGCACGTCGAGCGCGGTCAGCTGCTTGTAGACGTGGTCGTACAGCCTCGTCATCGCCGGGATGCCGAACGTCGGTCCCTCGCAGACGACGGGCGCCACGACCGCCAGCGAGACGGCGGCGACCGGCCAGCGCACGAGCAGCACCGCGGCGACGAGCAGCAGCGGGACGAACAGGCCGGCGCCGCCGAGACGCCGCTCGGCGAAGAGCGCGATCGCGAGCGTCGCGACCGTCGCGGTCAGCGCGATCAGCAGCGTCTCGGCCTGGTGGCTGCGGAGCCGTTGGCGAAGCGGGCGCAGGTCGAGCTGAGTGCCGCGGGGGAAAAGGGAGGACGCGCCTCCGGGCCGACCCTGGCTGCGCTGACTGCCCAAGAGCTCCACGTCGCGCTCCTCGTGGCTGAGGGC
>JBQCIQ010000129.1:0-2621 GCA_051953595.1 Conexibacter sp. | reverse complement strand
CGCTGCACGTGGCGCTGTTGTTCCTGGCCGGGACGATCAACCGCTTGGTCAACGCCGTCGACGGCACCACCGTGTCGGACGCGGACCCGGACGAGAAGGCGCGCCAGATGTCGATCTCCGCGGCGCTGACGTCGTTCGAGTGGCAGGAGCGCAAGGTCAACCTGCTCGACACGCCGGGCGAGCCGAGCTTCGTCGCGGACGCGCTCGGCGCGCTGCGCGTGTGCGAGTCGGCGATCTTCGTCGTCAATGCGGTGATGGGCGTCGAGGTCTCGACGACCCGCCTGTGGCAGCGCGCGGCCGAGCTGGACCTCGCGCGGCTGCTGTTCGTGAACATGCTCGACCGCGAGCGGGCCGACTTCTTCCGCACGCTCGACGCCCTGAAGACCGCGTTCGGGCCGCACGTCGTGGCCACGGAGATCCCGATCGGCGTCGAGCACGAGGTCCGCGGCGTGATCGACCTCGTCGACATGAAGGCCTACGCCTACGACGGTGACGGGCGCGAGAACTGCCGCGAGATCCCGATCCCGGAGGAGCTGGAGGCCCAGGCGCAGGAGTACCGCGAGAAGCTGATGGACGAGGTCGCGGAGAACTCCGACGCGCTGATGGAGCGCTACCTGGAGGGGGAGGAGATCTCGCACGACGAGATCGTCGGCGCGCTCAAGGAGGGCACCAACCACGGCGCGCTGTTCCCGGTCACCTGCGGCGTCGCGACGCGCAACCTCGCGACGAACCGGCTGCTCGACGCGATCGTCGAGGACCTGCCCTCGCCGGTGAAGCACGGCGGGCTCGAGGTCGCCGGCATGACGCTGGAGGCCAGAGAGGACGCCGACCTCTACGCCTACGTCTTCAAGACGCGCGCCGACCCGTTCGCCGGTCGCATCAACCTCTTCCGCGTCTACCAGGGGGTCATGAGGCACGACAGCCAGGTGCTCAACACGCGCGCCCACGCGAAGGAGCGGATCGGGCAGCTGATCGCGTTCAGCGGCCGCGAGACGCAGCACGTCGACGAGTTCGGCCCGGGGGACATCGGCGCGGTCGCGAAGCTCAAGGAGACGCGCGCCGGCGACTGGCTGGCGGCGCGCGACGAGCCGATCGAGATGCCGTCGATCCCGCTGCCGGCGCCGGTGATGGCATTCGCGATCGAGCCGAAGACGAAGGGCGACGAGGACAAGGTCTTCACCGCGCTGCGACGCCTGCAGGAGGAGGACCCGACGATCGACCTGCACCGCGACGAGCAGACCGGCGAGCAGATCGTCGCCGGCCTCTCGCAGGTCCACGTCGAAGTCGTGATAGCGCGGCTGCGCGAGCGCTTCGGCGCGGAGGTCGAGCTGCACCCGCCGCGCGTGCCCTACCAGGAGACGATCCGCGCGAGCGCGAGAGCGCACGGCCGTCACAAGAAGCAGAGCGGCGGCCGCGGCCAGTTCGGCGACTGCCACATCGAGATCGAGCCGCTTGCCGACGGCGAGGGCTTCGAGTTCGTCGACGCGATCAAGGGCGGCGTGATCCCCGGCGGCTTCATCCCGGCCGTCGAGAGAGGCGTGCGCGAGGCGATGCAGCGCGGCGCGGTCGCCGGCTATCCGGTCAAGGACGTGCGCGTGCGGCTCTACGACGGCTCCTACCACTCGGTCGACTCCTCCGAGATGGCGTTCAAGACGGCCGGCTCGCTCGCGATGCGTCAGGCGCTGGAGGCGGCAAGCCCGGTGCTGCTGGAGCCGATCATGCACGTCACCGTCTCGGTGCCCGACGACGCCGTCGGCGACGTGATCGGCGACCTCAACAGCCGCCGGGGCCGCCCGCTCGGGATGGAACCGGTCGGCGGCATGACCGAGGTGCGCGCCGAGGTGCCGATGGCCGAGATGCTCAGCTACGCGCCCGACCTGCGCGCGATCACCGGCGGCCAGGGCGAATTCACGATGGAGCTCGCGTGCTACGAGGAGGTCCCCGGTCACCTCGTCGAGAGAGTCGTCGCGCAGACGAGGGCGGCCGCGGAGGCGGTCGGCGGCTGACCAGTCTCCTCGCAAGGCCGCTGCTAGGCTCGGCGGCCGCATGACGACGAAGGACATCCGCACCGCCCAGGTCCAGGTCAGCTGCGACGTCTGCGGCCGCACGCTGCTGCGCGGCGAGCACGCCGCGACGTACCTCGCCGGCGGCAGTCGCCGCCAGGTCTGCGAGCTGTGCACGGCGCGCGCCGTCCACGAGGGCTGGGTGCGCGAGGGCGCGGCGCTCGAACGCACGACGCGCAGCCTCGACGGTGCGCGGCGGCGCTCGCTGCTCGGCCGCCTGTGGCGCTCCGGCGACGGTCGTCGCACCGACGACGGCGCGACCGCGCCCGCACCGGCCGCCGCGAACGGCGCCGGCAACGGCTGGCACGAGCCGGCCGAGCGCGGTGAGCCGCTGCCGAGCCTGCCGGTCGAGCCGCGCCAGGTGCACGCCGTGCCGACGAGCGTCGAGCAGCGCACCGTCAACGCGATCGAGCGCTTCAACCGCAGCGAGCATCCGCGCACGGTTGCCGGCGTGGCGCGCTCGCTCGGCGCGCCGGTCGTCGTCGTGCGGCCCACGGAGGAGCAGGACTCGCTGATGTCGATCGTCGTCTCGTGGGAGCTGTGCTGGTACCGCTACGA
>JBQCIQ010000128.1:0-18196 GCA_051953595.1 Conexibacter sp. | reverse complement strand
TGGTGCAGGCCGGTGAGGCGCATGCGGCGGGGCTGCGGCGGCTGCTGCGGGTCGACGGCCATCGGCGCGTGAGGCTAGCGAACGCGCATGCCGACGCCGCCGGAGCGGCGCTTGAACAGCTGCCGGAAGCCGACCCCACCGACGACCAGGACCGCGACGGCGCCCGCGAGCATCGCGGTGCGGCCGGCGTTGGCGAAGGCCAGGACCGTGAGGGTGACGACCGCGCACAGCGCGGCGAGCACGAACGTGTGAGAGCGGTAGCCGCCGAAGTGCTCGCGGATCGCGACCTCGAGGCCCGCGACCGAGCCGAGGCCCGCGGCGCCGAGGAGCAGGACGCCGTTGTGAGCGACGATTCCCCACACGCCGAGCACGATCGCCGACAGCGCGCACAGCTCGACGAGCGGGAAGCTGCCCCAAGGCGCCTTGGGCGCGGCGTCGCGGCGGCTGCGGCGGGTGGCGGTCGTGGTGGGCGCGCCGGCCGGAGCCGGGTGCGTCTGCGGCGGCGGCGCCGGTGCCGCGGGCGTACGCTCGCGCTGCGGCGCGCTCGCGCGCTGGCGGGTGCGTCTGCCCATCGGGTCGCCCTCAGCTCATGCCGGCCCGGCGGCCGGCCGGGGTAGCGGACATCCGGAGGAGAGCTTGACCTGCCACCAGCCCATCAGCATGCCGATCAGTCCGAGCCGCGGGCGCACATGCCAGACGCCGCAGCCGGGCTCGCCGACGTCGGCGGCGCTGATGCGCACGAAGCGGTGACGCGCCGGGTCTCGCAGCATTCGCTGCAGCCGCTCGCGGTTCGCGGCCTCGCGCGCGGCGCGGGCCGCAAGCGTCTCGCGCACCTCGTGCAGTCGCTCGGCGAGGTCGTCGCGCACCCGCTCCAGCTCGCCGATCCCCAGCAGCCGCGGGCCGCCCTCGCCGCCGATCGACCAGGCGATGCGGTCGCGCGGCTTCGCCTCGGCCGTCAGCCGCGCCAGCTCGGCCTCGAGCCGCGCGATCTGCGTCCGCAGGGCGCGGCGCGCAGGCGCCTCCTCGACGGCGTCGCCGCCGAAGGCCGGCGCCACGTGACGATCCGCAATCACGACCATCGGTGGTTCGAGTCTACCCGGGGTGGCGTGACCCGACGACCGGTGGTCAGCCCGCCGCCAGCGTCTCGGCGCAGCGCCAGAGCGCTTCCTCGACGTGCAGGTGCGGGACGCCGTCGACGCGGAGGGCGTAGAGGAGCAGGCGAGTCGTGCGTCTGTGCGGGAGGCGGTCGGGGGCGGGGTCGCCGAACAGCGGCGCGAGCGGTGTGCGGGCGTCAGCGACGACGATCTGGCCGTCCGGCAGCGGCGGCGCACCGTCGCGCTCACCAAGGCGCTCGCCGTCGCGCGCGAGCCGCAGCCACAGGTCGCCGTGGACCGCGTCGGCGTCGAGCACCCACAGCGGCACGCCCGTCTCGACGAGCGCGATCGTGAGCGCGTCGTCGAGCAGCCCGCGCGAGACGAAGCCGCCCTGCACAAGCCGCTCGATCGCGGCTGCCTCGATCGGCGTGCGCGCCGCGTCCGGGTCGAGGCCGACGTGGCGGAACGCGACCCGGTAGGCGTGCGGGACAGGCCGCTGACGCAGCGCGAGCGCGTCCGCGCCGCGGAAGCGCGTCGAGAGCACGGCCAGGTGCTCGCGCACCCCTCTCGGGCTGCGCTGCTCGGCTGGGGCCGGCAGTGCGAGCGAGACGACGCCGAGGCCGGGCAGCTCCTCGCGCAGCGGCTCCGCGACGAAGCCCTCGCGCGGAGCCTCCGGCACAGCGCCGGCGCCGCTCACGCCGCCGCTCTCCCCCGCTCCAGCCGCGTGATGGCGCGCTCCAGCGCGGCGACCGTCGTCTCGTCGCTGCCGAGCGCGGTGCGCAGCACGACGCCGCCTCTGTAGGCGAGCACGACGGCCGGGCAGATCGCGATCCCGTAGACGTTCGCGACGGCGCCGTCGCGGTCCTGCGCGACGGGGAAGTGCCAGCCGTGCGCGCGCACGCTCGCGCGGACGTCGCCGCGGTCGCCCTTGATCGCGACCGCCGCGAAGCCGACGTCCGGATGACGCGGAGCGAGCTGCCGCATCGCGTCGAGCGCCTTCTCGCAGCGGCCGGCGCCCTCGGTGAAGAACGCCAGCACGACCGGGCCGCGACGCGCCAGCGTGCAGCTGTTGAGCGCGCGCGGGTCGGTCACGGCGCACGCCGGCTTCGCGCCGGCCGCGCCCTGATGCGCGTGTCTGGCGACGTTCGCGTCGCCGTTCAGGTCGCTCGTCACGAGCGGCGCGGCGAACGGCGGCAGGCGTCTCCCGGCCGGGACGCCGGTGGAGCTGGTCGCGGGCGTCGAGAGCGTGTTCCAGGTGATGTAGGCGAGGATCGCGACGCCGGCCGCGATCGCGATCCAACCCCGCCCACCCGGCCGGCCGCTCACGCGACCGGCGCGGAGCGGGTTCTGGCCCCTGCACGCGTGCGGTCGCCCAACCGCCCGATGCGCCCCAGCAGCACGCGGCGCTCCGCCAGCACGAGCACCGCCGGCAGCACGATCAGCACGCCGAGCAGCGAAGCCGTCAGGTCCACGACCGTCACGATGCCGAAGTCGCGCAGCATGCGCACGTCGGAGACGGCGAGCACGCCGAAGCCGGCGATCGCGGTGACGCCGGAGGCGAGCACGGCGCGGCCGGTCGAGCGGTAGGTGCGCGTGAGCGCCTGCTCGACGTCGTGGCCGGCGGCGCGCTCCTGGCGGAAGCGCTCGGACAGCAGCACCGCGAACTCGGTCGAGATCGCGATCACGAGCGCACCGAGCGTCGCCGACATCGGGTTCAGCGGCACGCGCGTCGCGAACAGCACGAGCGCCGACCATCCGGTGGCGAGCGCGATCGGCGCGAGCGGCACGAGCGCTCGCTCGGCGCGGCGGAAGACCGCGAGCAGCACGAGCGCGACGGCGGCGAGGCCGGCGAGCAGCGTCAGCAGTCGCCGCCACGGTGAGGCGAGCGCGGCGTTCGCCTGCGCGGCGATCACCGGCGTGCCCGCGAGACGGGCGCTGATCCCCGGCGGCGGGTTCAGCTCGGCCCGCATCGCGTCGATCGTGCGCTGCTGGTCTTCGAGGTCCATCAGGCGGATCCCGAACGCGAGCGTCGCGGCGTCGCGCTTGCGCGTGAGGACCGCCTGCGAGAAGTACGGCGGGACCGCTCTGAGCAGCGCGTCGATCGCCTGCTGCGATTTCGCGTCGGAGCCCTGCAGCAGGTCGGGCAGCGAGAACGCCGGGCAGAGCGTGGCGGCCTTGCAGCCCTTCGACTCGTCGTAGCCGAAGCGTCTGAGCACGCGCTGCTGGTAGTCCGTCATCCACGCGACCGTTCTCGGGGTGGTCACGTCGGCGCCCTCGACGAGCACGTCGATCTCGCCGGACGAGGCGGTTCTGTCCTGGAGCGTGTTGAGGTCCTGCAGCGCAGGGAGGTCGGCCGGGACGAGCTTGCGGATGTCGGAGACGACGCTCGTCTGCGTGTCGGCGACCCAGCCTGCGATTGCGAGCGCCGCGGCGATGGCGAGGATTCGGTGGGGCTTGTCGAGGGAGGTCTTGAGCGTGGCGCGGGCCGCGTCGGCGATCAGCTCGCGGGCGCCCGCCACTGCCGCCGGGGTGCGCAGCCGCGGCAGCCGGACGGCGGGTGCGCGCGTCGGCAGCGCGAGCGCGGCGGAGCCGACGGTGACGGCGGTGACGAACGCCAGGGCGATCCCGATCACGAGCAGCAGGCCGAAGCCGCGGACCATCGGGATCGGCGAGAGCAGCAGGACGAGGAAGCCGGTGGCGGTCGCGAGGGCCGCGGTGGCGATCGTCGGGGCGCCGGCGCGCGCGGCGCGGGCGACGGCGTCGGCGGGGTCGGCGCCGGCCTGCTCCTGCTCCGCGACACGGCTCTGGAACTGGATCGCGTAGTCCACGGCGAGGCCGATCAGGATCGGCAGGACGGCGATGGCGGCCATCGTGAGGCCGGCGCCGACGAGCGCCATCGCGCCGAACGTCAGCGCCGCGGCGGCGAGCGCGACCAGCAGCGGCAGCAGCCTGAGGCGCGCCCTGAAGAGCAGCAGCAGCGCGAGCGCCATCGCGACGACGGCAGCGATCAGCAGCGCCGCGATCCCGCTCGTGACGCTGCCCGCGAGCGCGTCGGTCACGACGGGCACGCCGGAGACGGTGTAGGCGCCGCCGCGCTTCAGTCTGAAGAGCGGCATCTGAGTCGCCTGGCGGATGAGGCTGATCGCCTGCCCGCGCTCGTGCGTCGTGAGGTCGGGGCGCAGGCGCAGCTGGATCAGGGCCGCGTTCCTGCTCGGGAAGAGCGCGGCGAAGCGGGCCTTCGGCACGTCGGCGCCGCGCGCGGGGTCGAAGACGATCTGTGAGATGAACGGCTTGCTGTCGATCTGCGGGATCCCCTGAATCCCGGAGCTGAGCCACAGGCGCTTGATCTCGTCGGCCGCCTGCGCCTGGGCGGCCGCGCGCTGGTCGGCGGGCGCAGCGGCGACCTGGCGCTGGATCGCGCGCAGCTGCCCCATGACGGCGCTCTGGACGGCGCGGACCGACTCGTTGAGGAACGTCCCCGGGCCGTAGACGAGCTTGACCGGCTTGAGCTGCGCGAGCTTCGCGCAGGGGCTGTGCGCGCCCCCGTACGGTCTCGCGTTTCGCGGGACGTTGCCGCCGAGGCAGCCCTCCAGCCGGATCGTGCGGCCGAGGTCGTCGGTCAGCACGAGGTTCGTGACGCGCTCGTCGATCAGCACGACGACGGCGTCGTCGCCGAGGCGGCGGTGGAGGTCCTGCGTGGCCTTGTACGCGTCCGTGTCGCGGCCGGCGAGCGTGTCGATGCCGGTGCTCGGCGTGAGCCCGAGCGCGAGCCCGCCGCCCGCGAGCGCGAGCAGCGCGACCGCCAGCAGCACGGGGAGCGGCCGGGCCGCGGCGGCCCGCGCGACGCGCTCCAGGCCGTCCCGCATGCTCATGTCACGGCGTGCTGGCGGCGCTCGCGTTCGCGCCCGGCGGCTCGGCGACGACATGCGGGAAGTCCGTGCCGTAGCCGGGAGTCGGGCCCTGGGCGCGGCACGGCGGCGCCGGGACGTTGGAGGGGTCGTTGCGGAAGGCGAACTGGAGCAGGAAGCTGGCCGCGATCGGCGAGACGCCGCCAATCGTCTGCGCCCAGGCGTTCGGATCCGAGATGTTGGGCTGGGGCCGCGGCCCGCTCGCGCACTGGCGATCCTCGAACACCGGCAGGCCGGTTCTCAGCTCGTTGAGCTGACCTGGGAAGCGGTACGGGTTCGGGCGGTTCGTCGCGAGGCGCTGGGGATAAGCCGACATGCCTTCTGGGCTGAAGGACGTCGCCGTGCGCAGGTAATGGACCGGCTTCCCGACGAACGGCGTCGCTTGCGTCGCAGCGACGATGTTCCCGACGAACCCGTCGAGCTCCGGCAGGAAGTCCGCGATGTAGCTGAGGAACGGATTGAGGCTTCGCGTGAACGGGTCGAGCTGGCCGAGCGCCGGGCGCGCATCCGCGAGGAACTGGCGGAACGCCGGCAGACCCGGTCTCGCCGCGGTGATGAGCGGCCCGAGGTTGACGAAGAAGTCGCGGAACGACGGCGCGAGCCGGCCGGCTGCCTGCAAGGTCGGCGTGAGCTGGCGGGCGACGGGGCGCAGCTCGGTGATGATCGGGTTCGCCGTCGCGACGAAGCGATTCAGTCGATTCAGCGTGAGGATCGACTCGTGCTCGAAGGTCGGGAACGCCTTGAAGGTGTCCTGCAGCTGCTGGTTGCGGTCGGCAATCGTGCCGAAGACCGTGTTCGAGTTGCGGATCAGGCCGGTGAGCTGGTCGCTGCGCGCGCTGAGCGCATTGAAGACGGTGCCGGTGTTGCGGATCAGCTGCTGGACGGCCTGGTTCTGCTGATCGAGCTGGACGAGCAGCGTGTTCGTGTCCTCGGCGAACGGCGCGAGGTTGCCGAAGGCCGCGTTGAGGTCGGCACCACGACCGTTGATGCCCTGCGCAAGCGACTGCATCCACACCTGGAACGAGTGGCGCGTGCGCGGGTCGAGCGAGCGGAAGATCTCGTCGAGCTCGACGGTTTTCGACACCTGCGAGTCCGGGAGCGTGCCGTTCTCCGGCAGCAGGCCGTTCTGCTTGTGGCCCGGCGTCAGCTCGACGAACGTCTCGCCGAGCAGCGTCTTCGAGCGCAGGATCGCGTGCGAGTCTCTGGGGATCGGCGCGTAGCGCTCGTCGAGCTGGATCGTCGCGTCGGTCGTCTGGCCGGGGCCGAGCTGGAGCTTGACGACCTTGCCGACGGGCACGCCGGAGATGCGCACATCGGCCTGCTGCGCGAGCTGCGTCGCCTCGCCGAAGCGGATGTGGAAGCGGTAGCCCTTCGGCTTGAGCGGGAAGCCGCCGCCGAACGCGACCCACAGGTACAGGAGCAGGCCGAAGCAGGAGAGCGCGAAGCCCGCCATGACCAGGATGCGTCCGAGTGTCGGTGCTTGCTTCTGCATCTCAGCTCCCCGGCAATCCTCTGCAGTCCGGCGGAGGGTTCACGAGCTGGGTCAACAGCCACACGCCGACGTATCTCGTCAGCGTGGTGAGGTTTCTGTTGTTACGCACCCCGTTGATGCCAAGCAGGTCGGCGCAGCTCGTGATCAGCGTGCCGCGACGGATCGGCCCCTCTGCGTCCTGTGTGGAGAAGATCGAGTTCGTCACGTGGTTGAGCCATGCGAGGTAGAACATGTAGCCCTCGGCTCTCCCCGGCGGGTTGTACGCGAGCCCGTTCAGGAACGCGTTCAGCACTCTGAACGTGGTTGTGAGGTCGGGCGTCGCGTCGGCGAACGCGGCGGCCGCCGGACGGATCTCCCGCACGACCGGCGTTGCCACTCTCGTGAACGGCCGCAGATGGTCGCGGATGATCGGCGTCGTGTCGCGCAGGAACGGCCGCGTCTCGACGAGCGACGGGCCGAGCGCGCGGGCGCCCGGGCGCAGCGCGCCGAGCGCCGGACCGGCCTGGTCGGCGAACGCCGTCGCCTGGCGCAGCGCTCTGTTGGTGTCGCGCAGCGCCCCCGGCAGCAGCGCGATCGTGCGCTGCAGGTTCGCGTCCTGGTTCGCGAAGTGCCGGAAGACCGTGTTCGAGTTGTCGACGAACGACCCGAGTTGCTGATCGCGCGCCGCGAGTGCGTTGGTGAAGACGCCGAAGTTGTGGATCGAGCGGCGGATGTACTGGCGGCGCTGCGAGAGCAGCTTCGTGAACTTGGCCGCGTCGCGCGCGGTCGGCTCGAAGCGGCGGAAGACCTGCGCGAGATTCGACCCGTTGCCCTCCAGGCCAGTCGCCGCGCCGTTCAACAGCATCTGCAGGTACGTGCGCGTGTCGCCGTCGAGCACCGAAAGAACCTCGTCGAGGTTCACGTCCGGCTGCGTGTTCGAGACGGGCACGGTGTAGCCATCGTTCACCGGTCTCCCGCCGGCGGGCGTGCCGGGGTTCAGCTCGACGATCATGTCCTTCAGGCCGGTCTTTGGGCGCAGCAGCATCGTCGCGTTCGGATAGACGCGATGCGCGTACTTCGGCTTCATCTGCATCGTCACGACGGCGCGGCCGTTGACGAGGTCGACGTTCGTGATCTGGCCGACCTCAACGCCGGCGATGTCGATCGTCTGTCCCTGGCCCGGCGTGATCGCCTGAGCGGTCGCGAACTCGCCCTTGAGCGTGAACACGTCTCTGCCGAAGATCGGCACCCAGCCGGGCAGCGTCGTGCGCTGGTGCGCGAGCACGTAGAGGCCGACGAACCCGGCGATCAGGACGAGCACGACGATCGCGATGAAGTCGCGCAGATGCTTGCGGATCGCGCTTTTCACGGGGTGGCTCCCGTTGATGTCGTGGTGGTCGTGGTCGTCGGCGATGTCGTGGGATCGGGCAGTGCCGCCGGAGTCGTCACCGTCTTGCTCGCAGGCGCGGGTCCAGGACCGGCCTGCGGCCCGTTGATCGCCGGGAGCGACTGCTTGTAGCAAGGAGCGCTGAGGTTGTAAGGCGGCTGTCTCGCCGGATAGCGCGGGCTCGTCCCGAGCGGTCTGAGGTTCGCATTGCCCACGACGGCGCTCTTGTCCGCTCTGGATCTGCCGAAGTTGACCAGGTAGGAACCGCCACCCAGTCCGGCACGGATCATGTTGCCATTCGCATCGAAGTTCGCGCCCTCGCCCGCGAGAGCGACCATCGTGTACCAGAACTCCTTGTAGTTCTCGACGATCGAGCCGTCGCTCCGACGGGTCGTGTTCGCGCCGTCCTGCACGCCGATGTTGCCGGCGGGGATGATCGTTCTCGCGAAGCAGCGGTTCGCGGCGTTGAGCTGCGGCAGGAACGTCAGCGACTCGCCCTCCAGCCGCGCGAGGTCGGCCGTCGCCGGCTGGAGCTGCGCGAGCAGGCCGCCCAGCTCGTCTCTGCGCAGCAGCGCGCGCGTCTGCGCGATCCACGGGAACGCCGCCTCGACCGTCGCGGGCGTCTCGCGCACCGCCGGCGTGAAGTCGCGCGCGAAGCCGCGCGTCGCCGGGAATGACGCGTCGAGGCTCTTGAACGCCGCGTCGGCCGCCGTGACGGTCGGACCGAGCAGGCCGACGGCCTGCGTCAGCGCGCCGCTCTGCGCGGCGAACGCGCCCGCGGTCGTGTTGAAGTTGGTCAGCAGGTCCTGCAGCGCGCGCTCTCTCGGACGCAGCGCCGTCGTCAGGCGCGCGATGCCGGCGATCATGCGCGAGAGGTCGTGCGGCTGGGTGCCGAGCAGCGCGCTGTTGACGAGGGCGCTGCCCTTGAACGCGTCTGGTCCGTACGTGTACGAGCCGTTGATGCCCTGCGCGCCGGTCTTGCCGCGCACGTCGGCGTCGAGCGTCGCGTCCTGCTCGGCGGTCGGCTTCGAGTCGAGCGCCTTGCCGTACTGCTGGAGCACCGTCTGCAGGTCGGCGCGCTGGTCCGACTGCAGCGCGGTCAGCAGCTGGTCGAGCTGGACCGGCGTCGACGTCTGCGCGGAGCCGATCGTGCCGCCGTCCGGCACCTCCGGTGCCGACGGGCTGCCCGGTCTGAGATCGACGAAGAAGTTGCCCTCCAGGAAGATGCGCGGCCGGATCTTGAGCGTCGCGTCCTGGTGGATCGGGAGGCCCGCGTCCTGGATCTCCATCGTGACGTCGGTGAGATTCGTCTTCTTGTAGCGGTCGACGGACTTGACCTTGCCGACGTTCACGCCCGCGATGCGCACGGGCGAGCCGGGGCGCAGGTTGTTCGAGGACTCGAACACGGCGTGCAGGTAGTAGCCGTGCGTGAACGGGATGTCCTTCGTGAAGCCGAAGTAGACGCCGATCGCGATCAGCACGATCGCGAGCAGCCCGACGCGGAAGCGCGTCCAGCGCGGGGGCTTGTCGGAGTGTCGTCCGCGAGGCGTCATCTGAGGGCGTTGAGGTTCGCGGGGACTCTCGTCGTCGATCTGGGTGTGCCGGGCGGGTTGCCGATCACGGTTTGACCGGTCAGATATCTCTCGTTGCCCGCCATGCAGATGCCGTTCTGGCCCTTCGCGCCGACGAGCGGATACGGATTCGCATGCAGATGGTTCGCCAGCGGGCTCGCAGAGGCCGAGCCCGCCGGACCGTTCGCGGGAGCAGCCGCAGGTCCGACCTCGCTGTTCACGCCGTCCGGCGGAGCGACCGGATCAACGCGCACCCAGGTCCCGTCAGTCGTCCCCTGGCTCTCGATGCTCGCCGCGTTGTTGAACAGCAACGCGACGTAGTTGCAGTTGAGCTGCGCGAACGCGAGGTTGTTCACCGTCGGCGTCAGCGCCTCGACCGTGCGGCGCAGGCCGTGAATGCCGAGCGGCACCTGCGGATCCTGCGCGAAGTCCTGCAGCGATCTGAGCGTCAGCGCCAGCTCGTGGTTGAGCGAAGACGCGCGGCGCACCTGCGTCGTGCCGACGTCGAGCGCGGTCGCGAGCGCCGGCGCGGACGCCCGCAGCGCTCTCGCGCCCGGCTGGAGGTCGCGGAAGAAGCCGGCCGCGTTCGCGAGCAGCGGACGCTCGATCGGGAACGAGCGGATCGCCGTGTCGAGCGCCGCCGGGCCGCCGCTGATCGTGTCCTGCAGGTACGGGACCGCGATCGCGTCGAACGCGTCAAACGTGACCGCGAGGCTGCGGAACAGCTGCCCCTGCTGCTCGCCGACCGGCGCGACGGCGGCGGCCGTCCGCTCCAGCGCGCGGAACAGCTCGCCGAGCCGCGTATTCGGATCGGCGAGGTTCTTCAGGACCGGGATCGCGTTCTTCGTCAGCGGGTCGAGCGCGACGATTGCCTCGTTGATGCTCGTGCCGCGCCCCGCGAGCGCGTCGCCGAACTCGCGCAGGTTGACCTGGTTGGCGGCGCGCGTCGGTCTGTCGAACATCGAGAAGAAGTCGTCGAACTCGACCGGTCTCGGCGTCGCCTGCCGCAGCGGCAGCGTGCCTTCCCCGGGGACGCCTCTGGAGGAGCTGCCGCGCGTGACCTCGATGTACTTCAGGCCGAGCGGCGAGCGCGGGCGCACGATCACCGTCGAGTCGACCGGCAGCGGCTTCACGCCCGTCTCCAGCTTCACGTGCATTCTGGCCGTGACGCTGCCGTCTCTGTGCGTCTGCGGCTCGATCTTGTCGATGATCCCGACGCGGTCGCCGCCGATCCGGACCTCGTTGCCGGTGACGAGGTTCGACGCGTTCGGCAGCTCCAGCCAGACGTTGTATGTCGGCACGAACGGGAGGCCGTTGTTCGCGTTGTACGCGAGGAACACGGCGACGATCACGACGAGGACCGTCGCCGCGCCGATCAGCACGGGGTTCGCCGCGACGGATGTGCTGCGCCGGTTCATCTGCCGCCGCTCCCGCCGAGGAGGTAGTTGAGGACGCCGCTGCCGGCGGGGGAGCTGGACGCGGGAGCGTCAGTCGGTGCGGACGCTGGCGCGTCGACGAGCGACGCCGAGCCGTCCGGAGTCGCAGCTGTCGCGTCGGCGGGCGGCGTGGTCGTCGTGGAGGCCGCTGACGCCGTCTGGTTGAACGTCGCGGCGCACTGGACGTTCTGGACGACCGAGTACGGGAGGCACGCCGGGTTGACCGTCGCGAGGTAGGTCCGCAGGTAGTGCCCCAGCGAGTCGAACCCGTTCGACGTCCCGAGGGTGAACAGGATCACATCCAGCAGCCGCTCGATTCCGTGCTGCCCCTGCAGGTTCACCAGCCCTCTCGACAGCACGTCCGCAAACGGCTTCGCCTCGACCGCGAAGGCGCGGATGTCTCTGACGATCGGCTCGGCGGCCGGCAGCGCCTGTCTGCCAGTGTCGGCGAGGTCGCCGAGCGTTCTGAACGTCGGCAGCGCGGCCGACGAGAACGGACCGAGCTGCCTGAAGACGGTGTTGATCGACGGCGCGGCCGCGCGCAGGTCGGTCATCACCGGCGTGCCGGCGGCGGCGAACTCGCCGAGCCGCCGCATCGTCGGGCGCAGCTGCGTCAGGAACGCCGGGAACTTCGCGAAGTTCTGCTCCAGCGCATCGCCGCGCGCCGCCGTCGCCGCGGCCGTCGAGCCGGCCTTGTCGATGAAGTCGCTGATCGACTGGCTCTGCCGCGCCACCGGCGCCAGCGCGGCGTCCGACTCGGTCGCCAGCCGCGCCAGCACTCTGTTCTGCGCCGCGAGGATCGCGAGCACTCTGTCGAGCTGGTAGAGCGTCGGGTCCGCGCGCTTGATGACCGCATTCAGCTCTCTGCCGTTACCCGCCAACCCCACGCCCAGCTCGTTGATGATGATCGCGAAGCGCTGGCGCTCCGGCAGCCGCATGATGTTGTTGAGCATGTCGAGGTCGACGGGCGCCGACGTGTTCGACACCGGCAGCAGGTACTGCCCCTTTCCGTCGCCTCGCGTGATCTTCCTGAGCGCCGGCGCCGGCTCGCTGTTGCCGCTCTTCGGCTGCGTCGGGATGCACGCGACGAACTTCTCGCCGATCAGCGACTGGAGTCTGATCGTGCAGAAGGCGTCCTGCTTGAAGTCGCGGAACGCCGGATCGTCGATCCGCAGCACGATCGCCGCCTTGTTGTCGGGCGTGACATCGAGCGATTCGATCGCCCCGACCTTCACGCCGGCGATCTTCACGTCCTCCCCGGGCACGAGGAAGCTCGCGCTGTCGAAGATCGCGCGCACGCGGTACGTGCCGCTGTCGCCGCCCGACGCGCCCGTGCCGAGCAGCAGCACGACGAGGGCGGCCGCCAGCAGCAGGCCGCCGGCCAGCGCGCGCTTCGTCGACGGGGAGACGTTCGCGATCATGGGCCGGGCGGCACGTCCGCGGGGTTGCAGTCGAAGCCGGAGGGCACGTACGGGTTCGAGCCGTCGGGCCGCGGCTGGCTGGCGGCGCCCGGGCAGCGGCGCGTGTAGCCGCTTCTGAGGCCGGCGAGCCGCTGCGACGGCGGCACGGGTTGGAGCGTGTTGTCGCTCGCCTGGTACTGGAACGCGCCGAAGATCGGCATCACGCGCGCGTAGTGGCCGTTCGCGTCGTAGTTGGCGGCCGACTGGCCGAAGTCGCGGAACCACCCGACGAGATCGGGCGAGTAGGGCCGCAGGAAGTCGATCACCGGCTGGCCGCGGCGCATCGCCGTGATCGAGCTGCGGAACGTCGGGCTGCCGATCCGCTGCAGCTGCGGCAGGTGCTGGACCGCGTCGGTCGCGTCGTTGAACGCGCCCGGCTTGTGCACGATCGCACTCAGCTCCTGGAACGTCGGCACCGACTCGTTCAGCAGCGGCGTGAACTGGCGGAAGAATCTCGGCAGCACCGCCGCGGCCGGTCTGGAGGCCGCCAGCAGCGGGTCGAGGTCGTCGAGCGTGGAGCGCAGGTCGACGAACGTCGAGTTGCCCTGCCGGAGCGTGTCGGGCAGCACCGCCAGCGCCTGCGAGAGCGAGCCGTTCTCGCGCGCGATCGCGCCCATCATCCCGTTGAGGTTCGTGACGAGCGAGGTCAGCTGCGGCGCGCGCTGCGCGACCGCGCCGGTGACGCTCGCGCCCGCGACGATCGCCTGCTGCAGCGTCTGCTGATCCCGCGCGATCTCCTTGACGAGCTGGTCGGTCGTCGACAGGAACGGGTTGAAGTATCTGGCGGACAGGTTGACGTTCTGCCCCTGCCCCTCGTACTGCGCCGCCGAGCCCTGGATGAACTGCTGCAGGCCCTTGCGCGTTCTCGGGTCGAGGGTGTTGAAGACCTGGTCGAGGTCGACGACCGACGTCGTCTTCTCGACGCCGAGCTGCCCGCCGTCCGGGATCTTCGGCGCGTTGTTCGGCCCCGGCGCGAGCGCGATGTAGCGGTTCGCGACGCCGGAGAGCGAGGTCAGCCGGATCGTCGCGCTCGTGCCCTCGTGCAGCGGCGCGTACGGCTTGCTCACCTGGACGACGACCTCGGCCTGGTTGTCGTCGGTCAACAGGATGTCCTTCACGCCGCCGACGCGCCGCCCGCCGATCTGCACGTCGTCGCCCTTCACGAGCTGGCCCGCGTTCTGGAAGATCAGCTTGTACTCGGTGCCGCCGCCGTTCGAGAGCAGAATGATCGCGAGCACGGCGACCACGGCGAGCAACGCGCCCAGCACGGCGCCGCGGGCGATCGTCATCGAGGCGTCACTCCATCCCGAGCGGGCCGCTGGACTCCCCCGTGAGGAACTGCCGCACGAACGGATTCGACGAGTTGAACAGCTCCGACGCCGGGCCGGACTCGACGATCCGGCCGCGCCACAGCACGGCGATGAACTCGGCCACGCGGCGCGCGCTCATGATGTCGTGCGTGATGACGACGTAGGTGCCGCCGTTCTCCTGGTGGACCTCCTTGATCAGCTCGCACAGCAGCGCCGTGCGGACCGGGTCCAGGCCGGAGTCGGGCTCGTCGAACAGCACGATCCGCGGGTCGAGCACGAGCGCGCGCGCGAAGCCGGCGCGCTTGCGCATGCCGCCCGAGAGCTCGTTCGGCATCTTGTCGCCGGAATCGCCGAGGCCGACCTCCCTGAGGCGGCGGTTGACGATCTCCGCGATCTCGTCCTCGCCCTTGTCGGTGTGCTGGCGCAGCGGGAAGGCGACGTTGTCGTAGAGGTTCATCGAGCCGAACAGCGCGCCGTCCTGGAACAGCACGCCGAACTTCTTGCGCATCTCGAACAGCTCGTCGTCGGGCATGCTCGGGACCGACTCGCCCTCGATGAGGATGTCGCCGCTGTCGGGGTACAGCAGGCCGACCATGTGCTTGATGCAGACCGACTTGCCGGTGCCCGACGGGCCGAGGATCATCGAGATCTGGCCCTCGGGGATGCCGAGGTTGAGGCCGCGCAGCACGCGGTTGCGGCCGAACGCCTTGTGCACGTCGATGAACTGGATCGCGCTGTCGACGCCTTCGACGGCGTGGTGGGCTTCGCTGTGGTGGCGGAACTCGTCGTCGTCGTCCGCCATGGCGCCTCCGTCGCGCCCGGAGACGACCGAGACGTGCGAGTCCTCCTCGGCGACGGGGTCGTCGACGCCGTCGATCCCGTCGGCGCGCTCTTCCTCTTCGATCCGGTCGGGATCGAGCTCCGAAGGCGTCACGTCGTCCTCCTGTCGGCAGGCGCAGGCATCAGCGGATGATGTTGATCTCGGGGTGGGTGGCGAGCAGCGTCTGGGTGAAGACGTAGTTGAAGGCGAAGACGCCCATGAAGGCGATCACGACGGCCTGGTTCACCGCGCGGCCCACCCCCTCTGCTCCTCCGGACGCGGTCATGCCCTTGTAACAGCACACAATCGCGATGATCGCTCCGAAAAGCGTCGTCTTGAGCACCGACCCCCACAGGTCGGTCGTCGAGGCGTTCGTGAAGAAGGTCGCGAAGAAGGGCCCGATCGGCGCGCCGTTGACGAGCGTGGCGATGATCCCGCCGAAGATGCCGAACAGCAGCGCGTAGACGTCGAACAAGCCGGTCACGAGCATCAGCGCGAGGAAGCGCGGCACGACGAGGTTCTTGACCGGGTCGACACCGAGCACCTGCAGCGCGTCCAGCTCCTCGCGGATCTTGCGCGCGCCGAGGTCGGCCGTGATCGCGGTGCCGGCGACGCCCGCGAGCACGATCGCGTCCACGAACGGCGCGAACTCGCGGATCGAGGCGAGCACGAAGAAGCCGCCGAGACGGTCGAGCGCGCCGAACAGCACGAGGAAGTTCGCGGCCTGCAGGCCCGGCGCGCCGTAGCCGAACGCGACGGTCGAGACGAGCAGCGGGAACCAGCAGAGCTTCAGCGCGAACAGGAACTGGGAGACGAACTCGCCGCCGTAGGGGTAGGGCGGCCGGATCGCCGAGACGATGGTCTTGCCCGTGAGGATCATCATGTCGCCGATCTCCTCGAGGGCGTTGCGCGTCGGCAGGAACGCTCGATCGGCGACTGCTCGGACCATCTCCTCAGTCCTCCTGTGGGACATCCACGGAAGGCGCTCCGGACGGCGCCTCCGGGAGGACAGGGTATGGCACCAAAGTTGCGCGTGCCAAACGCGAACCGTTGAGCTTCTGTGAAGGGAACACGCAGGTCTATATACCGCTAGGACGGGCAGCGACGCGCTGTCCCCGTACCGGCGGACGCCCGCGAGGAGCGTGCTATGTTCGCGCCGCCGTGCCCGGCAGGAGACCCATCGCACGAGGCGCCACGGCGGCCGCTGTGGCTGTCGCGCTGGCGCTCGCGGGCTGCGGCGGCTCCTCGGGATCCGAGCAGTCGATCACCTACTCGGTCGCGATCCCCGTCAGATCGTTCCCCTCAAGACAGCTGCTCGCCGAGCACGTGCGGCTGCGGATCGACGTCCGCAACGAAGGCAGCCGCACGATTCCGAACGTCGCGGCCACGATCGCGACCGGCAGCGGGCCTCACGGCGACACGGTCACGGCGTTCGGCTCGGACCTCGCCGGCGCGGGCCTCGCGTCGCACTCGCGGCCCGTGTGGGTCGTCGACGACGGCCCGGTCAGCGGCGACACGTCCTACGCGAACACGTGGGCGCTGGGCGCGATCAAGCCGCACCAGACGCGCTCGTTCACGTGGTCCGTCGTGCCGGTCAGAGCCGGCGACTACAGACTGCGCTACAGCCTCACCGGCTCCACCACCGGCCGCTCCCCCCTGCGGCTCGCCGACGGCGCCGCCGCCCGCGGCTCGTTCACGGTGCACGTGAGCGGCAAGGCGCCGCAGGTCCGCGTCACGCCGGACGGCAGAATCGTCTCCGAGTAACGCGTGAGGGCCCGTGATGCCGAAGCATCACGAGCCCCCACGGTGCACGGAACCGGCGCCGCCCGTCATTACGACGCCGGAGCCGAGTCGGAACGCGGCGGCGGCTCCCGGATGCCGCCGCCGCGTGGCTCTTAGACCGCCGCCGCCGCGTCCGGATGGACCTGCAGCGTCTCCTCGCCGGACTCCCCGGTGCGGATGCGGTAGGACTGCTCGACCGGGAGCACGAAGATCTTCCCGTCGCCGATCGACCCGGTGCGCGCGTGGCGCAGGATCGTGTCGACGATCGTCTGCACGTCGCCGGAGGCGACCACGCACTCGATCTTGATCTTCGGCCGCAGGTAGTTCGTCACCGACGAGCCGCGGTACTGCTCGGTGATGCCCTTCTGGCGCCCCGACCCCTTGACCTCGATGATCGACATCGAGGGGAAGCCGAGCTCGAGCAGCTCCTGACGGATCGGCTCGAACGCCTCGTGGCGGATGTATGCGACGACGAGCTTCATGCCGGCACCTCCGTCGGGCTCAGGCCGGGCGCAGCGGACGCGCCGACCGGTCGCTGGATCGAGCCGACGCCGATCAGCTCGGGCGCCGGGATGAACTGCTCCGGATAGCCGTACATGCCGTGCTCGGAGATGTCGAGGCCGGCGTCCTCCTCCTCGGCGCTGACGCGCAGGCCGTACGTGGCCTTGATCGCGCCGAACACGACGTAGCTGAGGACGAACACGAACGCGAACACGACCGCCACGCCGAGCGCCTGGACGCCGAGCTGGTGGAACGAGCCGTTGTAGACGAGGCCCGCCTGACCGACCGCGTTGTATCTCGCCAGCGCTGGGTTGGTGAAGAGGCCGCACGCGAGCGTGCCCCAGACGCCGGCCAGGCCGTGCGCCGACAGCGCGCCGACCGGGTCGTCGAGCTTCTTGTCGATCGCCAGCACGGCGACCACGACGAGCACGCCGGCGACCGCGCCGATCACGACGGCGGCCCACGGCACGACGTAGCCGGAGCCGGCGGTGATCGCGACGAGCGCGGCGATCGCGCCGTTGCCCGCCATGCCGATGTCGATCGTCTTCATCAGCACGCGCGAGGTGGCGATCGCCGTCAGCACGCCGGCGCACGCCGCCAGCTGCGTCGTCACGACCACTTCGGTGAAGCGGCCGTCGAGCGCGTTCAGCGTCGAGCCCGGGTTGAAGCCGAACCAGCCGAACCAGAGGATGAAGATCGACAGGCCGAACAGCGGCATGTTGTGGCCCGGGATCGCGCGCGGTCTCCCGTCCGGCCCGTACTTGCCGCGCCGCGGCCCGAGGTGGAGCAGCACGGCGAGCGCGCCGGTCGCGCCGATCAGGTGGACCGCCGTCGAGCCGGCGAAGTCCTGCATGCCCAGGTTCGACTGCAGCCAGCCGCCGCCGAACACCCAGTGCGAGGCGACCGGATAGATGAACGCGGAGAAGATCACCGCGTAGATGGCGTAGACGCCGAACTTGATGCGCTCGAGCGTCGTGCCCCACACGATCGCCAGCGAGACGGCGCAGAAGACGAACTGGAAGAACCACTTCGCCTCGACCGTCGCGTCGGAGAGGCCCATGATCGGGAAGGCCTTCTGCGGGTCGCCGAAGTCCTTCAGGAAGAACCCGGTGTGGCCGATCAGGTCGCCTGCGCCGAACGCGAAGGCGAAGCCGACGGCCCAATAGGCGAGCCCGGCGATCGAGAAGTTCATCAGCACCTTGGCGACCACGGTGCCTGCGTTCTTGCCCCGCGAGAAGCCGATCTCGAGGAACGCGAAGCCGGTCTGCATGAAGATCACGAGCAGGGCCGCGACGACGACCCAGATCGAGTTGATGGCCACGCTGTCGGGCAGCACGCCGTTCTGCGCGGCCTCCAGGGTGTCGGCGGATGCCACCGCCGGCAGGGCGAGCGCCAGTGCCCCCGCACCGGCCGCCGCACCACCTAGTCGCCTCAACGCCATTGGTCCTCCTCGTTC
>JBQCIQ010000127.1:0-23784 GCA_051953595.1 Conexibacter sp. | reverse complement strand
GAACTCGAGGTCCGGAGAGGTCAGCGCAGGCTCCGGCGGCGTCCAGTTGTGGGGCCGCTTGTAGTGCTCGAGGATGTACTCGCGGTAGAGGTCGTCCATCGCGCTCTACACCCTAGTCGCGCGTTGGCGCCGGCGACGTGTTGACACATGCCTATATAGGAATATGATGGCGCCATGGCACGCGCGGCGACGACGGCGGACGTCTTCAACGCGATCGCGGAGCCACAGCGGCGAGCGCTGCTCGACGCGCTCGCCGGCGGCGAGCGGGCGGTCGGAGAGCTCGTCGACGCGCTTGGCCTCTCGCAGCCGCAGATCTCCAAGCACCTGCGCGTGCTGCGGGAGGTCAGCGCGGTCGGCGTGCGCGAGGACGGGCGGCGGCGGCTCTACCGCGTGAACGGCGCGGCGCTCAAGCCGATCCACGACTGGATCCACGACTACGAGCAGCTGTGGTCGGACCGCTTCGACGCGCTGGACGACGTCCTCGACGACCTCAAGCAAGAAGGAGCAGCATCATGACGAGCACACGGACGGCCACGGTCACGCTTCCGGCAGACGACCAGATCCTGATCGAACGCGACTTCGACGCACCGCCGGAGCTCGTGTGGAAGGCGTTCACGACGCCCGAGCTGGTGCGCCGCTGGTGGCACGCGAGACGCGGCGAGATGACGGTCGCGGAGATCGACCTGCGTCCCGGCGGCAGATGGCGTTACGCGATGGTCGCGGCCAGCGGCGGCGCCGAAGTCGCCTTCCACGGCGAGTACCGCGAGATCGTCCCGTACGAGCGGATCGTCTCGACCGAGGTCTACGAGGGCGCTCCAGACGCCGGAGCGGCGGTCAACACGATGACGCTCGTGGAGCGCGACGGCCGCACGACGCTGACGATCCTCGTCCAGCACGCGAGCAAGGCGGCGCGCGACATGCACATCGAGTCCGGCATGGAGGACGGCCTGCAGGACGCGCTCGACCTGCTGGAGCGGACGGCCGCCGCGCTGGGCTGAACGACCGCCGCCCCGGACGGCCGCGCCGCGAACCGCAGGAGCACACCCGGGCCGCACGCGGCCGCCCGCGGCCTCTCGGCCGTGCGGCGCGTTAAATGCGGCGAGGGCCGTGGTCGCGACGGCCCTCGCCGGTTCGCCGCTGTCTCAGCTCGCGTCCCCGCGAGCAAGTCAAAGGGCGGCAGGTCAAGCGGGAACCGCGTGCAGAGCACGCCCCCGCCCAACCGAAGAGAATCCTAGAGCGACGTTGACCAGAAGTAAAGTAGTTCGAATCGCTTGGAGCGGGAGCGAACACCGTACGGCGGGGGTCGCCTGCCGCGGCCCCCCGCGTGGTCACAGCCGGAACACGCGACGGACCTCATGCAGCCCGTCGACAAGCGCGTCGACGTCAGCGCGCGTCGTATGCGCCGCGAAGCTGGCCCGCGTCGTCGCCGACACGCCCAGGTGCCGCATCAGCGGCTGCGCGCAGTGGTGGCCGGCGCGCACGCAGACGTTGCGGCGGTTCAGCAGCTCCGCGACGTCGTGCGGATGGACGCCGTCGAGCGTGAACGACACGAGCGAGCCGCGGTGCTCGGCCGTGGGCCCGTAGACGGTCAGGCCCGGGACCTCGACAAGCGCGTCGAGCGCGTACGCGACGAGCGCGTGCTCATGTGCGCGCACGGCGTCGAGTCCGAGCGCGTCAAGCCACTCGACCGCGGCGCCGAGGCCGGTCGCCTCGACGTAGGGCGACGTGCCGGCCTCGAACTTGTGCGGGATGCCGGCGAACGTCGAGCGCTCGAAGTCGACCGAGGCGATCATGTCGCCGCCGGTCAGGAACGGCGGCATCGCCTCCAGCAGCTCGCGCCGGCCGTGCAGCACGCCGACGCCCGTCGGCCCGTACACCTTGTGGCCGGTGAAGCCGTAGAAGTCGGCGCCGAGCGCGCGCACGTCCACGCGCATGTGCGGGACCGCCTGCGCGCCGTCGATCAGCACGACCGCGCCGGCGCCGTGCGCTCTCGCGACGATCGTCTCGACCGGGTTCAGCGTGCCGAGCACGTTGGAGACGTGGGCGACGGCGACGAGCTTCGGCTGGCGCTCCAGCAGCGCGTCGAAGCTGTCCATGTCGAGCCGGCCGTCGTCGGTCAGCTCGACGTAGGCGACTCTCGCGCCGACCGCCAGCGCGAGCTGCTGCCACGGCACGACGTTCGCGTGGTGCTCCATCGGCGTCAGGACGATCGTGTCCCCCGCACCGACGTTGTGGCGGCCCC
The DNA here is from genome assembly GCA_051953595.1 of Conexibacter sp. GTDB lineage: Bacteria > Actinomycetota > Thermoleophilia > Solirubrobacterales > Solirubrobacteraceae > Conexibacter. The sequence continues at coordinate 21,542 of JBQCIQ010000127.1, read as the reverse complement.
ACGCGTACGCCACGAGGTTGATCGCCTCGGTCACGTTCTTCGTGAAGATCGTCTCGGCCGTCGGCGCGCCGATGAAGCGCGCGATCCGCTCGCGCGCGCCCTCGAAGCGCTCCGTCGCCTCCTGCGCGAGCGTGTAGACGCCGCGGTGGATGTTCGCGTTGTGGAGGCGGTACGACTCGTCGAGGACGCGCAGCACCGCCTCCGGCTTCTGCGCCGTCGCGCCGGCGTCGAGGTAGACGATCCGCTGCCCGTCGAGCTCGCGCTGCAGGATCGGGAACTGCGCCGCGACCGCGGCGGCGTCGAGCGGGGTCGCCGCGGCAGCGGTCATGCCGCCGCCTCGACCTCCTGCTTGATCCAGCCGTAGCCCTTCTCCTCCAGCACGCCGACGAGCTCCGGCCCGCCCTCCTTGACGATCCGGCCCTGGTACATGACGTGCACGTGGCTCGGCTGTACGAGGTGCAGGATGCGCTGGTAGTGGGTGATGATGAGGATCCCCATCTGGTCGCCCGCGACGGCGTTGACGCCGTTGGAGACGATCCGCAGCGCGTCGATGTCGAGGCCCGAGTCGGTCTCGTCGAGGATCGCCATCTCCGGTCTCTGGAGCGCGAGCTGCAGGATCTCCATGCGCTTCTTCTCGCCGCCGGAGAAGCCCTCGTTCAGGTACCGCGAGCTGAACTCTCTCGGGACCTCGGTCAATCTCATCGCCGCCTCGACCGTCTGGCGGAAGTCCTTCAGCGAGATCGCCTCCTCGCCGCGCGACTCGCGGTGCGCGTTGAGCACCGTGCGCAGGTACTTCGTGACGGTCACGCCCGGCACCGCGACCGGGTACTGGAACGCCATGAAGAGGCCCATGCGGGCGCGCTCGTCGGTGTCGGCCTCGGTGATGTCCTCACCCTTGAAGAGGATCTGGCCGTCGGTGACCTCCAGGTTCGGATGGCCCATCACGACGTTCGCGAGCGTCGACTTGCCCGAGCCGTTGGGGCCCATCAGGGCGTGGATCTCGCCCTTGCCGACGGTGAGGTCGAGACCCTTGAGGATCTCCTTCTCGCCGGCGCGGACGTGGAGGTTGCGGATCTCGAGCTCGGCCATGGTCTCCTGCAGGGGGATTCGGGGAAAGGTCCTAGGCCGCCGGAAGGGCGACCGGCGACTCGCGGCGCGAGAACTCCACCAGCTCCGCGAGCGTCGTGGTCTGCAGCGAGCGGGCGATGCCGCCCTGCACGCGCATCCACAGCAGCTTCGTCGCGCAGTGCTGATGCTCGTCGGCGTGGCCGCCGGCGTGCGAGCACAGCACGCGTTCGGTCGTCTCGGACAGGAAGCACTCCATCGGGGCGATCGCCCCCTCCAGCGCGAGCACGACCTGGTCCATCGTGATCTCCTCGGCCGGGCGCGCGAGCCAGTAGCCGCCGTGCGCGCCGCGAGCGCTCATCACGAGCCCCGCTCGCTTGAGCCGCGCGACGACCTGCTCCAGGTACGCCAGCGGCAGCTGCTCGGCCTCGGCAATCGCTTTCAGGCTCGTCGGCTGAGCGGGCGTCTGGCGCCCCAGCTCGACCATCAGGCGAACTCCGTACTCGGCCTTCGAGGAGAAGATCACGACCGAAATCCTACCAACGGGGTCGGTTAAGCGACGGTCGGCGCGTTCGCGCGCCGAGCGCCCGGTCAGGCATGATGCGCGGCGGTGCAGGAGTCGACCGCCCCCACGCTCGCAGGTCAGGACGAGGTCGCGCGGATCGCCGCGCTCGCCCGTGCCGGCGGGCGCCTCGGGATCGACACGGAGTTCATGTCGGAGGGTCGCTACCGGGCGCTGCTGTGCCTCGTGCAGGTCGTCGCCGACGATCCCGACGCGCCGGACGGCAGGCGCATCGCGCTGTTCGACACGCTCGAACCGCTCGACCCCGGACCGCTTGCCGACGTGCTCGCCAACCCCGAGATCGAGATCGTCCTGCACGCGGCCCGCCAAGACGTGGCACTGCTGCGGCGCGTGTGGAGAACCGAGGTCACGAACATCTTCGACACGCAGATCGCGGCCGGCTTCGCCGGGCAGGGCGCGCAGACCGGGTACGGCAACCTGCTCGGCGGCGTGCTGAGACTGCACGTCGCCAAGAGCGCGAGCTACACGCGCTGGGATGCCCGCCCGCTGACCGCCGAGCAGCTGTCCTACGCGCGGGAGGACGTGCTGCACCTGCTGGAGCTGAGCGACGCGCTGCACGAGCGGCTGGAGGCGAAGGGCCGGCTGGAGTGGGCGCGCGAGGAGTGCCGCCGGCTCGAAGGCGCCACCGACGAGCGCGACCCCGAGGCCGCGTTCGAGCGTCTGCCGCGGGCCGCCTCGCTCGACCCGCGCTCGCGCGCGGTTGCGCGGGAGCTGGCGGCATGGCGCGAGCGCACCGCCGCAGCCGAGGACAAGCCGGTCGGGACGATCCTGCCCGACGCCGCGCTCGTCGAGATCGCGAAGCGCAAGCCGGCGCAGCCGGCGGACCTGGAGCAGATCCGCGGTCTCCACGGCGGCCACCTCAGGCGCCGCGGCGGCGAGCTGGTCGCCGCGGTCGAGCGGGGGCGCGCGGCCGAGCCGATCCCCCGCGAGGCGCGCGGGCCGGGGTCCGAGCCGGGCGACACGCCGCTCGTGGCGCTGGTCGAGTCGGTGATCCGCGCCCGCGCGATGGAGGCGGGGCTCGCCTACGAGCTGGTCGCCTCGCGCGCGGAGCTGGAGCGGATCGTGATCGCAGCGCGGCGCGGCGACCCCGAGCCGGACGTGCGCGCGCTCGGCGGCTGGCGGCGCGAGCTGGTCGGCGCGGAGCTGGCGGAGCTGCTTGCCGGACGACGTGCGGTCGCCATCGAGCAGGGCCGCGTGGCCGTGCGCGACGTCGGCGTCGAGGCCGATCCGGTCTAGCGCCAAGCCGAATCTCGGCATCCCGGATTTTGGTATGGTGCCGCCGGGATCCGGGAACTCGTATGTTCCCGCTGCCGTAGAGCCGATGGGGATCCAGGCGAGGGGGACGCACCATGCGAGGAGAGCAGGCTGGCGGGAAGCCGCGCCGACAGTGGGCGCCGGACGCTCGCGCGCTCAGCGTCGTCGGCGACCGCTGGGTGATGGTGATCGTGCGCGACCTCGCGTCGGGGCCGCTGCGCCTGGAGGCGCTGCGCCGCTGGCTGCCGGGCGTCTCGGCGGGCGCGCTGGAGGCGCGCCTGTCGCGGATGGCGGATGCCGGCCTGATCGTGCGCCGGCGGCGCCGCTCGCTGCCACCGCGCGTCGACCTCGAACTGACCGAGCAGGGACGCGCGCTCGGCGACGCGATCGGCGAGCTCGCCCGCTGGGAGCTGCGCACGCAGTGGTCGCGGCCGCGCGAGGACGAGTGGATCGACGTCGGCGCCTGCTTCCGCCTCGCGCCGCTGCTGCCGCGGGCCGTCGCGAGCGTCGACGGCCGGCTCGCGCTGACGATCGCGGACGCGCCCGACGGCCCTGAGCACTACACCTTCGTGCGCGAGCACGGCCGCGCCCACGTCGAGCGCGCCGACACGCCGAACGCCGACGCGCGCCTGTCCGGCAGCGAGGCCGCGTGGGTCAAGGCGCTCAGCCCCGAAAGATCGCCCGCGCACCTCGAGGTGTCCGGCAACGCGGCCCTCGCCGCCGAGTTCCTCGACCTGTTCAAGGTCTGAACGCGGAAGGAAGAGTATCGGCGGCCGGCGTGTCCCCCACACGCCGGCCGCCGAGGGCCATAGAACCGCCAGGCGGCTCTATTGGCGGTTGGCGGCGCCGCCTGTCGGCTGCGCAAGCGTGATGGAGGTCCCGGGGTAGAAGACGCCGAGCATCCCCCGAGCTCGGCGGCTCCGGGTCCACATCCCATGATCACGCTGCGCGCGCAGGCAGGTCGCCTTGCTCTGCCGGTCGTGATGCGTCGCGCCTCCATGCGCTGGCGTGTTGCTGCCTCCGTCGCGCTCATCCGCCCCGTGCAGGAGGACGGAGGAGGCGCGCCGGCGCACACGGCGATCACGAACCGACAGGTCTGTTGAGATCGTGACTCTCGCTGACGCAACGAACTGCGATTGATCGTCTGCGTGCAGCAACGAGCCTCCCGATCTCGAGCTTTAACGTTCGGAAAAGCGAAGAACTTTTTTCGAATGCGCACCGCCTCGATCCGACGGCGGCGCATTCCCCCTCGATGCGGCGGCTCATGGCCGATCGCGAGGGGCACGCTAACGCGGCCGGCGCGCCACGTCAAGCGCTTAATTTGATTGATCAGACAAGCGCCGGACGGGCGCTCCGGAGCCTTTCAAGAAGACGCCGGAACGTTCATTGTTCACGTTCGCGAAGAACATCTCGAGGTTCCCTCGGCCTCACTGGACGTTTGGTCGAACGGGGCGCGTCGGCGCGCTGGGCGGTCAGGCGATGCGTTCCGTATGATGGAAACGCCTGTGATGCCACGGGCGGGAGAGACGAGTGATGCCGACCCGCGCCAATCATCCCCCTGTCGTCCAGTCCGTCGTGCGCAGCTTCGAGCTGCTGGAGGCGGTCGCCGCGGCCGACGAGGCCGGCCTCGTCGAGCTGGCGCATCGCACGGGCCTGCAGCCGAGCACGACGCACCGGCTGCTGGCGACGCTGATCGAGTGCGGCTACGTCGTGCAGGACCCGCAGACGAGCCGCTACCGCCTGAGCATGAAGGTCGTCGAGCTGGCCGGCGGGCCCGAGCACCGCACCGAGCGCCTGCGCACGGCCGTGCGCCCGCACCTCGTCGCGATCCGCGACGCGACGAACGAGACGACGAACCTGTGCGTGCTCGACCGCCACACCGTCGTCTACGTCGACCAGGCGGAGAGCGCGCACGCGGTCCGCATGCTCACCGAGATCGGCCGACGCGTGCCGGCGCACGCCTGCGGCGCCGGCAAGGTGATGCTCGCGCATCAGCCGCAGGGGGTGATCGACGCGCTGACCGCGCGGGCGCCGTTCGCGGCGCTGACGGCGCACACGCTCACGACCGCCGCGGAGCTGGAGGTCGAGCTGCGGCGCGCCCGCGCGCGCGGGTACGCGCTCGACCGCGAGGAGTACGAGGAGGGCGTCGCCTGCGTCGCGGCCCCGATCTTCGGAGCGGACGGCGAGGTGGTCGCGGCGGTCAGCGTCTCGGGGCCGACCGCGCGGCTGCTGCGCAACGACCTCGGCGACCTCGGCGAGCTGGTCCGCTCGCACGTGCGCGACATCTCGTTCGAGCTCGGCCACCGGCCGGTCGATGACCCCGAGCCGTCCGCCCCGGCGCTCGCCTGAGCCCGGAGCGCCGTCGCCGCGCACGGAGCCGCCGCCGGCCGAGGGCACGCCGTTCGCCGCGGAGGTCGTCGTGCGCGGGCGGCGCTTCGCGAACGAGGAGAACGGCTTCGCGGTGCTCGACGGGGAGGCCGACGGGCGCCACGTCGTGCTCGTCGGCTCGGTCGCGCACCTGGACGAGCGCGAGCGCGTGGCCGTCACGGGCGCGTGGACGCACGACCCGCGCTACGGCGCGCAGGTGCGCGTGCGGGAGGCGCATCCGCTCGCGCCGAGCGACGAGGCGGCGTTGATCGCCTATCTGCGGAGAGTGCGCCACATCGGCCTCAGCCGTGCGGCGGCGCTGTACGCGGCGCACGGCGAGCACGTCCTGAGCGCGATCGACGCCGACCCGCGGCGGGCGTTCGAGCGCGCCGGCCTGTCGCCCGCGCGCGCCCGCGAGGCGGCGCGCTCGTGGGACGCGCTGCGCGCGACGCGCGGACTGCACCTGCTGCTCGCGCCGCACGGGCTCGCGCACCTGGCGGCGCGGATCCACAAGCACTACGGCGACCGCGCCTACCGCGTCGTCGCGGAGCGGCCGTACGAGCTGACGGCCGTGTTCGGCGTCGGCTTCGCGACGGCCGACGCGATCGCGAAGGGCGTGGGCGTGCCGCGCGAGTCGCCCGCGCGGGCGCGCGCCGCGGTGCTGCACGTGCTCGCGGAGGCCGAGCGGGACGGCTCGACGTGCATGCCGGACGGCGCGCTGCGCGCCTCCGCCGGCGAGCTGCTGGGTGGCGCTCCGCCGGACGAGGGCCTGCTGCGGACGATGGAGGAGGCCGGCGACCTGGAGCTGGACGAGGACCGCTCCGACGCCGGCGAGCCGTCGACCGTCTGGGTCTACCGCGCGGAGACGGCCGCGCTGGAGCGCGAGCTGGCCGAGCGGGTGCACGCGCTGCTCGCCGACACGCCGTCGCAGAAGCTGCACCCGCCCGACGCGCCGCCCGAGGACGCGGAGCTCGAGCTGGCGCCCGAGCAGTGGGCCGGCGTGCGCGGCGCGTTCGCGCACCGCTTCTCGCTCGTGACCGGCGGCCCCGGCACGGGCAAGACGGCGTCGATCCGCATGATCGGCGCGATCGCGGCGCAGCAGCAGGCGTCGCTCGTGCTCCTCGCGCCGACCGGCCGCGCCGCGCTGCGGATGCGCGAGGCGACCGGCCTGGAGGCCTCGACGGTCCACTCGGCGCTCGGCTGGATCCCCGGCGAGGGGCCGACGCTCGACGAGGACGACCCGCTCAGATGCGACCTGCTCGTCGTCGACGAGACGTCGATGGCGAACCTAGAGCTGCTGGTGACGCTGCTGCGCGCGGTCGGACCCGGCACCCACGTCGTGCTCGTCGGCGACGCCGATCAGCTCGCGCCGGTCGGGGCCGGCAAGCCGTTCGCCGAGCTGGTCGCGAGCGGGCTCGTGCCGACCGCCCGGCTCGCGCACATCTTCCGGCAGGCGGCCGGCTCGATGATCGTGCAGGGCGCGCACGCGATCCGCGCAGGGCGCGCACCGTCGTTCGCGTCGGCCGAGGGGATGCGGCGGGACCTGTTCCTGATCGAGCGCTCCGACCCGGTCGCCGCGCGCGAGCAGATCGCCGGGCTGGTGAGCCGGCGGCTGCCCGAGCACTACGGCGTCGATCCCGTCAACGACGTGCAGGTGTTCGCGCCGGTGTACCGCGGCGAGCTGGGGATCGACGCGCTCAACGACGCGCTGCGCGCGGCGCTCAATCCGCACGGAAGAGCGATCGGCAACGGCCGGCTGCGGATCGGCGACAAGCTGATGCTCGTCGGGCGCAACCTGCACGAGCTGGGGATCATGAACGGCACGCTGCTGCGGCTGCTGCAGGCGCTCGACGGCGAGGGCTCCGAGGAGGACGGGTCGGATGCGAGCGCCGGGGGCGGCGGGGTGCTCGTCGCCACCGACGCGGGCGCGGTGATCGAGATCCCGCCAGCCGAGGTCGCCAACCTGCGCCTCGCGTACGCCTGCTCGGTGCACCGCGGGCAGGGGATCGAGCTGCCGATCGCGATCGTCGTCGCGCACCCGTCTGCCGGCGGGCGCTTCCTGCGGCGCGAGATGCTCTACACGGCGATCACGCGCGCGAGCCGGGCGACGGTGATCGTCGGCACCGCCGCTTTGGTCGCGCGCGCCGCCGCGACCGCCGACGTCGGTCGCCGCCACAGCCGGCTCGCGACGCGCCTGGCACGAGCTGGCTAGCCTTCGCCGCCGCGTGAACGCGCTGCAAGCCATCGTCGAGGGCGTCGTCCAGGGCCTCACCGAGTTCCTGCCGATCTCCTCCACCGCGCACCTGCGGATCGTGCCGGCGCTGTGCGGCTGGGAGGACCCGGGCGCCGCCTTCACCGCGGTCGTGCAGCTGGGGACGATGGCGGCCGTGCTGCTGTACTTCCGCGCCGACCTGTGGAGCATCGCGCGCGCGTGGGTGGCGGGCCTGCGCGATCCGGCCGAGCGGCGCACGCTCGACTCGCGCCTCGGCTGGTACATCATCCTCGGCACGATCCCGATCGCGGTGCTCGGACTCGCCTTCAAGGACCCGATCGAGCACGAGTTCCGCAGCCTGTACCTGATCGGCGCGGCGCTGATCGTGTTCGGCCTCGTGATGGCGGCGATCGACCGGGCCGCGCGGCGCGAGCGCGACCTCGGCACGCTCGCCGCGCGCGACGGCGCGTTCATCGGCTGCGCGCAGGCGCTCGCGCTGGTGCCCGGCGTCTCGCGCTCGGGCGCGACGATCTCGGCGGGCCTGTGGCGCGGCCTCGACCGGCCGGCGGCGGCGCGCTACTCGTTCCTGCTGTCGGTGCCGGCGGTCGTGCTGTCGGGGCTGTTCGAGCTGCGCCACGTCGGCGGCGAGGGCGGTGCGCCGGTCGGCGCGACGGTGATCGCGACGCTGCTCGCGTTCGTCGTCGGCTACGCCTCGATCGCATGGCTGCTGCGCTACCTCGCGCGCCACACGCTCGGGCTGTTCGTCGGCTACCGCATCGTCGTCGGCGCGCTCGTGATCGCCCTGGCGGCGAGCGGGGCGATCTCGTAGCGCCGCCTCAGCACGCGGCCCTCGCGTCGGCGGACACGGAACCACGGCCGATCCGCGACCATCGCCGGCGTGCTCAGCCAGAGGGGTCGATCGTCAGAGCGAACGATCTCGGTCCGCTGACGGGTCTCGCGAGCCTGCACAGCACCTCGACATCGCTCGCGCATGCGGCGATCGCCTCCGCCTCCAGCGGACGAATGCGCTGCTCCCACACCAGGTTCCGCAACTCGTAGACGTGGGCCCGCAGTCGCTCGGCCAGCTCTCCGCCATCGTCCTCGGGAGCCACCGAGGGCGCCACGCGGACGCGAATGCCGGTCACGCGCCTGGCCTCCGGGTCGAGGACGGCGTGGGCGGTCAGCAGCTCACGCGCGCGGTCCTGGCGATGGGCGACGTGCCTGTTCCGCCACTGCAGCACGTCGTGGTGACATGCTTCCGCCTCCTCACCGAGAAGCGGCAGCAGCTCTGTGACTTGCAGCTGACGGCTGCTGGGGCCGACCGTCCGCCCGTAGGCGATCACGGCGCCCTCCCAGAGCGCCCGCCGTACGAACACCAGCCTTGCGTCATCGGCGCTGAATTGGTCTCGGCCATGCAGCACCATGTCGACGTGCAGCAGGTCAGCCCACAATGAGCACCAGTTCCGCAGCTTATGGACCGAGTCGCCCTTGACGGGCGCCTCCAGGTCAGACGAGGTCATGTCCCCTCCTCGTAGGAGAGCCGACGCCCGGACTCGAACCGGGGACCCCTTCATTACGAGTGAAGTGCTCTACCAGCTGAGCTACGTCGGCGCGGCGGACATGGTAGCCGAGGCACGTGGGGTGGCGTGCGGCGGCGTCAGGGAACCGGCGTGGGCGGCGGCGACCGCGTGTTACAGTTTTACGTGTGGTGTCACTCCGTCGTGACCGTGCGGTATCGCGGCCGATCGCCTCGGACGCGCTCGACGCGGCGCGGCGGACTCGGGAGCTTGCCGCGCTCGCCAACGGCGAGCCGGTCGACGTGCTCGTCGTCGGCGGGGGGATCGTCGGCACCTGGTGCGCGCTCGACGCCGCCTCGCGCGGACTGAGCGTCGCGCTCGTCGAGCGCGGGGACCTCGCACACGGCACGAGCCGCTGGTCGTCCAAGCTCGCGCATGGCGGGCTGCGGTACCTCGCGCACGGCGACGTCGGCGTCGCGTGGGAGTCGGCGCGCGAGCGGGCGATCCTGATGGACGTCAGCGCGCCGCACCTGATCCGCCCGCTGCCGTTCCTGATCCCGCTCGGGGGACAGGTCGACCGCGCGGCCGGCGCGAAGCTGGAGGTCGGCATCCGCCTCGGCGACGCGCTGCGTGCCGCCGCCGGCACGAGTCGCCGGCGCCTTCCCTCGCTGCGCCGCGTGAGCGTCGAGGAGGCGCGGCGGCTCGCGCCCGGCCTCAGCGACCGCCAGCTGCGCGGCGCGCTGCTGCATTGGGACGCGCAGATCGAGGACGACGCGCGGCTCGTGCTCGCCGTCGCGCGCACGGCCGCCGCCTACGGCGCGCGCATCCTCACCCGCGTCGCGGCCAAGCAGCTGCGGGCGGACGGCGCGAGCGTGCGCGACGCGCACGGTGACGGCGGCGCGTTCGACATCCGCGCCCGCCACGTGATCAACGCGACCGGCGTGTGGGCCGGCGAGCTGAGCGGCGGCGCCGTGCGGCTGCGTCCCAGCAAGGGCGCGCACGTGCTCGTGCCGGCGGCCGCGCTCGGCGAGCCGCGCGCGGCCGTCAACGCGCCGCTGCCCGAGTCGAGCACGCGCTTCGTGTTCGCGGTGCCACGCCCGGACGGGCTCGTGATGATCGGGATCACCGACGCGCCCTACGAGGGACCGATCCCCGACGAGCCCGTGGTCGACGCCGACGAAGAGGCGTTCCTGCTGACCTCGATCGGCCGCGTGCTGGAGCGCACGCCGACGCCCGACGACGTCGTCGGCCGCTTCGCCGGGCTGCGGCCGCTGCTCGCGAGCGACGACGCGAGCGCGACCGCGGACCTCTCGCGCCGCCACGCGGTCGTGGAGCACGACGGCGTCGTGACGATCGTCGGCGGCAAGCTGACGACCGCACGACGGATGGCGCAGGACGCGCTCGATCGCGTCGCGGCCGACGGCGCCGGGCGGTGCGTCACGGACCGGATCCGCCTCGCAGGCGCCGACCGGCCGAGCGGCGACCTCGCTGCGCAGCTGCGCTTCGGCGTCACGCACGAGGGGGCGCTCACGCTCGAGGACCTGCTCGACCGCCGCACACGCCTGGGGCTCGTGCCGGCGTGGCGCGAGGCGGCGCTCGACGCCGCGCACGCCGCGCTCGACTAGGAGCCGGGCAGCGGCGCCGCGTCGATCAGCTTGCCCGGGTTCATGATCCCAAGCGGGTCGAGCGTCGCCTTCGCCGCGCGCAGCAGCTCGATCCCCAGCTCGCCGACCTCGCCGGCCAGCCATGGCGCGTGGTCGCGCCCGACCGCGTGGTGGTGCGTGATCGTCCCGCCGTGCGCGAGGATCGCGTCGCTCGCGGCCGCCTTCGCCGCGTGCCACTGCTCCAGCTCGGCCCCGGGCTCCTGCCGCGCGACGAACGTGAAGTAGAGCGACGCGCCCGCGCGGTAGACGTGCGAAACGTGGCTCATCACGACCGGCGGCGTGCCGCGCCCGCGCAGCGCGCCGTCCAAGGCGTCCGCGACCGCGTCGTGCAGCTCCAGCAGCCGGTCCCAGGTGGTCGCCGTCTCCAGCGTCTCGACCATCACGCCGTGCGCCAGCAGCTCGTCGCGCAGGTACGGCGCGTGGAAGCGGCCATGCTCCCACGCGTGGCCGACCGGCGTGCCGAGCGCGACCGCGCCGTGCGCCCGCAGCACGCGCACGGCCGCCGCGCGGCGCCGGCGCAGCTCCGCTTCCGCGGTCCCAGCCCAGCCGAGGATCGCCAGGCAGCCGTCGCCGTGGCCGCGCGCGCGCAGGTACGCGCCGAGCGCGCGCGCCGTCACGCCGCCGCCTGAGAGCGCGAGCGAAACCTGCGTCTCGACCGGATCCGACAGGCGCATCACGTCCGCCGCCACGCCGTCCTGCACGAGCGCACGGAAGGCCTCCGTGCCAGACGCCAACCGCGGCAGCGAGAACGCCTCGTAGCGGCGCACGGAGGGACGCGACCGCACGCGCAGCACGACCTCCGTGATCACGCCGAGCGTCCCCTCCGAGCCGACCAGCAGCTCGCGCAGGCTCGGGCCGGCCGCGCTTGCCGGCACGGGCCGCACGACGACCTCCCCGCTCGGCGTCGCGACACGCAGCGCGAGCACCAAAGCGTCGATCCGCCCGTAGCCGGTCGACGCCTGCCCGGCCGAGCGCGTCGCGACCCAGCCGCCAACCGTCGAGAACTCGAACGACTGCGGGAAGTGGCCGAGTGTCAGCGCGTGCGCGGCCAGCGCCTCCTCCAGCGCGGGACCGGTCATGCCGGGCTGCACCGTCGCCGTGAGCGAGACCGGGTCGACGCGCAGCAGCCGGTCCATCCGCGCGAGGTCGAGCGCGATCACGGCCGGGAAGCGCCCGCGCAGCGGCTCGACGCCGCCGACGACGCTCGTCCCGCCGCCCCACGGCACGACCGCCACACCCGCGTCCGCGCAGGCGCGCAGCACCGCCGCGACCTCCGCCGCGTCGGCCGGGTAGACGACCGCGTCGGGCGCGCCGGACCCGTCGCCCGCGCGCAGCCGTACGAGGTCGTGGTAGCCGCGGCCGGCGGCGTGCGAGATGCGCGCGAGACGGTCACCGCAGACGTGCTCGGCGCCGACGATCTCCACCAACCGCTCGCGCGCCTCGTCCGACAACGCCGGCTCCGGCAGCCGCACGTCATCGAGCGCAACCGGGTGACGGTGGCCGTCCGGCAGCGGACCGATCCGCTCGGCCAGCATCGCCTGCGCCGTCTCGGACAGCGGCGCGTCGTGGCCGTCCTCGCCCCAGCCCCACCAACGCATGCGCGGAGCGGGCGCGGTCATCTGCGCGCCCCGCTCGCAGCCGGCGCGAGATACGCGTCGAGCATCCGCCGCAGCTGCTCCAGCTCCTGCTCGCGCTCCGCCGCCGCGCCCGGCGCGAGCGTCTGGAAGGCGAAGCCGCGCAACGCCAGCTCGATCGTGCGCGCCGCCGCGTCCGGCTCGTCGACCGCGATCGAGCCTTCTCTCACCCCGTCCGCGAGCCGCTGCGCGAACACGTCGACGGCGGCGCGCTGGAAGGCGCCGCGGCGAGTCGTGATGTAGGGCAGCAGCAGCTCCGGGTCGACGTCGACGATGCGCAGGAAGAGCGGGTGACGCGTGAGCCGGTCGACGCCGGCGACGGACGCCTCGACGAGCCGTTCGCGCGCGCTCGGCAGTCTCGCGACCTCGCCCTCCACCTCGCCGATGATCTGCGTGAACTCGCGCGTCATCAGCGCCTGCATGAGCGAGGTGACGTCGGCGTAGCGGCGGTAGAGCGTCATGCGGCTCACGCCCGCGCGGCGCGCGACGTCGGTCATCGTCGTGCGCCGCACGCCGACCGCCAGCACGCACGTCTGGACCGCGTCGAGCAGCGCCTCGTCCTCAACTTGCTGTGACACTTGATAGCTGTTTGTATCAGCTACTCGTCCGGCCAGTGCCCGCTTCGCTCGAACTGCTCGCGCGCGTGCTCCTCCTCTTCCCGCTCTCTGTTGCTGGTGAGGCTGAGGCGGAACAGCATGTTGAGCAGCAGCACGATCCCGGCCGAGCCGATCAGCACGACGCCTGACCCGGCCGCGTCGCCGCCGATGACCAGACAGACGATCCCTGCGACCGTCATCGCGAGCGGAATGCCGTAGCGGACGAAGATCAGCCCGGCGCGGCGCATCAGGCCAGCACGGCTTCCAGCCGGTAGGCGAGCGTCTCCAATGCCAGCTCCTCGGTGACGTTGCTGCGCAGCCGCCGGCGCGCGTCCTCGACCAGCTCGACGCCGGCGCGCAGCGTCTGGGGATCGCGCCCGGCTGCGTCCTCCTCCAAGGCGGCGGTACGGTCGACGTGGTGGACCAGGTCCTCCGCGCCCCACGCGACGCACGCGACGTCGCGCAGCCACAGGCTCGACAGCTGCAGGCCGAGGTCGAGCGCGTCTGTCTTCACGCGGCGTCTCGTGCGCCGGATGCGCTGCTCGTACTCGCTCTCGACGCGCTTGCGCTCTCGCTTGGGGACCAGCTCCAGCTCCTCCTCCAAGCGCGCGCGGACCTCCACGACCGCCGTCTCGCCGCGTCTGCCGCGCAGCTCCAGCAGCCCACGCCAGGGCGCGTCCTCGCCGACCCGCCCGGCGAGCGCGGCGCGCGCGAAGCGCTCGCCTCCGGCGCGCAATGCCGGCCCGTCGCCGAGCGCCAGCTCCAGCGCGCGCTCGCCGTCGCCGAGGGCAAGCCGCGCGCACGCGGCGGCCTGCTCCGGCGGCACGCCGCGGCGTCCGATCCGCTCCGCCAGCTCGGCCGGCGGCAGCGCGTCGAAGCGCACGAGCTGGCAGCGCGAGCGGATCGTCGGCAGCACCTCGCCGAGCCGGTCGGTCAACAGGATCAGGTGCACGAACGGCGCCGGCTCCTCCAACGTCTTCAGCAGCTTGTTCGCCGCCTGCTCGATCAGCGTGTCGGCGCGCTCCAGCACGAACAGGCGCCGCGCCGCCTCAAACGGCGTCATCGCCGCCGCCGCGACGACCGGCTCCTCGACGTCGCCGACCAGCATCTCGTGCGCGCCGCTCGGGACGACCCACGTGAGGTCCGGGTGCGTGCCGTGCTCGACGCGGGTGCGCACGCCGGCCGGGTCGGCCGCGCCCTCGCTCAGCAGCGCGGCCGCGAACGCGCGCGCGGCGGTGCGCTTGCCGCTGCCGGCGGGCCCGTGGAAGAGGTAGGCGTGCGAGGGACGGCCGCCTGACGCAAGCGCCGCGCCGAGCGTCGCGCGCGCGTGCGGGTGGTGCTCGGTGCCCGGCAGGTCGGCCATCGCGAGCGAGGGTACCGGCGGGTCGGGCGGTAGGGTGGCGCGGCTGATGCGCGGCCGGCTGATCACGATCGAGGGGCTTGACGGGGCCGGCAAGACGACGCTCGCCGATGCGCTCCTGGCCGAGCTGACCCGGCGCCGGCTGCCGGTGAGCCTCCTGCGCGAGCCGGGCGGTGTCGAGGCCTCCGAACGCGTGCGCGCGCTCGTGAAGGATCCCGGGCTGCGGGTCGGTCCCCGCACGGAGGCGCTGCTGTACGCCGCGGCCCGCGCGCAGCTCGTCGAGGAGGCGCTGGCCCCCGCGCTCGGCGCCGGACGCTGGGTCCTGCTCGACCGCTTCGTCGACTACACGCACGCCTACCAGGGCGCCGGACGCGGACTCGGCGTCGACGCGGTCGCCGCGATCAACGCGTTCGCCACCGGTGACGTGCGCGCAGACCGCACGCTGCTGCTGCGGATCGACCCCGCGCTCGGGCGCGCACGCCAGGACGGCCGCGGCGAGCAGCCCGACCGCCTGGAGCAGGAGGCCGACGACTTCTTCGCCCGCATCGCCGCCGCCTACGACGCGCTCGCCGCCGCCGAGCCGCAGCGGATCCGCACGCTCGACGCAAGCGGCGACGCGCCCGCGGTGCTCGCGCAGGCGCTGGCGGCACTCGCAGACCTGCTCGACGGGTAGCGTCCAAGCATGCCCTCCACCACACGCCCCGCCCAAGGCCAGGTCGTCTTCGTCACCGGCGCGGCGCGCGGCATCGGCGCCGCCGCCGCCAAGCAGCTCGCTGCCCAAGGCGCCAAGGTCGCGCTCGTCGGCCTGGAGCCCCACGAGCTGGCGCGGGTCGCCGCCGACTGCGGTCCCGACGCGGCGTGGTTCGAGGCGGACGTGACCGACACGACCGCGATCGAGGCCGCCGTGCGCGGCACGGTCGAGCGCTTCGGCGGAATCGACGTCGTGATCGCGAACGCCGGCATCGCAACCGGCGGCTCGGTGCGCACGATCGACCCGGCCGCGTGGGAGCGCGTCGTCGAGGTCCACCTGCTCGGCAGCTGGCGCACCGTGCGCGCCGCGCTCCCGCACGTGGTCGAGCGACGCGGCTACGTGCTGCAGATCGCCTCCGTCGCGGCGATCGCACACGCGCCGTTCATGTCCGCCTATTGCGCGAGCAAGGCCGGCGTCGAGGCGTTCGCGGACTGCCTGCGCACGGAGGTCGCGCACCTCGGCGTCGACGTCGGCGTCGCCTACTTCTCGTGGATCGACACTGACATGGTGCGCGGCGCCGACGCGCGCCCGGGCATCGGCGGCCTGCGCAAGCGCATCAGCGGTCCGATGCGCAAGACCTACCCGCTCTCCGACGTCGCCGCGGCCGTCGCACAGGGCGTCGAGCGGCGCGCGCGTCACGTGATGGTGCCGGGCTGGATCCGGGCGCTGCTGCTGCTGCGCGGCCCGCTCGCGAGCGGCCTCGACCGCCAAGGACGCAGAGAGGTGCCGGCGGTCGAGGCGGAGATGCAGGCCGCGATCGAGCGCGAAGGCGCGGCCGCCGTGACGGCGCCGGTGGGTGCCGGTGGCGCGGCCGACAGCGCGGCGTCGCGCGGCGCCGGCGAGCCGGCACCGCGCTGACGCCAACGCCTCAGCCTTCGGGTGCTTGGCCGGCCAAGAGCGCTTCGACGGCGCTCCTCGTCGATGTGACCGGCACCTTCAGCCTGCCGTCCTCGATCTTTTCTCCGGCTCTGATGCCGGCTTCGTAGGCGTCGGCGGGCGTGCGGCCGGTGCTGAACAGCGTGACCCCCCTGTTGCGCAGGGTGAGGGCGTACGGATGTTCGCCGAACCTGCCGGCTCTGAGGTCGCGCCGTGCCTGTTCGAAGGCGGGTCTCGTATCGAACATGACCGACACGAGCACGTTGTTTTCGGTGTTGAAGCTGGCCTTGTCGCCTATCACGCCGACGTACTGGTCCTCGCCGCCCGCCTCGGTGAGCGCTCTCAAGGCGCCGACCGTCGCCGCGCCACCGAGCGCGAAGACCATCTGCGCGCCTTCGTCGATCATCCTTCTCGTGGCGTCGTGCACGTCCTTGGCGGTCGCCCTCCCGCCTTCGCCCACCTGGGTGTAATAGAACTTCTCTCTCGGGTCGATGCTGCGCGCCCCGGCGATGAAGGCGCCGGCCATTCTGTTCCAGGTGGCGGTGTCCCAGGCGGAGCCGTCGGCGATCACGACGATGCCGAGTCTTCTCGTGTACGCCGCCTTCGCGGTGACAAGCCCGGCCATGTAGCCGCCCGCCTTGTCGTCCTTGACGACGATTTCCCCGACGAGCCCCTTCGGCGGGTCGGTGCGTTCGCCCCACACGAGCTCCGGCACCCTCGTCTCCTTCGCGACCGCTTCGGCCGCGTCGGCGTAGCGGCTGTCGTGCGCGATCACGAGCTGGTTCCCTTCGTGCGAGACCTGCTCGAGCGCGCCCCTGATGTCACTCGTCTTGGAGGCGTCGATCGTGTCGACTCTGATGCCGAGCTTTCTCGGCCATTCTTCGACGACTTCCTGGGCCTGCTTCGTCCAGTCGGGTTCGTTGTCGCTGTACGGAGCGACGAACGCGATCTTTCTCACGACCGTGCCGTGCTCGCTGCTGCCGCAGCCCGCCGCGCCCGCCACCAGCGCCGCGACCACGGCGAGCGCCGTCCATCGTGCCCTAGCCACCCTTGCTCCTCTCCCCGAGCAGGTCGTTCCCCCAAAGGACCGGATTCTCGCTGATATCGGGTGCGGCGTGCGCCGCTTCCCGGTCAGCCGTGCTGCGGTGCGGCAGCCGGGCCGGCGTAGCCCTGCGGCCGCGACTGCGCGAAGGCCCACGCGTCGGCGACCATCTCCGTGAGCGCAGGCTTGCGCGGCTCCCACCCGAGCTCGGCGCGGATCTTCGCGCTCGCGGCGACGAGCATCGGCGGGTCGCCCGGGCGGCGCGGCGCCTCTCGCACCGGGATCTCCAGGCCGGTGACCTCGCGGACCGCATCGATCACCTCGCGCACGGAGAAGCCGTTGCCGTTGCCGAGGTTGAAGATCTGGTGCTCGCCGGGACGCGCGTGCTCGAGCGCGAGCAGGTGCGCGCTGGCGAGGTCCTCGATGTGGATGTAGTCGCGCACCGCCGTGCCGTCGGGCGTCGGGTAGTCGGTGCCGAAGATCTGCACGCACTCGTTGATCCCCTGGGCCGCGCGCAGCACGTTGGGGATGATGTGCGTCTCGGGCTCGTGGTCCTCACCGAGGCAGCCGCTCGCGCCGGCGACGTTGAAGTAGCGCAGGCTGACCGCGCCGAGCCCGTGCGCGCGGCACTCGTCGGCGATCATCCCGTCGACCGCGAGCTTGGAGGCGCCGTAGGCGTTGACCGGCTGGGCCGGCGTCTGCTCGTCCATCGGCACGACCTCCGGCTCGCCGTAGACGGCGCAGGTCGAGGAGAAGACGAGCCGCTTCACGTCGGCGGCGCGCAGCGCGTCGAGCAGGTTGAGCGAGCCGACGACGTTGTTGCGGTAGTACAGCTCCGGGTTCGAGACCGACTCGGAGACGAGCGCGAAGGCGGCGAAGTGGAGTGCGCCGTCGAAGCCCTCCGCGACCGTCTCGTTCAAGCGCGCGACGTCGAGCAGGTCGACCTCGGCGAAGCGGGCGCCGGCCGGGACGGCGTCGCGGTGGCCGCGGCTGAGGTTGTCGAGCACGACGACCTCGTGACCGGCGTCGAGCAGCTGCTGAGCGACGATCGAGCCGATGTAACCGGCGCCGCCGGTGACGAGGAGCTTCATGGGGCCGCGGAGTAAAGCAGGCGTGGCGGGCACTCAGCGGCCGAGCCGCAGCCAGTCGGTGAATTCCGACCAGGTGCTCGTCGTGCGGAAGCCGGCCTCGCCCCAGCCGTGGCGGACGCGCGACGCCCACGCCGGATCCCAGCCCCGCATGCGCGCGAGGCCCCACCCCAGCAGCGCGAGCAGGACCAGCGCGCCGAGCGCGATCAGCGCGATCACGAGCGGGGTGCGGTCACGCGTGTGCGCGGGAGCGGTCGTGGCGGCCGGCTGGGTCGCCGCGGGCGCCGGTGTCGGCGCGACGGTCGTCGGCGTCGTCGGCGCGGTCGCCGTCGGCGCCGCGGGCGCGGTCTGCGTCGCCACCGGCGGCGTCGTGACCGGCGGGACGGTCGTGCTCGGCACGTGACCGGGGGTGGCGCCGCCGGTCGCGCCTTCGGTCGGCTTGACGCCTCTGCAGTCGCCGCGCAGGTGGGCGGCGATGCCGTCGACCATCGCCGCGCGCAGCGCCGGCACGACGTTGCGGATGCTCGGCGGGATCCCTCTGACGGCCGCCTTCAGCTGGGCCTGCGTGAACGCGCACGGGTCGAGGTGGCCGCCTGCGCGCGCGTACGCCTCCGCGACCTTGTCGTAGGCCTTGTCGGCGTGCGCCGGAGCCGCGAGCGTGAGCGAGGCGGACAGGGCGACGACGAGCAGGGCGAGCAGGTGACGCGGCGAGCGCATGCGTCGCCGATCCTATCTGCGCGCGACTACGCTAGAAGCAGCAGGCATTTTCGCCCCCGCTGTCCGCAATTTCGCCGATTTGCAGGAGTTTTAAGTCCGTCCGAGCCAGGCGAGACGGTGCTCGACCCCGTCTTGGGGGCGTTGGAGGGCGTCAAAAGGCGCGAAATAGCGGGAAGCAGAAGGAGCAGGCAGGCATGAACGACAGCTCGCAGACCCCCACCACGATCGACGCCCAGGCCGGCGAGGCGCTGCGCCTGAAGCGGTTCTTCACCGAGCCCGGCGTCCATCCGTTCGACACCGTCGAGTGGGAGCTGCGAGATGCGCGGATCGGCCACGGCGACAAGGTCTCCTTCGAGCAGACGGACGTCGAGTTCCCGACGACGTGGTCGCAGAACGCGACGAACATCGTCGCGCAGAAGTACTTCCGCGGGCAGCTCGACTCGCCGACGCGCGAGCGCTCCGTCAGACAGATGGTCGGCCGCGTCGCCGGCACGATCGCCGACTGGGGCCGCCAGCGCGGCTACTTCGCCACCGCCGAGGACGGCGACACGTTCGAGGCCGAGCTGACCCACATCCTGCTCCACCAGATCGCGGCGTTCAACAGCCCCGTCTGGTTCAACGTCGGCTTCGAAGAGCAGCCGCAGTGCTCGGCCTGCTTCATCCTCTCGGTCGACGACACGATGGAGTCGATCCTCTCCTGGAACACGAAGGAGGGGATGATCTTCCGCGGCGGCTCCGGCTCCGGGATCAACCTCTCGAACATCCGCGGCTCGATGGAGCCGCTGGCGAAGGGCGGCACCGCCTCCGGCCCCGTCTCCTTCATGCGCGGCGCCGACTCGTGGGCCGGCACGATCAAGTCGGGCGGCAAGACGCGCCGCGCGGCCAAGATGGTCGTGCTCGACGTCGACCACCCGGACATCCAGGAGTTCATCTGGTGCAAGGCGAAGGAGGAGGACAAGGCCCTCGCCCTGCGCAACGCCGGCTTCGACATGTCGATCGACGGTGACGGCTTCACCTCGATCCAGTACCAGAACGCGAACAACTCGGTGCGCGTCTCGGACAAGTTCATGCGCGCGGTCGAGAACGGCGACGAGTGGCGCCTGACCGCGCGCACGACCGGCGAGCCGATCGGCGATCCGCTCGACGCGCGCGCGCTGATGAACGAGATCGCGGAGGCGGCGTGGCGCTGCGCCGACCCGGGCGTCCAGTACGACACGACGATCAACCAGTGGCACACGTGCCCGAACAGCGGGCGCATCAACGCGTCGAACCCCTGCTCGGAGTACATGCACGTCGACGACTCGGCCTGCAACCTGGCGTCGCTGAACCTCATGAAATTTCGTAACGCCGACGGCACGTTCGACGTCGCGTCGTACGAGCACGCGATCGACATCGTCTTCCTCGCGCAGGAGATCGTCGTCGGCGCCTCCTCGTACCCGACGGACGGGATCGCGAAGAACGCGAACGCGTTCCGCCAGCTCGGGCTCGGCTACGCGAACCTCGGCGCGTTCCTGATGAGCAACGGGATGCCGTACGACTCCGACGCGGGTCGCGGCACGGCGGCGGCGATCACCGCGCTGATGACGGGCCGCGCGTACCGCCGCTCGGCCGAGATCGCGGCGGCCGTCGGCACGTACGAGCGCTACCCGGAGAACCGCGAGCCGCACAACAACGTGATGCGGATGCACCGCGACGCCTCGTACGCGATCCCGGACACCACGTGCGAGGACGACGAGCTGCTGGCGGCCGCGCGCCGCTCGTGGGACGAGGCGGTCGCGCTCGGCGACGAGCACGGCTACCGCAACGCGCAGGCGACGGTGCTCGCGCCGACCGGGACGATCTCCTTCCTGATGGACTGCGACACGACCGGGGTCGAGCCCGACTTCTCGCTCGTCAAGTTCAAGGAGCTCGTCGGCGGCGGCCAGATGACGATCGTCAACCGCACGGTCCCGCAGGCGCTGCAGACGCTCGGCTACGACGACCAGCAGATCGAGCAGATCGAGGCCTACATCAACGAGCACGGCACGATCGTCGGCGCGCCGGGCCTCGCGGACGAGCACCTGCCGGTGTTCGACGTGGCGGTCGGCGCGCGCGCGATCTCGCACATGGGCCACATCAAGATGATGGGCGCGGTGCAGCCGTTCATCTCCGGCGCGATCTCGAAGACGGTCAACCTGCCGGAGAGCGCGACGGTCGCGGACATCGCCGACGCCTACATCCAGGCGTGGAACCTGGGGGTGAAGGCGCTCGCGATCTACCGCGACGGCTCGAAGACGGCGCAGGCGCTGCGCACCGACGCGCAGAAGGGGGCGGACGCCGCGAGCGGCGCAGCGGTCTCGCAGGAGGCGATCGACAAGGCGGTCGCCGAGGCGCTGGCGAAGGCCGCGGCCGCGCCGGCGCGCAGAAAGATGCCGCGCGAGCGGCAGTCGCTCACGCACAAGTTCGCCGTCGGCGGCCATGAGGGCTACATCACCGCCGGGCTCTACGAGGACGGCAGCGTCGGCGAGATCTTCCTGACCGACATCGGCAAGGAGGGCTCGACGCTGCGCGGCATGATGAACTCGTTCGCGACCGCGATCTCGATAGCGCTCCAGTACGGCGTGCCGCTCGAGACGCTCGTGCGCAAGTTCAGCTACATGCGCTTCGAGCCCGAGGGCATGACGATGAACACGGAGATCCCGTTCGCGAAGTCGCTGCCCGACTACATCATGCGCTGGCTCGCCTCCCGCTTCCTCGACGAGGAGATCCAGGAGGAGCTGGGGATCATGACGAGAGCGGTGCGGGCGAAGAAGCTGGCGGAGGACGCCGCGACGTCG
>JBQCIQ010000126.1:0-19584 GCA_051953595.1 Conexibacter sp. | reverse complement strand
GGGGGGGAGCTGGCCCTCCCCCCTCCGGTCTGTTTTCTGTTTTTTTTCTTCTCTTTTCCCCCTCCGGTTTTAGCATTCTGCTTCCCCTCCCACGCCGGCGGTGTGACCTGCCACGCCGTCTGCTTCACGCCAGGGCTCGGCTGATCTCCGCGGCGGAGACGCCGTCGAGCACGCGCACATGCTGCGGTGGGCCGTCGGCGTCCACGCGGATCGCCGTACCAGGCCAGTAGGGGCTCTCGTACGGCGTCGTCGAGAGGAACTGGCGCTCGTAGACCCAGCAGCCGCTGTTGTGCAGCCGCACGCCGCGGGCCGTCGTCCACTCGGCAACCGGATCGGCGGCCCGCGGGCCGACGCGATGCGTGTGCCCGAACAGCACGTGCGCGGCCTCGATGCCCAGTCGCTCGACCGCCTCCCCCATCGCCCGCACGCCCGCGCGCGCCAGCTCTACGCCCGAGACGTCTGCGCGCACCGGGCCGAGCCCGGCGCGGTTGACCGCGGCGATCGTCAGCGGGAACAGCGCGAGGAGCGCGCGCCGGCGCAGCGGCCGGTGCCCGTTGCCCGACAGCATCCGGTACGCGCGCACAGAGACGCCGTGCGTGCCGGTGGTCTGGTCGTCGGCGTGCTGCGCGAGCGCGGTCGACCAGGCGTAGATCGGCGCGAGCGCGCGCTCGTAGTCGTCCGGCAGCGCGCCGTCCGGGGGCAGCGGTCCGACGATCCGCCCCATCGCGCCGGCGCTCAGGCGCTCCAGCGTCGGCACGGTGATGTGGCGGTCGAGGTAGTGGCCGTGCGTCGCGTAGACGTCGTCGCGCAGCCACACGCCGGGATAGGCGAGCGTGAGCCGCGCGGGCGTCGCCGCCTCCGCGAGCGCGTCGACCGCGTCGCTGGAGGCCCAGCTCGCCGTCTCCGCCAGGCACAGCGGCGGCGGGACCCCGTCGCGGTGGCGCCGCTCCAGCCACGGCGCGACGAGCGCGTGGTCGTGGTTGCCGGGCACGAGCACGATCTCGCCGTCGCGACCGAGCGCGGCGCCCGCTTCGGCGAAGAAGGGCCGCGCGGCGGCGAGCGCCTCGCGCAGCGGCCCCTGGCGCAGCTCGAGCGCGTCGCCGAGCAGCACCAGCCGCTCGATCCCGTCGCCCAACGCCTCGATCAACCGCGCGCGCAGCTCCGCGTCGCGCAGCAGGTCGGCACGCGCGCGCGAGCCGAGGTGCAGGTCCGATACGACGAGGGTCGACACGCGACGGCGCCGCTACGAGGCGGCGGCCATCGCCTGGCGGATCGACTTCGGGAGCATGAAGCGCACGTCCTCCTGGATCACCTCAAGCTCCTCGACGCGCTCGGTCCCGCGCTCGCGGAAGAACGCCACGAGCCGCTGCACCAGCTCCTCGGGCGCGCTCGCGCCGCTCGTGATGCCGACGACGCGCTTGCCCTCCAGCCACGCCTCCTGCACCTGGCCCTCGTGATCGATCAGGTGCGCGTCGGTGCCGAGCTCGCGTGTGACGTCGACGAGCCGGTTCGAGTTCGACGAGTTCTGCGAGCCGATCACGAGCACGAGGTCGCACGCCTGCGCGAGCTGCTTGACGGCCGCCTGGCGGTTCGTCGTCGCGTAACAGATGTCGTCGGTGCGCGGCCCGACGATCGCCGGGAACTTCTCGCGCAGCTTGAGGATGATCGCACGCGTCTCGTCGACCGACAGCGTCGTCTGCGAGATGTAGGCGACGCGCTCGGGATCGGCGACGTCCAGCCGCTCGACGTCATCCTCCGTCTCGATCAGCACGATGTGGTCGGGCGCCTCCCCCATCGTGCCCTCGACCTCCTCGTGCCCTTCATGGCCGATCAGCACGATCGTGTAGTCCTCGGCCGCGAATCTCTTCGCCTCCACGTGCACCTTCGTGACGAGCGGGCAGGTCGCGTCGATCGTGTGCAGCCCGCGCGCCGCGGCGTTCGCGTGCACGCTCGGGGCGACGCCATGCGCAGAGAAGACGACCGTCGAGCCCTCCGGCACCTCCGTCTCTTCGTCGACGAAGATCGCCCCGCGCGAGCGCAGCTGCTCGACGACGTGCTTGTTGTGGACGATCTCCTTGCGCACGTACACGGGCGCGCCGTGCAGGTCGAGCGCGCGCTCGACCGTCTGGACGGCACGATCGACGCCGGCGCAGTAGCCGCGCGGCTTGGCCAGCAGAAGCTTCTCGGGAGCGTGCGGCATGGGCTCCGCATAAGTGTAGGCGGGCGAGCGCGCGAGCCGCGAGCAGGCGGGTACGGACACGCCCGCGTCGCGAACCGTCTACCGTGCGCGTGTGGCCCGACCCGCCGACACGAAGAAGCGCAACCCCGTCGTCGAGATCCTGACGATCGTCGTCGCGGCGCTCGTGATCGCGTTCGTGGTCCAGCTCGTGTTGGTGAAGACGTACCGCATTCCGAGCGGGTCGATGGAGCCGACGCTCGACATCGGCCAGCGCGTGCTCGTCAACCGCATCGGCATGCGCTTCGGCGATCCGTCGGTCGGCGACATCGTCGTCTTCCACCCGCCGCAGGGCGCGGACGACGCGAGCGCGCCGCAGTGCGGCGCGCCGACCGAGGGGCTTGGCAGCAGCCGCGCCTGCTCGACGCCGACCTCCGGCCGCTCGGACCAGACGTTCATCAAGCGCGTCGTAGGCGTCGGCGGGGACCGCATCCAGATACGCGACGGCCATGTGATCCGCAACGGCAGACGCGAGGCCGACGCGTACACCAACCCGTGCGGCGACGGGCAGGGCTGCACGTTCTCGGGCACCATCACCGTGCCCGACAAGAGCTTCTTCGTGATGGGCGACAACCGCGGCGCGTCGGACGACAGCCGCTTCTGGGGGCCGGTGCCGAAGAGATGGATCATCGGCACCGCGATCGCGACCTACTGGCCGCCGAAGCGCATCGGCGTCTTCTAAGGCAGCGGGAAGCCGCTCGCCGCCCACACGGCGAACGCGCTCGCGAGCAGGATCTGCACCACCAACGCGACGACGAGCACGCGAACCGACATCGTCGCAAGCATGGCAGGCCAGGCAGGAGGCGTGACTTGCGCAGCGCATATGGGGATATACGCTTGACGTTGGAGCATCGGGCACGGACAACGGGAGACGCGCCATGGCGCAAGAGCACCTCGATCGACTGACCGCCGTGGACGCGTCCTTCCTCCACCAGGAGGACGCCGACTCCCATATGCACATCGGCGCGGTCACGATCTTCGAGGGGCCGCCGCCGCCGTTCACCGCCGTCGCCGAGCACATCCGCTCGCGCCTGCACCTCGTGCCGCGCTACCGGCAGAAGCTGGCCTACCCGCCGTTCGAGAGCGGCCGCCCGCTGTGGATCGACGACCACAGCTTCAACATCGAGTACCACGTGCGCCACAGCGCGCTGCCGGCGCCCGGCACCGAGCAGCAGCTCTACCGACTGGCCGCGCGGATCGCCTCACAGCAGCTCGACCGCTCCAAGCCGCTGTGGGAGTGCTGGTTCGTCGAGGGGCTGGAGGACGACCGCTTCGCGCTGATCTTCAAGACCCATCACGCGCTCGTCGACGGCGTCTCCGGCGTCGACCTCGCAACGGTGCTGTTCGACCTCGCCCCCACCCCGCAGCCGCTGCCGGAGCCCGAGCCGTGGCAGCCGCAGCCAGAGCCGACGAACGCGGAGCTGCTGGCGGCCGGCATCGCCGGCGCGGCCAAGACCGCGGTCAACGTGACCGAGCGGGCGCTCGCGGCGGGCACGAACCCGGCCGCCGCGATCGACGCCTTCCGCGACATCGCCGAGGGCATGGGCGAGATGATCTGGGCGATCCTCAACCCGGCGCCCGAGACGCCGCTCAACGTCGACATCGGCCCCCACCGCCGCTACGCGGTCGTGCGCAACCGGCTGGACGACTTCCGCTACGTGAAGGGCGTCTTCGGCGGCACCGTCAACGACGTCGTGCTGACGGTCGTCTCCGGCGCGCTCGCGCGCTGGCTGCGCTCACGCGGGGTGCGCACGGAGGGGTTGGAGCTGCGCGCGCTCGTGCCCGTCTCGATCCGCCCGAGAGACCAGGGCCGCGCGCTCGGCAACCAGATCGTGCTGATGCGCGGGCCGCTGCCCGTCTACATCCGCGACCCGGTCGCGCGGCTGCGCTTCGTCAAGCAGCAGATGGACGGGCTGAAGGAGTCCAAGCAGGCGCTCGGCGCGAGAGTGATCGCCGACGTCCAGCAGATGGCCCCGCCGACGATCCTGGCGCAGGCCTCGCGGCTGCAGTTCTCGACGCGCCTCTTCAACCTGATCGTCACGAACGTGCCGGGACCGCAGTTCCCGATCTACATGCTCGGGCGCCGGATGCTGACGTTCTTCCCGGTCGCGTTCCTGCCGGGAGGGCATGCGCTCGCGATCGCGATCATGTCCTACAACGGCGCGATCGACTTTGGGCTGCTCGGCGACTACGACGCGCTGCCCGACATCGACACGATCGCGGACGGGATCGAGGACGGCCTCGCACAGCTGAAGGCGGCGGCGAGAGCGAAGGAGGCGCGGACCGCAGCGGCGCGCGCCGGCGGCGATGGCGGGCCGGACGGTGCCGCGAGAGCGCCGCGCCGCAGACGCCCGGCCACGCGAGCGCCGAGACCGGCCCTCGCTGGCGCGACGGCCGCGAGCAGCGACGGCGACGCGGCGACCGAGCCGCAGCTGCTGCCGAGCGGCCCCGCCGCGCGGCACGAGGGGCCGGCCGCGTCGATGCGCAAGCGCGCGCGCAGACGCCCGCCGTCGCGCAACGGCGGGGCCAGCTAGGGGCGGGACGAGCGGTTCGCGCGCCGGCTCAGAAGCCGAGCGCGAACTTCGCGTCCTCGCTCATGCGGTCCGGGGACCACGGCGGCGTGAACACCATCTTCGGGTTCACCTCGGTGACGTCGTCGAGCTCGCCGACGAACTCGATCATCTGCTCCGTCACCTGCGGCCCGATCGGACACGCCGGCGTGGTGAGGGTGAACGTGATGTCGACCTTGCCGCCGTCGATCTCGACGTCGTAGACGAGGCCGAGCTCGACGAAGTCGAGCCCGAGCTCCGGGTCGATCACGTTCGACAGCGCGTCGTTCACCTCTTCGAGCGTGGGCATGCAGGTGAGTCTAGCCCCCGCTCGCGAAGGCCCGCTCGCAGCTGACACGGGATCGTGAGAGTTGCTTCATGTTCGCTTGCGCCACCTGCGGCGCGTTGGTTAGGTTCGCCGCCATCGTCGAGTACGCGGCACATCCCCCGACGTTGCGCTGCTGTGGCGACGAGGATCGCACCACGCAGCCGCGTCGCCGACAGGCGCTCGTGCGCGCGATGAAGGCGCAGACCGACGTCCTCGTCGACCTCTCCGAGCTGTCGTGGGCAGACGTCTCGCTGATGCTCGACTTCGTCACGCTCGCGCGGCGCCTGCGCGTCCAGGGCTTCACGCTCGCGCTCCACAACCCGCAGCCGCAGATCGCGGCGCTGCTCGAGCTCGTCGGGCTCGACCGCGTACCGAGCGTGCGGATCGAGCGCTCCGAGCCGGCCTACGCGTAGCGGCCGCCCCGTTGACGGGCATCCGCCACGGGTAGCCTGTCAGGCGATGCTCCCGCTGCTGATCCTGCTCTTCATCGTCGTGCCGCTCGCCGAGCTGTACGTGATCATCCAGGTGGGCCAGGCGATCGGAGCGCTGCCCACGATCGGCATCCTGCTGCTGGACTCGATCCTCGGCTCCTGGCTGCTGCGCGCCCAGGGACGAGCCGTGTGGCGCCGCTTCCGCGAGACGCTTGCGGTCGGGCGGCCGCCGGCGCGCGAGACGGTCGACGGGGCGCTCGTGATCGTCGGCGGCGCGCTGATGCTCGCGCCGGGCTTCATCACCGACGCATTCGGCGTCGTGCTGCTGCTGCCGCCGACGCGCGCGCTTGTGCGACGGGGGCTGCTGCGCGGCGTGCTCGCCCGCATGCTCGGCCCGGCCGGCGCCGTCGGCGGCGCGGCATGGCGCGCGCGAACGCGACAGGATTACGACGTGGACGCGACCGCGCGCGAGATCGACCCGCCGATCCTGGAGCGATGATCGGCCCGCAGGACGAGGCGGCGCAGAGGCCGGAGCCGGGCGCCGTCGGCTTCGGCGACGCAGTCACGTTCGCGTTCGGCGACGACGCGCGGCAGCTCTACGGCAGCGCGCGGCTCGGGCTGGGGTGGGCGGGGCCCGCGTCCGCGCACGCGAGCGGGCTCGGCCTGCTGTTCCGCGTCGGGGAGCTGGTCGCGGTCGACGCGGCCGGCGGAATCGAGTTGGATGCTCCAGCCGACTGGAGCGCACTGGAGGCCGGCGACGTGCGCGCGACGATCGAGCGGCCGCTGGAGGCGTGGGACGTCGCCTACGACGGCGACGACGGTGGCTTCGAACTGCGCTTCGAGGCGATCAGCGCACCGGCCGAGCTGAGCGCCGGCGCGGTCGCGGCGAGCGCCGCCGGCCTGCGCGGCTACGAGCAGCTGTGCCGCGTGACCGGCGCTGTCCGCAGCGGCGGAGAGCGCACGAAGGTCGACTGCCTCGGACAGCGCGGGCACCAATGGGGCGCGCCCGACTGGGAGCGGATCACGCTCGCGCGCACCGTCTCGGCGTGGTTCGAGGACGGCAACGGCGTCACGCTCGCGAGCGTCCGCCCCGACGATGCGACCGCGCACGCGCACGAGGCCGTCAGCGCGTGGCTGCTCGACCGCGACGGGATCGTGACCGTCGGCGAGCCGCTGCTGTCGACGACGCTCGACGGCGAGGGCCGTCAGCTGCGCGCCGGGCTGGAGCTGTGGGAGGACGGCGACGAGCGCCCGTATCCTCACCGCGCGGCCGGCGAGGCGGTCTGCGGCACGACGCTCGACCTCGGCCGGCTGCGACTCGACTGCGCGTTCTTCCAGTGGCGGATGGAGGGCCGCCGGGGCGTCGGCCGCTACGACGTCCTGCGCCGCGCATGAGCCGGATCGAGGCGATCGTCTGCGACTTCGGCGGCGTGCTCACGACGCCGCTGTTCAACGCGTTCCTCGGACTGCAGGAGCAGCGCGGCATCCCGCTGGAGGCCTTCGGCGCAGCGCTCGCGCGCGCGGCCGAGGCGGACGGCGGCGTCAACCCGCTGTTCGAGCTGGAGACCGGCAGACTGACGGAGGCGCAGTTCGTCGCGAAGCTCGGCGCCTCGCTGCGCGAGGAGCTTGGGCGCGAGGTCGACCTCGCCCGCTTCGGCGAGACGTTCTTCGCGCACCTGGAGCCCAACGACGAGCTGTTCGCGTTCATGCGCACGCTCCACGAGCGCGGCCACCGAATGGCGATCCTCACGAACAACGTGCGCGAGTGGGAGCCGCTGTGGCGCTCGATGCTGCCGGTGGACGAGATCTTCGAGCTGGTCGTCGACTCGGGCTTCGAGGGCGTGCGCAAGCCCGACCCGCGCATCTACAAGGTGACGCTCGACCGCCTCGGCGTCGCGGCGGAGGCGACGCTGTTCGTCGACGACATGGAGATCAACTGCGACGCCGCGCGCGAGCTGGGCATGCGAACGGTGTGGTTCCGTTCGAACGCGCAGGCGATCCGCGAGATCGAGCAGGCGCTCGCTCAGTTCTCGGAGCCGAGCCGGTCCCAGCAGTAGAGCTCGACGCACTCGCGCGCCAGCTCGCGACAGCGGTGCTCGGACAGGTACGGCAGGACGAGCTCGAGCGACTGCTCTTCCGTCACGCCCGCGTCGAACGCGTCCTCGCCGCGGAAGCCGGCGGCGATCTTGAGCGCCTCGCGGCGGTTCTCCCCCAGCGACGGGAAGACGTTGACGAGGAACTCCTTGTTCGCGATCGGCTGGCCGACCTCCAGTGAGGCGTGCCAGGCCGCGAGCATCGTCAGGTCGTCGTCGTCGAGGTCGGCGACCGCCTTCGCGTAGTGCGAGACGAGGTCGGCCTCCGGAATCTCGTCGACCCATGCGCGAACGACCTCGCCCAACAGCTGTCGCCGCGCCTCACGACCGACGGAGTTCGCGATCACGCGGATCGCATTCTGAGGCTCGATGAAGCAGAGGGACATTGCGGCTCCCGCACGTCCGGGGGACTGGACGAGGCAGGACTCTACGACCACGTGTGGACGGCAAAACTGCGACGGACGCCGCGTGAGGATTGGATCGAGATGCACGACGTAAACGACGTTGCGAAGGCAGGAGTTGCCGATGAGGGTGGCGCGGTGCTCAATACCACCCGCTTCCTCCGCGCGCTCGGCATCGCATTGCGCGAACGGCGTGAGGAGCTTCAACTGACTCAAGAGGCCGTCTCGCTGCGCACGGGCGTCCCCCAACGGCGCATCTGGGAGCTCGAGGCCGGCGCCGGCAACCCGACCGCCCGCACCTTGCTGCGACTCGTGTCCGGTCTCGACACACCGGCCTCGCAGCTGATCGCGCGGGCGGAGCGGCTGGCAGCCGAACCGCACGCCGTCGAGCCCGGCAGCTGAGGGGGTGAATGCCCCGGTTTGCGGGGCGCGACGTTTGCGTCGCACCCGATTCCCTGCAAACATGATGAACGCCGGCGTTCCCGGGTGGGGTTCGCCGGCATCTCTCATTGGCGGGACGGATGAGCGCGACGGGCGACGGATCGACTGCCGAGGGCGACGCAGACAGCGGTGTCGGCGAGGACGCGTGGACGCCGGCCGAGCGAGCCGTGCTCGACGCCGCGCTCGACTTCTACGGCGCCGCCGAGGGCGTGATCGACCTCGCCGGCGGCGCGCGCCCGCAGCTCAGACACGACGCCGCCGCCTTCAAGGCGATCCAGCGCGCGATGGCCGCGCTGGAGGCGCGGGTGGTGGCCGCGCACGCCGCCGGGACGACGGCGGAACGCATCGCACAGATCGCGCGCATGGAGCAGGAGACGATCGACCTGATCCTGCGGCGCCGCAGCGCCGCGCCCAGCTCCGGCGGAAGCTGAGCACGGGCGCCTGGAGGCCGGGGCGTTACGAGACGGCGACGAAGACGCCGGCGGAACGGCTCGACGCGAACGGGTAGCGCGCCTGCCGCGGAACGAGCGCGCGGAAGCCGAAGCGGCCGTGCGTCGAGCGGAAGCGGTACGTCGTGTGCCAGCGTCCGCGGCGGTCGGTCCGCACCGTGCGGAAGGTGCGCCAGCCGTAGCCGCGCTGGAAGCCCTGCAGCGTCACGAGCAGGCCTGCGCGCGGGATCGGGCCGCCGCCGACCGCGCCGCTCAGCCGCACGACGCGGTCGCCGCTGACGTGACGGCGGTCGGCGCGGATCGTGAGCGGAGCGAGCGCACTGACGTGCACGACGTTCGACAGCTCGACGGCGCGGCTGTCGGAGAACGCGAAGTACGTGAAGCGCACGTCGCGGCTCGGCCCGGCCGGCAGCACGTAGACGAAGCGGCCGTCAGGACCGGTCCGCACGCCGGGGCGCGCGACCCAGCCGCGGCCGACGGTGCGCCAGGCGGCGCCCACGCGCGCGTCGGCGATGCCGGCGCCCGAGGCGTCGGTGAGGCGGCCGACGATCGTGATCCGACGACCGGCAGGTACGGTGATGCGACGCGCGGTGCTGCCGTCGGCGCGCTGGAAGGCGACGTCCATGCGCGCGTGAGCGGTGGCGTTGCCGCCGCCGTTGGCGACGTGGCCGGGCAGTTGGCCGATCGGGTTGACGATGCCCTGGATGCCGCCCGGCGCCGGCGCGGTGCCCCCGGATCCGGCGTCCGCTCCTCCCCCGCCGCCGTTCCCACCCTGACTGCCGCCGGCCGGCGGGCTCGTGCGCCCGGCGCCGTCCGCGACAAGCGCGGTCGGCGCGCTGCGGGCGGTCGCGGCGCCGCTGCCGTTCTCGGCAGTGACCTCGACGCGCACGCGGTGGTAGGCGTCCGCGGCGGTGAGGCCGTACGCGGCGCCGGTCGCGCCGGCGATCGGCGTGCAGGCGGCGCCGTCGGCGTCGCAGCGCAGCCAACGGTGGTCGAAGGTGGTGGGCGCGCCGTCCCACTGACCGGCGTCGGCGACGAGCGTCCCGTTGACGGCCGCCTGCCCCGAGAGCACCGGCGCGCTGCTGTTGATCGGCGCGTTGTGCGTCTGGACCGTGCCGTCGAAGACGACGGTGGCGTTGCCGCCTGCGTCCTCGACGGTCGCTCTGATCGCATGCTGCCCGTCGGCGAAGGCGCTCGTATCGAGCTGGATCGTCGCGTCGGCGGAGAGCGGGCATGGCTGCGGGGCGCCGAACTCGTACGGGTCGCCGTTCGACGGCTCGACGTCGGCGCAACTGCCGCCGGCCGTGTCGACGACGTCGCGCGAGACCTCCGCGCCGTCGACCGCGAGCGCGGCACGGTAGACGCCACCGCCGGCGTCGAACGCGTGGATCGCCAGCGCGGCGGTGCCGCGCACCGGATCGGCTCTCGCCAGCGCGCCGCCCGTCGCGAAGCCGCCGGGAGCGCTCGCGTCCGTCAGCCCGATCTGCGCCCGCGAGATCGCGACCTGCGCCGGGAACGGACCGCAGTCGAGGCTCCCGACGAGCGCCCAGCAGCTGAGGCTCACGTGCAGCGAGTTCCACGCGATGTTGTCGGCGCTGACTGGCGAAGGCAATGGCTCAACGAGTGTCTGGCCTGCCTGTGACGGCTTCTTGAAGTCGAGCAGACCCGCATTGACATCGTCGTCATGCCAGATCTGCATGAGATAGGGCCGGTTCGCGACTCTGCTGATTATCGGCCAGCCCAAGTTGAACGCACGTTCGAGTACGTACGAATTGATGAGCGTATTGCTGGGAGCAGCGAAATCCCAGCTCAACCAACTTCCGGCGCTTACTGGCAAGCCTGTCGCACCGAATTGCAGAGACGCGGGGGCTTCTGAGTCTGTGCAGACGCTGTTGGCGCCTGGATCGTAGCCGGCGATTGGCGTACTCGCGGAGCTGGTCCAGCCGGCGGTGCCGGTGAACGTTCCCTCGGGTGTCGTGCACGTGTGGACCGTGTAGGTCCCGGCGAAGGCGATCGTCGGGCGCAGGACGAGCGCTCCGGCGACGGCGAGTGGGACGACGACGACGAGGAGTGCGAGCGTGCGGGCTCGCGCGGTGAAGGGGCTGTGCATCGCGTGCGACCTCCTGATGCGGGTTTGAGGATTCAGGGCGCGCCGAACTCGGACGACGCGCCGGGCTCCGGCGCCGACGACGCGGCGTGCGCCGGAGCCGGTGGCGGCGATGTGGCAGTGGACGCGGAGAACTCGGCGTGGGATGGCGCGTCCGCGGCAAACTCCGACGACGCAGACGGCGGGCGCGAGAACTCGCCGTCTGCGGCATCGCCGTCCCGGCGACGCTCATGCCGGCCGGCGGCCGCAACCCGGGACGCCGGGAAGGCGATCGTCGTCAGGCGCGCGCCGTCCGCGAGCGGCAGCGGCGTGGACGCAGAACGCGCCACAACCGGCGTGGGGGAACGCGCATGCGTTGCCTGCTCAAGCGCGACGCCGCCGCCCGCGAGCGCCGCAGTCGACGCCGCCACCGCCGCGACCTTTGCGGCGGGCAGCGTCTCGAACGCTCCCTGAAGTCGCGCCGCGAGCAGCGTCACACGGTCCAACAGCGCATGCAGGCCCGCCTCGGCGTGCGCGGTGACCCCGCCGCCGGAGAGCGCGTGTGCCGCCATCCCCACCGCCGCAGGCGGGACGAGCAGGGCGACGCGCGCCGGCGCGGCATGCAGCTCGCGCAGCGTCGCGCGGCATGCCGGACAGGCGCGCAGATGCGGCCGCAGCTCGGCGACGTCCTGTGCCGAAGCCTCACCGTCGGCGAGCGCCGACAGCCGCGGCAGCCAGCGCGCGCACTCGGCGCCGGACTCGATCGCGCCGAGCCGGTCGAGCAGCGCGCGCCGGCCCTCGGTGACGGAACGGTTCGTTCTCGTATAGGTCCAGCCCATCCGCGCGCCGATCTCCGCATAGGACAGGCCCTCCGCCCGCAGCACGAGCGCGGTCACCTCCTGCGGCTTCAGCCGCTGCAGCGCCTCGGCCGTGTGGCGGATCCGCTCGTGGCGGACCGCACGCTCCGACGGATCGGGCGTGCCGCGGTCCTCGTGGCGGTCGAGGTCCAGCTGCGCGCGGCCGAGCAGCTGCTCCCGCTCGCCGCGCACGGCAAGCGCCTCGTGGCGGACGACCGTGCGGAGCCATCTGAGCGGCTGCGCGGGCGGATCGCTCCGCATCCGTCTGACGAGGATCTCAATCGAGCGCTGATACGCGTCGTGCGCGTCGTCGGCGCAATACGAGAAGCGCCGCGCGAACCGCAGCAGCTCGGCGGCGTGGTGCTGCACGAGGCGCAGCGTCGCCTCCTCGGCGCTCTCCCGGCGTGTCCTGCGTTGCATCCCTGCTCCTCCATCCCGGCGACCATGCCCGGCGTGCGCGTCCATGCGCGCCGGGCGCTCTCAGCTATCGGCGGGTCGAGGCGAGCAGCCGCAGAGATCCGTCCCCCACCTGCGGAGAAATTGCCGCTAATTGCGCACAGAGACAGACATGTCTGTCAACAAATGTATCGAGCAAATTCCCCGTTATTACGGGGATTGTTGAGTGGGCGCGCGACGGCGGACGGCGCGCGTTACAAGCCGAGCGCGGCCGCGACGCGCGCGTAGGCGTCGGCGTCGGGCTCGATGCCGACCGCGCCGAGCGTCGCCCGCTCGCGCTCGCCGCCCGCGCCGGGGCGCGGCGGACGGTTCCAGTTCCACAGCGCGAGATCGAGTGCGGCGAGCGGGAGCTCGGCCGCGTTCGCCAGGTCGCTCGCGCGCCGCTCCAGCAGCAGCGTGTCGGCGATCCCGAACACGCGCTTGGCGGCGACGGTCGTCTCGTCGGCGCCGCCGAGCCGCAGCGCGTCCGCCCGCAGCTCGTGCAGCCCAAGCTGGCCGAGCGTGACGAGCAGGTCGAAGCGCGCGTCGCGGTGCAGCCCCGGCAGCGCCAGCCGCTCGTAGTCGCGCGCGAAGCGGCGCTCGGCGGGCCACGCCGCCTCGCCGGCGTACGCGGCGTCTTGTGACCCTGACCGCTCGGCCCAGGCGCGATAGGCGGCGAGCGTCGCGCTCCCGCGCGCGGCGTCGTGCGCGCTGCGCGGCCCGAGCGGAACGTCGTCCAGCTCAGGCAGCTCGCCGCTCGCCCACGACGTGCGGGCGTCGCGCACGCCGGCGAACGGATCCTCGCCCTCGAGCGGGCAGAGATACGCGATCAGGAACGCGAGCCACAGCGCCTCCTCGCGCTCGCCCGAGCCGGCCGGCTGGGCGGCGCCGGCGGCGACCTCGCCGTAGAGGCCGGGCGGCGCGACGGCGAGCAGCGCGAGCCGCGCGGCCGCGAACGCCAGCTCCTCCGCCAGGCGCTCCGCCGCGGCGCTCGCCTTCACGCCCGGGATCAGCTCCGAGCGGAAGCCGTCCTCCTGCTCGCGCGCGACCTGACGGACCCGCACCGCGCGGCTGCCGCGAGCCGACGCGGCGCCGCTGCGGGAGCGCGGAGCGGCGGCCCTCGGCGGCTTCGTCGCGCTCGTGCGGCGGTTGGAGACGACCTCCACCTGGTCGCGCGAGCAGATCGGACAGTTCGCGAGAAAGCGGTTGTGGCGGCAGAAGGTCGGCACAGCTCCCCGCCAGTGTAGGCGCGGGGCCGGAACGGCGGCGCGCGGGTCGTCAGCGCGAGCCGCGGCGCCTGAACAGCCCTCGACGCGGCTTCGCGCCGGCGTCTCTCTCGGCGGGTGCCGGCGGCTCGGGAGCCGCGGTCGGACGCGGCAGGATCATGCGCGAGCGTCCACTGCCGCCGCTGGCGCCGACCGCCGCCGGAACGGACCCCTCGCGGCGGCTGGAGAGCGAGACGCTGACCGTCCTGCCGGCGCGCTCGGCCGCCTCCGCGAAGACGGTCTCCCACTCGCCCACGTTGCCGAGGACGGTCTGCGTGCGCCCCCACGCAGCCGCGCGCTCGGCGAGCGCGCGGCGCGCCTGCGCGTCGGTCGCGAGGTCGGCGAGCGCCTCCGCCCAGCCGTAGTCGGGCACGAGGCGGCCGCCCTGCTCCTCCCCCATCCCTCTGTAGGGACCTATCGGCGACGCGAGCCACGGCACTCCGCCGGCGGCGTACTCCTTGACCTTGATGTTCGAGCGCACGCGATTGAACGAGACGTCGGCGATCGGCGCGATCGCCAGGTCGAAGCGCGCGATCGTGTCCGGCAGCTGCGGGAACGGCACGTGGGCGACGTGCTCGTAGCGATCGCTCTGCAGCGCAAAGTCGATGCCCACGCCCACGAGGGAGACGTGCGGCTGCTGCTCCAGCAGCGCTTCGAGGGCACGTCTCAGACGCAGCTCTCTCAGATCGCCGCGGTGCTCCTGACCGGCGATCCACCCGATCGTCACGCCGTCGCCGTCGCCGTCGGCGCCGCGCTCGCGCACGAAGCCGGTTTCGACGTAGTTCTCGACCATGCGCACGTCGCCGCCGAGCCTGCGCAGTCGCGCGGCCAGCTCGCCGCCGGTCGTAGTGACGAGATCCGAGAGCCTGAGCATCGCCGACAGCTCCGCCGCTATCTGGTCCTTCGCGTTCTTCATTTCCCTGTACGCGGGGCTCCCCTTCGGGACGCGCGTCATGTCGTCGTCGTTGTCGAAGACGACGGCGACGCCCGCGTCCCTCAGCGCTCTCGCGAGCTGGCGCGCCGGCCCGCGGAAGAGCCGCCACATGTGCACGACGTCGGCCTGGCGCAGCGTTTCGAACGACGGCGGCTGGCTGCGCTGGTCCCACACGTAGAACTCGGCGCGGTGGCCCGCGTCCGCGAGCGCGCGCATCGGCAGTTCCGCGCGGTAGGCGGCACCGGCGGACGCCCCGACGGCAAGTGCGACGACGTGCATCGGGCTACTCTGCCGGAAGCCCGGCCGCTTAATCAAGAATCAAGTGTGGCTCTGGACCGCGAGCCGGTCCATCCCGCCCAGGAACAGCTCGCTCGCGAAGCGCGCCATGCGCTCGACCTCTGGCGGCTCCTGCTCGCTGAGGCGGATGCCGAGCTCGAAGGCGACGCCGCCCATCGCGGCGGCGAGCGCGTCGAGGTCCAGCGCGGCCGGGAGGATGCCCTGGGCGGCGAGATCCGCACGCAGCTCGGCGATCCCCAGCTCGACGGCGGGCGTGTCGAACAGCTCGCGCACCGTGCCGGCGTTGCGCCGCAGCATCTCGAACAGCGGACGGTCCTCGACGATGAACGAGAAGTACGTCTGGAACCCCTCGCGCACGATCGTCTCGGCGTCGCGCGCGCGGACGCGCGCCTCGCGCAGGCGCCGCCGCAGCTCGGTCGTGTGCTCCTCGAGCACCGCCTCGAAGACCGACTGCTTGTCGGGGAAGTAGTTGTAGAAGGTGCCCGACGCGAGGCCGGTGCGGCGGATCACGTCGCGGATCGAGGCGGCGCCGTAGCCCATCTCGGTGAACACCTCGGTCGCGGCGTCGAGGATCGCGCGGCGGTTCTGCGCCTTCGTCGCCTCGCGCTTGCCGGCTCCGGCCGCGATCGGCATCACGCGGACGTCGTCGCCCCGGCGCGCGCCGGCACCGGCAGGCGGAAGCCCTGCTCGCGCACGCGCCGTGCCCCGGCGCGGCGCTCGCGGCCGAGCGCGTAGAGGTAGTTGTCGAAGTCGACCTGCATCGTGTGGCGCTTGGAGGCGACGTAGCGCTTGAACATCTTCGCGCGCTCGCGCTCCATGTCGGCGCGCAGGGCGGCCGGATCGGGAAGCGCATACTCGCCGCGCAGGTAGGCGGCGATCCATTGTCCCTGCGCCTCGGCGAGCGGCATGATCGCGCCGAGCGGCTGCAGCAGGCCGACGAAGAAGACGTTGTCGACCCGTGGGTGGAAGACGCGGCGGAACAGCGGCAGGTCGTTGTCGGGGGCGCTGATGAAGTCCGCGTCGAAGAACGGGAACGTGACCTTGTAGCCGGTGCACCACACGATCGTGTCGACCTGCTCGACGGAGCCGTCCTCGAAGCGCACGCGATCGCCCTGCAGCTCCGCGACGTTCGGCTTGTAACCGATCTCGCCGTGCGCGATGCGGTTGAGGAAGTCGGCCGAGATCGTCGGGTGCGCGTCGCCGAGGCCGTGGTCGGGCCTCGGCAGGCCGTAGTGCTCCATGTCGCCGACGCCGACGCGGTAGAAGCCCGTGAAGATCGCCTTGCGGAAGGCCCACGGCAGCATGCCGGTGAAGCGGTTGACGCCGATCTGGTCGAGCGGACGGCCGAACAGGTACTTGGGGATGACGTGTGCGCCGCGGCGGGAGGACAGCCACGTCCGCTCGGCGACGAAGCTCGACTCGACGGCGATGTCCATCGCGCTGTTGCCGATCCCCACGACGAGCACGCGTCTGCCCTTGAACGGCTCGTTGTCGAGGTAGTGGTGCGCGTGCAGCTGCGTGCCCTCGAAGTGGCCGGGGAACGGCGGCTCGGGCCAGCGCGGATCCCAGTGGTGGCCGTTGGCGACGACGAGCGCGTCGCAGCGGCGCCTCTCGCCGCTGTCGAGCGTGATCGTCCATGTGCCGTCGGCCTCGCGCGACGCGTGCTCGACGCCGGTCTCGAAGGCGATGCGGTCGCGGAAGCCGAAGCGGTCGACGTAGGCGTCGAAGTAGGCGGCGATCTGCGTGTGATGCGGAAAGTCGGGATACGACGTCGGCATCGGGAAGTCCGGGTACTCCATCCGCTCGCGCGAGGTGTTGATGTGCAGCGAGCGGTACGCCGACGACATCCCGTTCTTGTTGGCGAAGACCCAGTTGCCGCCGACGCGGTCGGAGGTCTCGAAGCAGTCGAACGGGATCCCCCGCTCGTGCAGCGCCTTCGCAGCCGCGATGCCCGAGGAGCCCGCGCCGATGACGGCAACGAGCGGGAGCGAAGATGACGCGGGCGTCACCTTGCGGACGGTACCACGACCTCCTCCTCCGCCCGCCGATGCTCGCGTCCCCGGCGCACGACCTCCTTGAAGCTCTTGAAGCGGAAGATCACGACGAGCGCGCCAAAGCCCATCGCGACCGCCCCGGCCGCGAGCGCGATCTGCTGACCGACCGAGAAGGCCGCCACCTGCGACGCCGTCGCCGAGCCGGCGAAGACCGTCAGCAGCAGCGCCTGCTGCACCCCCGCCCCGCCCGGCGTGAACGGCACCAGCATCGCGACGACCTGCACCCCGAGCACAAGCAGCACGTTGCGGACGGAGCCCCCGATGTGGAACGCGTCGAGCAGGAACCAATAGGCGGCAAAGCGCATGACCCACGCAGCGGACTGCCAGCTCGCCATCTCGCGCAG
This sequence comes from Conexibacter sp., assembly GCA_051953595.1. Classification (GTDB taxonomy): domain Bacteria; phylum Actinomycetota; class Thermoleophilia; order Solirubrobacterales; family Solirubrobacteraceae; genus Conexibacter. The sequence goes on along the minus strand of JBQCIQ010000126.1, from coordinate 2,384 downwards.
GTAGCGCCGGCGGTCGGTGAGGATCGTGAAGCCCTGCCGCACGCGCGCCCAGAACGCCTTCACGCGCGTCGACAGCAGCGCGAACGCGACCAGCACCCCGATCGCGAGCGCCGTCAGGGCGAACAGCGTGAAGCGCGGATGCGAGGCGAAGAACGCGAGGTCGAACGCCGGCAGCTTCGAGAAGTCGGGCGGCTTCGGGAAGACGCCCTGCGTGAAGGCGAAGACGAGCACGAGCAGGTTCACCCCCCAGTCGAACACGAGCCCGGTCCAGATCGCGGCGATGATCGCGGGGTAGCTCGACGCGGGGATCGAGATGCGCGTGAGGAAGTACTGCACGAGCGTGCCGCCCCCGAGCGGGAAGACCTGGTTGACGCCGACGCCCGCGACGTAGGCGCCCCACACCTCGCGCCAGCGCACATGCTCCGTCGGGTAGGCCGCCTGCACCGCGTTGCGCAGCGCGCGCGAGCGCAGCGTCAGCCAGCCCGCGTAACAGAGCAGCGCAAGCAGCAGCGGCCCCCAGGAGAGGCCCGCCAGGTTCGAGAAGAACGTCCCGACCGAGTCGAGGAACTGGCTCACGTCGGAGCCGAGCGAGGCGAGCGGGACAGAGGTCACGGAGAGAATGGTCCCTTAACGCGCGGAAGGGCCCGAATCCATCCGGGCCCTCCGCAGCCGGGAATCGTGGGGGAGACGATTCCGGCGGAACAGGACGCGAGGCGCCCTGCACGGTTGAGGATACCTCGCAAATCCGAGGATCGCGGTGCGCTCGGCACGAGAGCGCACAACATTCGTCAACGGAACTCGTGCACGTTGCGGCGAATTCCTCGGGTGCCCCTAGGTGATTGGCCCCCCTGGACCGCTGAAGAAGTCGTCGCCGAGGCGTACGCTGCCGGCGGCCTCCGCCTCGTGCCGCAGCGTGTGATCCTCGTCGCCGCTCCACGCGCCGATCGCCAGCTGCTCGCGGTCGGCGTCCATCGGGCTGCCGCCGAGATCCTTGTTGACAATGCGCGCGCACTTGCGGCCCTCCGCGATCGCCGTCACGACGAGCGACTGGCCGACGCGCGCGTCGCCGCAGGCGTAGACGCCGGGCTGGGTCGTGCGGTAGGTCTGGCGGGTCCGGACGTTGCCGCGCTTGTCGAGCTCCAGCTCGAGCGGCGCGACGACGCCGTCCTGCTCCGGGCCCGTGAAGCCGATCGCGATCAGCACAAGGTCGGCGTCGACGGTGAACTCGCTGCCGGGGATCGGATGCAGGTCGCGCGAGGAGGTGCCGGTGACGCGACGCGCGTGCACCTGCGTGACGCGCCCGTCCTCGCCGGCGAAGCCGGTGACCTCGGTCCCCCACCAGCGCTCGCCGCCCTCCTCCAGCGCGTACGTCGTGTGCGTGCGCTTCGGCGGCAGCGGCCACGGCGTGCGCGCGTCGCGTCCGCTCGCGTCGAGCTGCTGGTAGACGTCGAGAATCGTTGCTTCGATCGCGCCCTCGCGGTTGGCGTTGGAGATGCAGTCCATGCCGGTGTCGCCGCCGCCGATCACCACGACGCGCTTGCCCTTCGCGCTGATCTCCGTGCCGGCGTCCGGCGCGCGGCTCGGACGGCCCTCCTGCGCCGCCACGAAGCGGTTGCGCTGGTAGAGGTAGTCCATCGCGAAGTGCACCCCGTCAAGCTCGCGCCCTTCGACCTCGACGTCGCGGTGCACGCGCGATCCGATCGCGACGACCAGTGCATCGTGGTGCTCGCGCAGCTCCGCGGCGGTGACCGTGACGCCGACGTCGGCGCCGTACTCGAAGCGCACGCCCTCGGCCTCCAGCAGCGCGACACGGCGGTCGATGATCGACTTCGGCAGCTTCGCGTCCGGCACGCCGAAGCGCATCAGGCCGCCCGGGCCCTCGTCACGCTCGTAGACGGTGACCGTGTGGCCGCTCCTGTTCAGCTCGGCGGCGACGGCAAGGCCGGCGGGGCCGGATCCGATCACGCCGACCGTCTTGCCGGTGCGGCGGTCGGGCGGCTCGGGCACGACCCAGCCCTCGCCGAACGCGCGCTCGGCGATCGCCATCTCGATCTGCTCGATCGTCACCGCGTCGTCGTTGATCGCCAGCACGCACGCCGACTCGCAGGGTGCCGGGCAGATCCGGCCGGTGAACTCGGGGAAGTTGTTGGTGGTGTGCAACTGGTCGATCGCCTCGCGCCACTTGCCGCGGTAGACGAGGTCGTTCCAGTCGGGGATCAGGTTGCCGAGCGGACATCCCTCGTGGCAGAACGGGATCCCGCAGTCCATGCAGCGGGCGCCCTGGCGGCGCAGCTCGTCGGTGGGCTGGAGCTGGAAGTACTGGTTGTAGTCGCCCACCCGCTGACGCGGATCGCGCTTGTCGAAGCCGACCCGGTGGATCTTGA
>JBQCIQ010000125.1:0-36614 GCA_051953595.1 Conexibacter sp. | reverse complement strand
CCCCCCCCCCCCAGGCCGCCGGTGATGCTCACGTCGGTCGGCAGCAGGCGGCGCTGCAGCAGCTCGGCGAGCTGGCGCTGCTCGTACAGCGTCGCGTGCTCGATCGCGATCGCGGCGCGGTCGGCCGCCAGCTGCAGCAGCGCGGCCTCCTCGCCGGTGAACTCGCGCGGCACGAGGCTGCCGACGTGCAGCACGCCGAGCACACGCTGCTCCACGAGCAGCGGCACGCCGAGCAGCGAGTGGATCCCCTTCTCGCGCAGGATCGGGTTGAGCACGTCGGCGTGGTCGACGTCCTCGATGAAGACTGCCCGCCGCTCGGCCGCGACGCGGCCGGCGAACCCGCGCCCGACCGGGATCTTGACGCCCTGCTCGACCTCCTCCTCGATGCCCTTGGCGGCGCGCGCGTGCAGCAGCGTGCCGGTCTCGTCCAGCAGCAGGATCGCCGCGGTGTCGGAGTTGATGATCTCCGTGATGCGCAGCAGCAGCTCGTGCAGCAGCTGCTCGACCGAGAGCGACGCGAGCGCCGCGTCGGTGATGCGCTCGAGCGCTTCCAGCCGCTGTCGATCGGCGACCGGAGCGGGCTCGTCGGACGCGGACGGATTGGGCATGCCGGCGATCATATGAACGGCCATGCCCGCTGCGTCGCGTTCCTGCACGCGATGGTCAGCGCGCGAGCCGCCGTGCGCCGGCGGTTCCTGCGGGCTCGTGCGAGTGGGACCGGTCGGGAACCAGGCGAGCACGAGCGCGCCGATGCCGAGCAGCAGCGCCGCGATTCCGTGCTTGACGTGGTGGTGCGCCGAGCCCGCCTCGTGGCCGGGGACGAACGACGGCAGCGCCGACGCGGAGTCGACGAAGTAGAGCGCCGCGAGCGCGAACAGCAGGAGCGCGAGCGCGATCGCGGGGAAGACGAGCTGCGGTCGCTTGGTCATGACGGTCCCTCCGGGGTCAGGTGAGCGCGAAGCCGATCGCCAGCGCGCCGCCGGCGACGGTGCAGTAGACGGCGAACGGCGTCAGCCGGTTCGTCTCGAAGAAGCGCAGCAGGAAGCGCACCGACAGATAGGCGGTGACGGCGGCGAACAGCGCGGCGACGAGCGCCTGCCCGCGCACGTGATCCCCTTGGGGACCGAACAGCTCCGGCAGCTTCAGCAGCGCGGCGGCGCCAATGATCGGCGTCGCGAGCAGGAACGCGAAGCGCGCCGCGTCCTCGTTCGAGAGCCCCGCGAGCAGTCCGCCGCTCATGCTCGCGCCCGAGCGCGAGAGGCCGGGGATCAGCGCGAGCGCCTGCGCGGTGCCGATTCCGAGCGCTCTGCGGAAGTCGAGTCGCTGCGCGATCACCGTGTCGGAGCGCGGCCCTTCGGGCACGTGCTCGGGCGCGCGGCGGCGCAGCCGCTCGGCGCCGAACAGCATCAGCCCGTTGAGGAACAGGAAGATCGCGGCCGTCTGCGCCGAGGCGAACGCCTGCCGCAGCGGATGCTCCAGCAGCAGCCCGAGCAGGCCGGCGGGGATCGTCGCGACGACGATCAGCCAGCCGAGCTTGGCGTCGGCGTCGTCGGCGGCCACCTCGCGCGCCCGCAGCGAGCGCCACAGGCCGCGCACGATCCGTGCCCAGTCGGCGCGGAAGAAGCCGAGCAGCACGAGCGCGGTGGCGAGGTGCGTCGCGACGAGGAACGAGATGAAGTAGTCGTCGTTCTGGTGGATGTTCCAGCCGAACAGCGCGGGCAGCACGACGCTGTGCCCGAGGCTGGAGATGGGGAACAGCTCGGAGACGCCCTGCAGCGCCCCGAGCACGATCGCCTGGAAGTAGGAGATCGGATCCATCGCGCCCCGGACGATGACCGGCGCAGATGACCGGCAGATGACAGCGGCGTCACGCGAGCGGCAGGCGCAGCCACGCGTCGGCGCCCGGCCGATCGGTACGGTTGCGCAGACCGGCCCCGCCGCCGTGGGCGGCGGCGATCAGCCCGACGATCGCGAGGCCCAGGCCGGCGCCCGGGCCGTTGCGGGAGCGGTCGAGCTGGCTGAAGCGCTCGAACGCCCGCGGGATGAACGCCGCCGGCACGCCGGGGCCCTCGTCGAGCACGTGCAGCTCGACGGCGCCGTCCGTGCGCTGCGCGCGCAGCGTGACCGCGCCGTCGCCGTGGCGCAGCGCGTTCTCGACGAGGTTGGACAGCGCCTGCTCCACGCGCGGCCCGTCGGCGCGCAGCACGACGTCGTCGCCCGGCTCGACCGCCAGCTCGCGCCGCTGCTCCTGCGCCCGCGTGCGGAAGCGCCGCGCGGTGTCCTCCAGCAGGCGCCCGACGTCGAGCGGCCGCGGGTCGAGCGCGAGCCGGCCGGCGTCGCTCTGGGCGACGAGCAGCAGGTCGTCGGCGAGCTGGGAGAGTCGGTCGGCCTCCTCGCCCGCCGTCGCGAGCGCCGCGCGCAGCGCCTCCGGCGGCTGCGGCGTGCGCAGGGCGACCTCGACCTCGGTCTTGAGGATCGCCAGCGGGGCGCGCAGCTCGTGACTCGCGTCCGAGACGAACGCGCGCTCGCGCTCGCGCGCTCGCTCCAGCCGCGCGAGCATGTCGTTGAGCGTCGCGCCGAGGCGGCGGACCTCGTCGTCGGCGACCGGCAGCGGAAGGCGCGCGTGGGGGTCGACGTCCGAGATCCGCGCGGCGGCGCGCCGCATCTCGTCCATCGGCCGCACGACCGCGCGCGCGAGGCCGTAGCCGGCGAGCGCGGCGACGAGCAGTGTCAACGCGCCGCCGACGAGCAGCGTGCGCTTCGCCAGCTCCAGCGCGTGCTCGCGCTGGCGCAGCGACGCCTCGATCACGAGCACCCGCCCGCCGGCGCCGAGCCCCCGCACGAGTAGTCGCGTCTGCTCGCCGCGGTCGAGGAAGTGGGTGTCGTGGCCGGCCTCGCGCACCTCCGCCGCGCTCAGCAGCGGCGCGTGCCGATGCGCCGGCGCGAGCACGACCGCGCCGTCGGCGCGGAGCAGCTGCGTCGCGATGTCACTGCCGCTCAGCAGCTCGGGGTGGCGCTCCAAGCCGGTGGCGCCCTGCTGGCGCACGATCGCGGTGACGTCGTCGGCGCGGGCGCGCAGCGCGGCGTTGAGCCCGCTGTCGAGGCCGGCGTGGAAGTTGAGGTACAGGACCCCGCCGATCGCGGCGAACAGCAGCGCGATCGCGCCGGTGTAGGCGAGCGTCAGCTTGCCGCGGATCGAGAGGCGGTCGATCAACGCGCGCGGTCGCACAGCCGGTACCCCGCGCCGCGCACGGTCTCGATCGAGGCGACGTCGAACGGCCGGTCGATCTTCTCGCGCAGGCGGCGCACCGCCACGTCGACGACGTTCGAGCGCTGCTCGAACGCGCCGTCCCACACGACGTCGAGCAGGTCGTAGCGCGAGACCACCTCGCCCGGCCGGCGCATGAACGCCTCCAGGATCGCCACCTCGCGGGCGCTCAGCGCCAGCTCGCGCGATCCGCGCCACGCGCGGTGGGAGACCGGGTCGAGCCGCAGGTCGCCGACGGTCAGGACGGCCGGCCGCGGGCGCGCCCCGCGCCGGTCGAGCGCGCGCACGCGCGCCAGCAGCTCCTCGAACGAGAACGGCTTGACGAGGTAGTCGTCGGCGCCGCTGTCGAGGCCCGCCACGCGGTCCGCGACGGCGTCGCGCGCGGTCAGCATCAGGATCGGCGTCCACAGCTCGCTCGCGCGCAGGCGCCGGCAGGTCTCGAACCCGTCGATCCCCGGCAGCAGCACGTCGAGCACGACGACGGCGTATCTGGCCGACTCGGCCTGCCAGAGCGCGTCCTCCCCGCGCGAGACGACGTCGACCGCGATGCCCTCCGCCGCGAAGCCCCGCCGCAGCACGGACGCCAGGCGGGCGTCGTCCTCGACCACCAGGATCCTCACAGCCCGACAGGTTCGCACGCGCCGGGGCGCGGCACCGCCGGCGTCGGCCGGAGCGCACCGCTACGTTGCCGTGAGCGTGCGCCTCCTCGTCGGCATCCTCGCGTTCGGCGGCGGCCTCTGGCTGCTCGTCGAGTCCGTCGAGGAGCTGGTGAAGAGCCTGCGCGCGTGGGCGCTCGCGGCCGGGCTCTCGGGCGTGCTCGTCGGCGCGCTCGTGCTCGGCTTCGACGTCGAGTCGACCGCGGCCGGCGTCGCCGCGACGCTGAAGGACCTCCCCGGCACGGCGCTGGGCACCTCGATCGGCGCGGCGATCTTCCTGCTCACCGTCGGCCTCGGGACCGCGGCGCTGATCGCGCCGTTCGCGATTCGGCCGCCGGCTGCGCTGCTGCTCGCCGCTGGCGCCGCGACGGCGCTCGCGATCGCGCTGTGCGCCGACGGCCATCTCTCGCGCTTGGACGGCGGCGTCCTGCTGGTCGCCTTCGTCCCGCTCGTGGCGGCGATCGTGCGCTGGCGCCCGCGCGACGCGGCGGCGCCGGCCGGCGAGCGCCCTACGCGGCCGACCCGGCTCGTGCCGAAGGTGGTCGCCGGCCTGGTCGGGCTCGTGGTCGGCGCCGAGCTGCTGGTCTTCGGCACGGAGCGCGTCGTCGGCGAGCTGGGACTGTCGGAGAGCGTCTTCGGCGTGCTCGTCGTCGGCGCCGCGGTCTCGTTCGAGGAGGTCGTGCTGGAGGCGCTGCCCGCCTTCCGCGGCTTCCCCGAGCTGAGCGTCGGCAACGCGCTCGGGACGCTGATCTTCCTGCTGACCGGATCGCTCGGCGTGATCGCGCTCGTACGCCCGATCGCGGTGCCCGCGAGCGTCACCGCGTACGACCTGCCCGCGCTCGCGCTCGTCGCGCTGCTCGCCGGCGGCCTGCTCGCGCGCGGGCGCCTCGGGCGGCCTCAGGGCGCCGTGCTGCTGATCGCCTACGCGCTCTACGCGGCCGGCGCGCTGCTGCGCTGAGCGGCGCGCACGCGTCCGTGCGCGCGCCTAACCTGCCATGCCGTGCGCCTGATCGTCGCCCGCTGCGAGGTCCGCTACACCGGCCGTCTCGACGCGCTCCTGCCGGAGGCGCTGCGGCTGATCATGATCAAGTCCGACGGCTCCGTCCTCGTCCACGCCGACCACGGCTCGTACAAGCCGAGCAACTGGATGACGCCGCCGACCGCGATCGAGGAGAGCGAGGGCCTGATCGTGGTTCGCAAGCACGCCGACAGCTCGGAGGACCGGCTCGACATCCGCATCGCCGAGGTGCTGTCCGACGTCACGCACGACATGGGGGAGGCGGCGGCGCTGGAGAAGGACGGCGTCGAGGCGCACCTGCAGGAGCTGCTGGCCGAGCAGCCGCACTGGTGCGGGGAGGGCTTCCGCCTCGTGCGGCGCGAGTGGGCGACCGACATCGGACCGGTCGACCTGATGTGCCGCGACGAGGAGGACTGCTGGATCGCCGTCGAGATCAAGCGCGTCGGCACGATCGACGCGGTCGAGCAGCTGACCCGCTACCTGGAGCGCATTCGCCTCGACCCGGCGATGGCCGGCTGTCGCGGCGTGCTCGCGGCGCAGGCGATCAAGCCGCAGGCGCGGGTGCTGGCCGAGAGCCGCGGGATCGCCTGCGTCGAGGTCGACCTCGCGGTGCTGCGCGGCGAGCGCGAGCCGGACTTGACGCTGTTCGCCTGAAGCGGCGCGCCGGCGCTACGCGGCCCGCTCGCCGAACGCGGTCGCGACGAGCCGTCGCGCCCCGCCGTGGTCGCGGTGCTCGCACAGGTAGATCCCCTGCCAGGTGCCGAGCGCGAGCTGGCCCTGGGCGATCGGCAGCGTCAGCGAGGGGCCGAGCAGCGACGCCTTCACGTGCGCCGGCATGTCGTCGGACCCCTCCAGCGTGTGCGTCCAGTACGGCGCGTCCTCCGGCACGGCGCGGTCGAACCACGACGCGAAGTCGCGCCGCACGTCGGGGCTCGCGTTCTCGTTCAGCGTCAGCGACGCGGAGGTGTGGAGGATGTGCAGGTGCAGCAGGCCGACACGCAGGTCGGCCAGCTCCGGCAGCGCGCCGACGACCTCCCGCGTCACGAGGTGGAACCCCCGCGGCCGCGCGTCGAGCCGGATCTCGCGCTGGAGCCACATGCGGGCCGGAGGCTACTGGGGCAGCCGCGCCGCCCGCATGTCGACGCGCTCGCCCCTGAACGGCACGCCCTCGGCCTCCAGCAGCGCGCGCTGGCGCGCGCCCTTCGCGAGCGAGCCGTCGGCGCGCACGATGCGATGCCACGGCACCGTCGGATCGTCGCAGCCGCTCAGCACGGCGCCCGCGACGCGCGGCGCGCCCGGCGAGACGTCGCCGTAGCTGCGCACGAAGCCCTCCGGCGTCGCGCGGACGCGTTCGAGGATCGCCTGCTCGCGCGCGGTCAGCGCTCGCCGGGCGTCTTCGCGGGATACATCCCCACCGGCCGCGAGAGGTCCAGCGCGGTCTGCACGATGCGCCGCTGCTCCTGCGCGTGCGCGGCGGGGTAGCCCTCCGCCGTCGAGGCGCGCTCGGGCCGGCCGATGTAGCCGAACTTCAGCTCGCGCGGCAGGATCTGCATCAGCCGCGGGGACATGTGCGCGCGAGCGCCCATGTTGCGCGGCTCCTCCTGCAGCCAGACGACTTCTCTCAGGTTCGGATAGCTGGAGACCAGCTCGAGAATCTGCCCCTGCGGGAACGGATACAGCAGCTCGACGCGGCCGATCGCGACGCCCTCGTTGCCCGCGCGCTCCTCGGCGCCGACGAGGTCGTAGTAGACCTTGCCGGAGCAGAGGATCAGGCGCGTGACCTTCTCGGCGTCAACGCGCGGCTCCGCCAGCACGGGGTAGAAGTGCCCCTCCGACAGGTGCTCGATGCGGTTCGTCGCCTGCGGCAGGCGCAGCAGCGACTTCGGCGTCATCACGATCAGCGGGCGCTGCTTGGCGATCTTCGCCTGGCGGCGCAGCAGGTGGAAGTACTGCGCGGGCGTCGACGGGTACGCGACGCGGATGTTGCCCTCGGCCGCGAGCTGGAGCCAGCGCTCCAGGCGCGCGGAGGAGTGCTCGGGGCCGGAGCCCTCGTAGGCGTGCGGCAGCAGCAGCGTCAGGCGCGTCGACTGGCCCCACTTCGCGAGACCGGAGACGATGAACTGGTCGATGATCACCTGCGCGCTGTTGACGAAGTCGCCGAACTGCGCCTCCCACAGCACCAGCGTCTCCGGGCCCTCCTGCGAGTAGCCGTACTCGAACCCGAGCGCCGCCATCTCCGACAGCGGGCTGTTGTGCAGCTCCATCGGCGCGAGCGCGCTCGGCAGGTGCTGGATCGGGCAGTACTCGCGGCCGGTCTTCGGGTCGTGCAGCACGAGGTGGCGCTGGCTGAACGTGCCGCGCTCGGCGTCCTGGCCGGTCAGGCGGACGGGGGAGCCCTCGGTCAGCAGCGAGGCGAACGCAAGCGACTCGGCGTGCGCCCACGTGATGCCGCCGTCGGCGCCGACCGCCTCGCGCCGCTGCTCCAGCGGGCGCTTGAGCTTGGGGTGGACCTCGAAGCCCTCCGGCACGCGCAGCAGCGCGTCGTTCAGCTCGCGCAGGCGCTCCGCGTCGACCGCGGTCGCGACGTCGGGGGAAGGCGTGCGGTCGAGCTGGTACTCGCCGGTGCCCTGCTCGACCGGCGTCGCCGCCGACAGGCGCGCCTTCAGCTGCTGGTGCTCCTCGCTCAGCTGCTGCCAGACGCGGTCGGTCGTCGCGTCGACCTCGTTCTGCGTCACGACGCCGTCGTCGATCAGCTGGCGCGCGTAGAGCTGCGGCGGGGTCGGGTGGTCTCTGATCTTCGCGTACATCTCCGGCTGCGTGTACGCGGGCTCGTCGGCCTCGTTGTGGCCGAAGCGGCGGTAGCCGATCAGGTCGATCAGCACGTCGTGGCCGAACTCCTGGCGGTACGCGTGCGCGAGCCGCGCGGCGGCGACGCACGCCTCCATGTCGTCGGCGTTGACGTGGATGATCGGCACGTCGAAGCCCTTCGCGAGATCGGACGCCCAGCGCGTCGAGCGCGCGTCGTCGGGATCCGTCGTGAAGCCGACCTGGTTGTTCGGGATCAGGTGGACCGTGCCGCCGACGGTGTAGCCGTCGAGCGCCTGCAGGTTGAACGTCTCCGCCACGACGCCCTGGCCGGGGAAGGCGGCGTCGCCGTGCAGGATCACCGGCAGCGCGGCGTTCGTGTCCTGCGCGGCGAGCGGGCCCTGGCGCGTCGTCTGCGCGGCGCGCGTGGCGCCGATGCCGACCGGCCCGACGTACTCGAGGTGGCTCGGGTTCGACTCCAGCCGCACGATCAGCGAGCCGCCGTCGGGCAGCTCCTGCGTGCCGCGCGCGCCGTGGTGGTACTTGACGTCGCCGGTGCCGCCCTGCGGGATCGAGGTGATCACGTCGAGCGTCGTCTGGCCCTCGAACTCGGCGAAGATCGAGCCGGAGGAGCGGCCGAGGTTGTGCGCGAGCACGTTGAGGCGGCCGCGGTGCGCCATCCCGATCACGACCTCGCGCCCGCCGTTGGCGCCGGCGAGGCGAACGAGCTCGTCGACCATCGGCACGGTCATGTCCAGGCCCTCGATCGAGAACTGCTTCTGGCCGAGGTAGGCCTTGTGCATGAAGCGCTCGAGCGCGTCGACCTGGATCAGCCGCTCCAGCAGCCGCTTGCGCTCGTCCTTCGTGAGCGGTCTGCGGAAGGCGCCGGTCTCGATCTTCTCGCGCAGCCACACGCGCTGGCGGTGGCTGGAGATGTGCTCGATCTCGTACGCGATCGTGCCGCAGTACGTCTCTCTGAGGTGCGGCAGCGCGTCGGCGAACGTCTCGCCCGGGACGGCGACGCGCAGGATCCGCGCGGGGATCTGGCGCATCAGCTCGGGCGTCAGTCTCAGCGGGCCGGGGTCGAGCGCGGGGTCGCCGACCGGCTCGGAGCCGAGCGGGTCGAGCTGCGCGGCGAGGTGGCCGTGCATGCGGAAGGCCTTCAGCAGCGAGTCGGCCGCCTGGACGGCCTGCAGCAGCTCCTCGCTCGGCATGACCGGCTCCCGCCCGCCCGCCGCGGGGACGGCCGCCGGTGCGGCGGCGAGCTGCGGCGCCGGCTTGGCCGGCAGCGGCGGGAGCGCGACGCCGAGCGCGCCGAAGACGCCCTCGTAGAAGTCGTTCTCGCCCTGCAGGTAGCGCTCGATCAACTGCAGGAAGCGGCCCGACTCGGCGCCCTGGATGATGCGATGGTCGTACGTCGACGTCATCGTCATCGCCTTCTCGGCGCCGATCTGCGCGCCGATCTCGCCGAGGCCGACGGGGTAGGCGATCGAGCCGGTCGCGACGATCGTGCCCTGGCCGACCATCAGGCGCGGGACGGAGGCGATCGTGCCGATGCCGCCCGGGTTCGTCAGCGTGATGTTGCCGCCGGTCAGGTCGTCGGCCGTCAGCGTGTTCGTGCGCGCCTTCTCGACGAGCGCGTCGTACGCGGCGAGAAAGCCGGCGAAGTCGAGCGCGTCGGCGCCTCTGATGACCGGCACCATCAGCGTGCGCGTGCCGTCCTTCTTCTCGACGTCGACCGCGAGCCCGAGGTTCACGGCGCCGTCGTCGACGCGGTGGGGCTTGCCGTCGAGCTCGGCGAAGTGGTGCGCCATCACCGGCATCTCGGCGCCGGCCTTGGCGATCGCGTAGGCGATCAGATGCGTGAAGGAGACCTTGCGGCCGGCCTCCTTGAGCTGCTTGCGACGCGCGTCGAGCGTCGTCACCGTGAGCGTGCGGAAGGACGTCGCCGTCGGGATCGAGCGGCTGTCGTCCATGTATCTCGCGAGCATCGCGGCGCCGCCCTTGAGCGGCTGCGCGCCGGCGGGCCTCGCGGCCTTCTCTGTCGCGGGCGCGGCGGTCCCGTTCGCGGCGGCGAGCACGTCGTCCTTCGTGATCCGCCCGCCCGGGCCGCTGCCGGCGACCTGTTCGAGCGGGACGCCGTGCGCGGCGGCCGCGCGGCGCGCGACGGGGGAGGCGTTCGCGTCGCCGTTCTCCACGGGCGCGGGCACTCCAGCCGGTGCGGCCGTGGCGGATCCGTTGCCCGCGGGCGCGGCCTGGCTCGCGGCGGCGGTCGCGCCGGCGCCGGCGCTCATGCGCGCGAGCACCTGCCCGACGGTGACGGTCTCGCCCGGCTCGACCAGCAGCTCGGTGACCGTCCCGCTCGCGGGTGCGGGGACCTCGGCGTCGACCTTGTCCGTGGAGATCTCCACCAGCGTCTCGTCGGCCGCGATCGCGTCGCCGGCGGCCTTGTGCCACTCCAGCACGACGCCCTCGGTGACCGACTCGCCCATCTGCGGCATGACGATCTCGAGCGTCTGCGCCTCGCCGGCGGCCTCAGCGTCGGGCGCCTCGGCCGTCGGCGCGCCGCCGTTGCCCCCGTTGGAGGCGGCCGCTCCGTTGGTGGTCGCGATCTCCGCCAGCACGCTGCCGACCGCGACGGTGTCACCCTCGGCGGCGAGCACTCTCACGACGGTGCCGGTGACGCCCGCGGGCACCTCGGCGTCGACCTTGTCGGTCGAGATCTCGACCAGCGTCTCGTCGGCCTCGACGTGGTCCCCCTCGTGCTTGTGCCACTCCAAGATCGTGCCCTCGGCGACCGAATCGCCCATCTGAGGCATCACGACCTGAGTCGTCGTGTCGACTGACATCCTGTCGCCTGACAATAGCGATTTGCGTTCCGGACGGACTTGCGCTAGGCGACCGCGGCGGCCTGCTTGCGCCGGCGGCTCTCGACCAGAAAGCCGACCGTCCCCGCAAACGGGCCGATCCCGCCAACGACGGCCACCGTCACGCCCAGCCAGAACGGAATCGTTCCTCTGCGGACGGCGACGATCGACAGCAGCGAGAGCCCGATCCACAGCAGGCCGTGCATCCAGCCGAGCACCATCGTCGCGGCCGGCACGTCGGGTCCGAGCCAGAACAGCAGCAGGCCGGAGAAGACGGCCGAGGCGACGAACGACAGCGCCTCGAGCAGGCGGAAGGAGGGGAAGCCGCCGGCGGCGGCGCGGCGGCGCGGCGGCTGCGAGGTCGCGGTCGCGCGCATCACGCCAGCAGCGCGGCCATCCGCCGCACCGTCTCGTCGGCCTCGTCCGGCCAGTGCGCGACCTCGGCCGGCCACCACGCGTGCGCGTCGTGCTCGTCGTCCGGCACCGCCTCCGCGTCCGCGTCCAGCCACGCCATGCCGACGACGAACACGAGCCCGTTCGGCGTCTCGGCAAGCGCCTCGACGCTCAGCCGCGCCGGCGCGACCGACCACTCCTCCTCCAGCTCGCGCACCATCGCGTCGACCGGCTGCTCGCCGACCTCGACGGCGCCGGCGGCGCCCAGCGTCCAGCGCCCGGTCCAGGATGCGAGCCACGGGGCGCGCCGGCCGGCGAGCCAGCGCCCGTCGGCGTCGCGCACGACGCACAGCACCGAGACGCTGCGCGTCGCCTGGCTGCCGACCAGGCGCAGCGACCAGCGCGCGGGCTGGAGGTCGAGGCGCAGGCCGTCGGCGTGGTGCTCGAAGCCGGCGAGGCGCGCGGCGAGGCCGTCGTGGCTCGGCGAGCCGCGCTCGCGCAGCGCCGCCAGCGCGGCGTCGGCGGCGGCCGTGTCGGCCGCGTCGGGCTCGAACGGCTGCTCGCTCCACGCGGCCGTCACCTGCTCCGGCGACCACGGGCCGCGGGCGAGCAGAAGGCCGTTGGTGGAGGGCACGGGGACAGGCTACAGCCGGCGCGGCGACGCACGTGTGGTCGTAGCGTTTCGGCGATGACCCGTCGCGCACGCAGTCACTGGGGGTGGGGCTATGCCGACGAGGCGCTGCCGCAGGAGCAGGTCCGCGAGGCCGCCGGCGGGCTCGCGCAGCATCTCGGCTTCGGCTCGCCGGACCCGGAGGCGCCGGCGCCGCTGGAGGCGATCGCCCTGCCGGCCTCGCGGCTGCCGTCGCCACCGCGCGCCCTGGCCGAGATCTGCACGGACGCGCATGACGCGCGCGTGCGCCACGCCTACGGCCGCGCCTACCGCGACGTCGTGCGCGCGTTCCGGGGGCAGATCGACCACGCGCCGGACGTCGTCGCCTGCCCGCGCGACGAGGCCGAGGTCGAGCGCGTGCTGGCGTGGGCATCGGACGTCGGCGCCGCGGTGATCCCGTTCGGCGGCGGGACGAGCGTCGTCGGCGGCGTCGAGGCGCGCGTGGGCGGCGGCTGGAACGGCGTCGTCACGCTCTCGCTCGCGGCGATGGACCGCGTGCTGGAGGTCGACGAGGTCTCGCAGGCGGCGCGCATCCAGGCGGGCGCGCTCGGGCCGGCGCTGGAGGAGCAGCTGGCGCCCCACGGGCTCACGCTGCGCCACTTCCCGCAGTCGTTCCAGCTCTCGACGCTCGGCGGCTGGATCGCGACCCGCGCGGGCGGACACTTCGCGACGGTCGAGACGCACATCGACGACCTCGTCGAGTCGGTGCGCGCGATCGCGCCGGTCGGCGCGTGGGAGTCGCGCCGCCTGCCCGGCTCCCGCGCCGGCCCGAGCCCCGACCGGCTGCTGCTGGGCTCGGAGGGGACGCTCGGCGTGATCACGGAGGCATGGGTGCGCGTGCGGCCACGGCCGAGCGAGCGCGCGAGCCGCGCCGTGCGCTTCGCCGACTTCGGCGCCGGGGCGGCGGCGGTGCGCGCGATCGTGCAGGCCGGTCTGGCGCCCTCGAACTGCCGGCTCGTCGACGCGCGCGAGGCGGCGCTGACGTTCGCCGGCGACGGCTCGGCCGCGCTGCTCGTGCTGGGGTTCGAGTCGACCGCGGCGGCGTCGGTCACCGAGGAGCGGATGCGCGCGGCGCTCGCGCTGTGCGTCGAGGCCGGCGGCAGCTGGGAGGAGCGTGCGGAGGGCCCGCGCGGCGGCGCGTCGGGCGCGTGGCGCGAGGCGTTCCTGCGCGCCCCGTACGTGCGCGACGTGCTCGTCGCGATGGGCGTGCTGAGCGAGACGTTCGAGACGGCGATCACCTGGGAGCGCTTCGACCGCTTCGTCGCCGACGTGACGGCCGCGACGCGCGCGGCCGTGCGCGAGGTGTGCGGCGTTGAGGGGATCGTCACCTGCCGCGTCACGCACGCCTACCCCGACGGCGCCGCGCCGTACTTCACGGTGCTCGCGCCGGCGCGCCGGGGCGAGGAGGTCGAGCAGTGGGACGCGATCAAGCGCGCGGCCGCCGACGCGGTGCTCGCCGGCGGCGGCACGATCACCCACCATCACGCCGTCGGTCGCGATCATCGCCCCTGGTACGACGGCCAGCGGCCAGAGCCGTTCGCCGCCGCGCTGCGCGGCGCGAAGGCGGCCGTCGACCCGGGCGGGCTGCTGAACCCGGGCGTGCTGATCTAGCCTGCCGGGCGTGCGCGAGTCCCCCTCGATCGCGATCCTCGGACCCGGCGGCGTCGGCGGCCTGCTCGCCGCGGCGCTCGCACGCGGAGGCGCGGACGTCACGGCGATCGCGCGCGAGGCGACGGCGGAGACGATCGCGCGCGACGGGATCGCCGTGCAGAGCAACGTGCTCGGCGACTTCACCGCGCGCCCGCGCGCGCTCGCGCGGCTGACCGAGCCGGTCGACGCGCTGATCGTCGCGACGAAGGCGGCCGCGCTGGAGGGCGCGCTCGCGCGCGTGGAGCCGAGCGCTGAGCCGGGCGTGGTCGTCCCGCTGCTCAACGGCTTCGACCACATGGCGCTGCTGCGCGAGCGGTTCTTCGATCGCGTCGCCGCCGGCACGATCCGCGTCCAGGCCGACCGACCGGCGCCCGGACGGGTCGTGCAGAGCGGCAGATTCCTGTTCGTCGAGCTGGCGAGCGACGACCCGGCGCTGTACCCGCGGCTGACCGCGCTCGCGGCGACCCTGCAGGCGGCCGGTGTCGAGGCGCGCTTCAGCGACGACAAGAGCGAGGCGCGGATCCTGTGGGGGAAGCTCGTGCGCCTCAACACGCTCGCGTGCATGACGACGGCGTACGACGCGCCCTTCGGCGCGATCCGTGCCGACCCGGCGCGCTGGGCGCAGCTGGAGGCGTGCGTGCGCGAGGGCTGCGCCGTCGCGGCTGCAGAGGGAGCGGAGATCGCCCCGGCCGTCGTGTTCGGCGAGTTCGAGGTGCTGCACGACGGCTTCGGCACGTCGATGCAGCGCGACGTCGCCGCCGGGCGCGAGCCCGAGCTCGACGCGATCGCCGGTGCGGTCCTGCGCGCCGGCGCCCGCCACGGGATCGCCTGCCCGACGATCGCCGCGCTCGCGGAGCGGATCGCCGCGCGCGCCGGCGTCGCCGCCCCCGTCGCGACGGTCTGACCGCCTGACGCTCACCCGCGCGCGAGCGTCGCGCGCGCGTGCGCGAGCCACGCCAGCTCCGCCCGCAGTCGTGCGACGACGGCCGCGTCGAGCAGCGCGACGCCGCCGACCGGGTCGGATCCGCCCGCTCCGCGCGGGTAGCGGGCAAGCAGCTCCGTGCACGCCCGCTCATGCGCGTCGAGCTGCGCGCCGAGCGCCGCGCGGTGGCGGCCGTGCGCGAACGCGAGCCGTAGATGCAGCTCCGAGCGCACCGGCTCCGGCGGCGGCCGGTCGACGCCGAGCCACGCCTCACGCGCTGCCAGGCCGGCGGGCGTGGCGGCGTAGACGATGCGCGGGCTCCGGCGCGTGCCGCTCGGCCGCGCGACGCTCGTCACGAGCCCACCGCGCTCGAGCTGGTCGAGCGCCGGATAGACGGCGCTGGGGTTGAAGCGCCACGCCGGGCCGACGCGCGCCTCGAAGCGCTGGACGAGCTCGTAGCCATAGCCGCGCCGCTCGGCGACCAGCGCGAGGATGGCGTGCGTGAGCGACATCGTGGCGACCGTATCCGCGCCCGTCGGGCGGGCGTCGCAGACCCAACGAGATCTGCGTCACAACGCACTAGATATGTGCCATGCGGCACAACGGTATTCAGTTCAGAACTCTCGCCTTTAGGCTTGACCGTGCGCGCCGCTGCGCCAAGCATTGCGCTCGATGACAGCCTCGCGTCTGCCGTTCCCTCCCGATTCCCCCACCCGGAACTCGTCCTTCCCCCGACGATCCCCGGGACGACTCGCGCGCACCCCCATCCCGGCGTGCGGGTCTGCTGGCCTGGCCATGCCTCCCGCAATGGCCGACCGTCGCTAGCGCTACGGGGGGGAGCCGGCATGCGAGCTGACCAGCGGCCCCGGCGGGTCTCGACTCCGCCGGGGCCGCTCATCGCTCGGAGCGGTGCGGGGGAGTGAACATGGCGGCACAGCTCGACGCCGACCCTGTCGACAGTCGCGTCGTCAAGGCGCTCGGCCACCCCACGCGGGTGCGGATCCTCAATGTCCTGCGCGACCGCGAGTTGGCCAGCCCGGTCGAGCTGTCAGGCGAGCTGGGCGTGGCGCTCGGCACGATCGGCTACCACGTGCGGCGACTGGAGCAGCTTGGCTTCATCGAGCTGGCGAGACGCACCCAGCGCCGCGGCGCGATCGAGCACCACTACCGCGCCCGCCGGCTGCTCGACGAGGGCGAGCGCACCGCGGTCGCCGGCGTGCGAAACGGCCGCGCGAGCGGTCGCGCCGCCGATGCCGTCGCCGTCACGCGTTCGGCGCACGCGGCGCTGGCGAGCGGCGGCTTCGATGCGCTCCTTGCGCACGCCGAGCGGCGCGTGCTCACGCTCGACGCGCACGGCGAGGCGGAGCTGCAATACGCGCTCGCGCGCTGGGAGCGGGTCGTCGAGCGGATCGCGCGCGTCAGCGAGCGGCGCCTCGCGCGCGTCGGCGAGCAGGCGGCGCATCGCTGCATGGCCGTCGTGATGTGCTTCGCGCTGCAGGCCGGCGCGGACGACTGACGCCCGCGTCCTGCCGCGAGACGACGGGGCGTGGACCGTCGCCCTAGAACGAGCGGCGCGCGAGATCGTCCGAGCGCTCGCCGCCGACGGTGGTGGTCGCGACTGCCTCGACGACCTCCTCCTCGGCCGCCTCGCGCTCGCCGTCGTGCTGGCCGTCGCACAGCACGCGGAAGTTGCCCGTCACGCCGTTGTCGGCCTGGATCACGATGCCGGGAAGGATCTCCTCGCCCTCCTCCAGGCCCAGCCGCTCGAGGTCGAAGTGCGCGAGCCCGATCCCCCAGGCGGTGTGCGTGGGGTTCTCGCGGTCGTGCGCGGCGATCGCCTGCGCGAACCGCTCGAGGTTCTTCGCGATCTTCGACGTGTCGGCCATCCGGCTCGCAGGGTACCGCGCGCGGCCTGCGCCGTTGCCCTCGCGATGCTCCGCCTCGCCGGCCTGCGTCCACCGCTCCCGCGACGCGTTGGGTCGTCGGCACGGTCGACCGCTGCTCACGGGGATTCGCCGAGTACTGTCCCGCGCTTGGATCTGATTCAGCGAATCACGGACGGTCGGGGCGGGTTCCTGGTGTTCGCCCTCACGCCACCGCGTCACGACACCGAGCGCGAACGTGCGCGGGAGATCGCCGACGCGACGGTCGATCGCCTTCGCCCGCTGGGTCTCGACGGCCTGATCCTCTACGACATCGACGACGAGACCGAGCGCAACCCGGCTGAGCGCCCGTTTCCGTTCATGCCGACGCTCGACCCGGCCGACTACCTGGTCGATCACCTCCGGGCCTGGCCGACGCCGGTGATCGTCTACCGCGCGGTCAGCAAGTACGCGCCCGACGATCTGCGCGCCTGGCTGTCGGCACAGGATCCGGCGCGGGTGATGACGGTTCTCGTCGGAGCGCCGTCCAGCGCTGCGACGGGGCGGACGTCGCTGGCCGACGCGCAAGCGCTGCGCCGCGAGGTCAACCCGGCCCTGGCGTTGGGCGGCGTCGCGATCCCCGAGCGCCACAGCCGACGCGAGGACGAGCATCTGCGTCTGCTGGCCAAGCAGGAGGCCGGCTGCCGGTTCTTCGTGACCCAGGTCGTCTACGACCTCAACGCCGCGAAGAACCTCGTGTCCGACTATCACTACGAGTGCCGGGCGCGCGGCGTGTCAGCGGTGCCGTTCGTCTTCACGTTCTCGGTCTGCGGGTCGATGAAGACGCTGGACTTCCTGCGGTGGCTGGGCGTCGACGTGCCGCGCTGGATCGAGAACGACCTCAAGCACGCCGCCGACCCGCTGGAGGCCTCCTACGAGCAGGCGCTCGTCACGGCTACCGAGCTGATGGCCTACTGCCGGACCCTCGGCGTCCCGTTCGGGATCAACGTCGAGAGCGTGTCGATCAGGCGCGTCGAGATCGAGGCCTCGGTGCGCCTCGCGCGGCAACTCCGAACGCAGTTGCGGGAGAACGAGCTGACGAACGTCAGGCCGAGCGCTCGATGATCTCGACGCGGTAGCCGTCTGGATCAGCGACGAACGCCAGCCGCGAGCCGCCCTCGCGCACCGAGTACGGCGGCTTCTCCGGCTCGATTCCCTGCTCGGCGAGGCGCGCGAGCGTGGCGTCGAGGTCGTCCGCCGTGATCGCGATGTGGCCGTAGCCGGTGCCGATCTCGTACGGCTCGGTGCGGCCAATGTTGTACGTCAGCTCCAGCCGCGGCATGTCGCCGTCGCCCGGCTGGTTCATGAAGACGTTGATCGCCTCGTCGCGGATCGGGATGCGCCCGACCTCTCTGAAGCCGAGCGCCTCGTAGAAGGCGACCGAGCGGTCGATGTCGAGGATGCGGTAGCAGGTGTGGATCAGGGGCATGGACCCAGCTTCTCAGATGAGGCCGAAGCGGTGGCGGTGGCTGCGTCTGGCCGCGAACGGGTCCCGATAGCGATGCTGGAAGGCCGGCGAGCGCGGCGGGGCGAAGGCCGGTGCGGTCGGGGCACCCCAGCGCCCGCCCCACGCGTCCCACGACGCCGGCGCTCCGCTCGCGTCGGTCGGCAGCAGCTTCACGCAGGCGCGGTGGCAACCCGCGACGGAGTTGCCGGCCCACGAGCGCTGGCCGCCGAAATGCGCCTCCGGCAGCGTCGCGTCGATCTGGCGGCAGAGCCGCATGCAGGCCCGCGGATAGGAGGCGTGGTCGCCGTTGGCGACGTAGACCTTCACGCGCTCGCCGACGATCTGGGGCACGCCCGGGTCGTAGCGCCATACGTCGGCGTGGGCGGCGAAGTCGACGTCGAGGACGCGCGTGCCGGCGCGGTTCACGATCACCGTGACGCCCTCCCAGTCGGACTCGTGCCGATCGAGCGAGTAGGCGTTGTAGCGCAGGTACCACCAGTAGTCGAGCGCCGTTCGCGCGCCCCTGCGCACGACGTGCGCGTAGATGACGGAGGGGCTGCCGGGCGGGTCGGGCGGCCCTTCGCCGCGCAGGTCGAGGTAGGCGACCGCCGGGGTCAGCTGCGCCACGCTCGTGAGCGGGGCGCAGGGGCCGGCGCCGACGGGCGGGCACGCCTGATGCCCGGGCTCCGCGAGGACGGCGTCGACGTCGAGCGGGCGCCAATGCTCCTTCGTGTCGAACAGCAGGCGGGGGCGGAATCTGAGCGCGAGCGCGAGGTCGTCGGCCGGCGCCGCGAGCGAGGTCGCCGGGGCGAGCGCCGCCAGCAGAAGCGAGAACGCGATCGCGCGTCGCAGCATCACGGCGATGTTCGCAGGTCGCCTGGGTAAGCTCGCCCGCATGATCCTCGAGCGCTCGATGTCCGACGGCTTCCTCACGAACACCTACCTCGTCGGCGACGGTCCCGGCGGCTCCGCCGTGCTGGTCGACGCCGGCGGTCCGATGGCTCCGCTGTTCGACGCGGTCGAGGCGAACGACCTCACGCTGACCGCCGTCCTGCTGACGCACCACCACTACGACCACGTCTGCGCGCTCGACGAGGTGCTGGAGCGCTACTCCGGCACGCCCGTGCTGATCCACGCCGCCGAGCGCGAGCTGGTCCCGCAGGCGACCGGCGAGATCGTCCCCGGCGAGCCGATCCTCTGCGGCAACCTGCGCATCCAGCCGCTGCACACGCCCGGCCACACCGCGGGGATGGTCTCGCTGCTCGTCAGCGAGGGCCCCGAGCAGGCGCTGTTCACGGGCGACACGCTCTTCAAGGGCTCCGTCGGCGGCGTCCGCGCACCCGGCCACACGACCTACGCGGACCTCAAGTCCTCGATCATGGACAAGCTGCTGGCGCTGCCGCCCGCGACGCCGATCCATCCCGGCCACACCGACCCGACGACGGTCGGCGACGAGCTGGAGTCGAACGCGTTCGTGCGCATCTGGCGCGGGCTCGACCCGGAGGGGTCGGAGCCGTGCACGGCGCTCGGCGAGCCGGCGACGCTGGTCCTGCTCGGCGACGACTACGACGGCGGCTACAAGGCGTGGGTGCGCTGGCCCGACGGCGCGGACGACATCGTGCCGGGCTCAAAGGTGCAGCGCGGGTAGCGCCAGCGCGAACGGCGCACGCCAGCGCCTACGATCTGTCGCGATGGCGCGCGACAGAATTCCGACCTCCCGCGTGCGCCGCACCGCGAAGCTGGGGAGCCTCGCCGCCGGTCAGGCGGTGCGACAGGCGGGCACGCGTGCGGCCAACGTCGCGCGCTCGAAGGAGGATGCGCAGGCCGCGCTCGAACGCCGCCACCTGGAGGCGGCCGAGCAGATCGTCGCCGCGCTCGGGACGATGAAGGGCGCGGCGATGAAGCTCGGGCAGGTGCTGTCGTTCCTCGACGTCGGGCTCGTGCCGGAGGAGCACCGCGAGGAGTTCCAGGCGAAGCTCGCCGCGCTGCGCGACGCCGCGCCGAAGGTCGGCTTCAAGGACATGCGCAAGGTGATCGAGGAGGAGCTTGACGACAAGCTCGGCGAGGTCTTCGCCGACTTCGACGAGACGCCGATCGCAGCGGCCTCGATCGGGCAGGTCTACCGCGCGACGCTGCACGACGGCCGCGACGTGGCGGTGAAGGTGCAATACCCCGGGGTCGCCGCGGCGGTGCGCGCCGACATGCAGAACCTGGGCCTGATCATGCGGCTGATCAAGCGAATCGCGCCGGGCATGGACGCGAAGGCGATCGCCGAGGAGATCCGCCTGCGCATCGACGAGGAGCTGGACTACGAGCTGGAGGCGCAGAACCAGCGCTCGCTCGCGCGCATCTTCCGCGGCCACCCGTTCATCGTCGTGCCGGACGTCGTCACGCGGCTCTCGCGGGAGCGCGTGATCGTCAGCGAGTTCGTCGAGGGGAAGGGGTTCGAGGAGCTGAAGGGCGGGACCCAGGACGAGCGCGACCGCCTCGGCGAGATCGTCTTCCGCTTCTTCTTCGGCTGCCTCTACCGCCACCACCAGTTCTCCGGCGACCCGCACCCGGGCAACTTCATGCTCCAGTCCGACGGGCGCGTCGCGTTCCTCGACTTCGGCCTCTACAAGCGGATGGCGCCCGAGGCGGTCGAGCTGGAGCTGGCCGCCCAGCGCGCCGTCTCCGAGGACTCCCCCGAGCGGCTGCACGAGCTGCTGGGCGAGTCGGGCTTTCTCCCGCATCCCGAGAAGGTCAGCGCCGAGACGGTCTTCTCCTACGTCGTCGACTCGATCTGGTGGTACACGGCCGACGAGGACATCCAGCTGACGCCCGAGATCGCGACGCGCGTGGCGATCGAGTCCTCCGACATGCGCTCCTCGCACTTCCGCGAGATGCGCCATCAGGACATCCGCCCGGAGCACCTGTTCGGCCGGCGCATGGAGATGCTGACGCTCGCCGTGCTCGGTCAGCTGCGGGCGCGCGCGAACTGGCACCGCATCGCGCGCGAGTGGATGTACGGCGAGCCGGCGGTGACCGAGCTGGGGCGCCTGGAGGAGGAGTTCTACGGGCGCGTCGCGGCGTGAGCGGCGCCGTGCGCTGCTGCGCCTCGCCGCGCTGGCGGCGCTCGTCGGCGCGCTGTTCGCCGCCGTCGCGCTGACCGGCGACCTGTCGGCCGCGCGGGTGCGGAACGCGGTCGACGACGTCGGCGTCGTCGCGCCGCTGGCGTTCGTCGCGATCTCCTCGCTGCTGACGGTCGCGATGTTCCCCGGGCCGCTGCTGGCGGGTGCGAGCGGGCTGCTGTTCGGCACGGCGCTCGGGACGCCGGTGTCGATCGTCGCGGCGACCCTGGGGGCGTCGCTCGCGTTCCTGCTCTCACGGCGCTTCGGGGCGCGCGCGGTCGACGAGCTGTCCGGTCACCGCGTGCGCGTCGTGCAGGACTTCATCGCACAGCGCGGGTTCCTCTCGGTCCTGTACGCGCGGATCCTGCCCGCGATGCCCTACAACGTCGTCAACTACGCGGCTGGGCTGACGCGCGTGCCGCTGCTGACGTTCGCCGGCGCCACCGCGCTCGGCTGCGCGCCGCGCGCCTTCGCGTACACGGCACTCGGCGGAAACCTCTCGAACCTCGGCTCTCCGGCGGCCGTCGCCGCCTTCGCGGTGCTGGTGGCGATGGGGATCGCCGGGGTCGTCGTGGCGTTGCGCGACGCCGGAGTCCGCGCGCGACTCAGACGGTTTGGATCTGGAGCAGCGAGGTCGTCCCCGGCCGACCGCTCGGGAGACCGGCCGTGATGCCGACGCGGTCGCCGCGTCTGACCCAGCCCAGCTCGACGGCGCGCGCGGCGGCGTCGCGGATCAGCTGCTCCGTGATCTCGCAGCGCGGCATCGAGCCGGCCTCGACGCCCCACATCAGTCCGCAGCGGCGGACCGTCTCTCTGCCGGGCGAGAGCGCGTAGATCGGCACCTGCGGCCGGTGCGCGGAGATCAGCCGCGCGCTGCGGCCCGACAGCGTCGGCACGAGCAGGGCGGCGAGCCCCAGCTCGCGTGCCGCCTCACAGGCGCTGTGCGCGACGGTGTAGGCGGGATCGCGCGCGTCGCGGCTGACGCGCTGCTCGTTCCAGTGCTCGTACGGCAGCTCGCGCTCGGTCCGCTCGGCGATCGAGGCGAGCATCGCGACGGCCCCGACCGGGTGCGCGCCGACTGCCGTCTCCTGCGAGAGCATCACCGCATCGGTCCCGTCGAGGATCGCGTTGGCGACGTCGGTCACCTCGGCGCGGGTGGGGCGTGAGGAGGTCACCATCGAGTCGAGCATCTGCGTGGCGGTGATCGCCGGGCGCGCGAGCTGACCGGCGATCCGCAGCAGCCGCTTCTGCACGACCGGCACGTCCTCGATCGGCAGCTCGATCCCGAGGTCGCCGCGCGCGACCATCACGCAGTCGGCCGCGCGGATGATCTCCTCCGCGTCGTCGACCGCCTGCGGCTTCTCGATCTTCGCGATCAGCGGCGTGCGCGTATGTCTGCGCACCTCCGTGACGTCGTCCGGTTCGCGCACGAACGACAGCGCGACGAGGTCGACGCCGATCGACTCGCCGAAGCGCAGCAGCTCGAGGTCCTCGTGCGGGACCGACGGCAGCCCGCGCGTGTTGCCGGGCAGGTTCAGCCCCTGCCGCGAGGCGAGCGCGCCGCCGATCTCGACGGTCGTGTCGACTTCGCCGCTGCCGTCGCGCACGTCGGCCACGCGCAGGCGGATGCGACCGTCGGCGAGGTAGATGACGTCGCCGGTCTCGACGTTGCGCGCGAGGCCGGGCCAGGCGACCGTGATGCGGTGCTCGTCGCCGACCTCCTCGCTGCCGCACGCGAGCGTGACCGTGTCGCCCGGGCGCAGATCGATCAGGTCGTCGCGCAGCGGGCCGATGCGCAGCTTCGGACCGGGGAGGTCCTGCAGGATCGCCACCTGACGTCCGGCGCGGCTGGCCGCCTCGCGCACGAGCCGCACGTTCTCCGCGTGCTCCTCGCGCGTGCCGTGCGAGAAGTTGAGGCGCGCGACGTCCAGGCCCGCCTCGACCATGCGGGCAAGCGTCTCGGGATCGCGGCAGGCGGGCCCGATGGTCGCGACGATCTTGGTGCGGCGCACGGCGGTGACGGTAGCGCGAGTGCGCCTCAGTCCGCCCACTCGACGAGCAGGGGCGCGTGGTCGGACGGTCTTCTGCCCTTGCGGTAGGGCCGTTCCATGCCGGCGCGCGTGAGGCGAGCGGCGATCTCCTCGCTGACGAGCGCGAGGTCGATCCGCAGGCCGAGGTTCTTGTGGAAGTGGCCGGCGCGGTAGTCCCACCAGGTGAACTGCTGCTCGTCGGGGTGCAGCGCGCGGAAGGCATCGGTGAGGCCGCCCGCTTGCGCGAGGGTGCCGAGCGCCGCCCGCTCGGGCGGCGTGACGTGCGTCTCCGTCGCGAAGGCAGCCGGGTCGTAGACGTCGAGGTCGTCGGGTGCGACGTTCATGTCGCCGGCGACGACGAGCGGCGTGCCGGCCGCACGGATCTCGCGCACCCGCTCCGTCGCGGCGGCGAGGAAGTCGAGCTTCTGCGCGTACCACTCGCTGTTCACGATTCGGCCGTTGGGGACGTAGGTGGAGACGACGCGGACGCCGTCGACGGTGGCCTCGACCCAGCGGCACTCGTCCTGCGCCGGCTCGCCGGGCAGGCCGCGCGCCGGATCGATCAGCTCGTGCGGCTCGCGCGCGAGGATCGCGACGCCCGCCCAGCGCCCGCCGCTGTGATCGGCGGCGCCGTAGCCGGCCTCGCGCAGCGCGTCGTGCGGGAACGCGTCCGCGTCCGACTTCGTCTCCTGCAGGCAGATCACGTCCGGCGCGTGCTCCTCCACGAACTCGAGCACGCGCGGCAGGCGCTGTCTGAGCGAGTTGACGTTCCAGGTGACGAGCCGCACCGCGCGCCGGAGGCTAGCGGTCGCTGTGGCGCTGCGCTCGCCGAGCCGCGCCGGATCAGCCGGACTGCCGCCGTGCCCACCAGGCCCAGCCCCACCAGAGCTTCGCTCCAACCCCGAACATGGCGATCGTATGTACGACGCCCAGGAGAACGGCGCTCACCACATAACGGTGGCGGCGATGATGGCGGCTACCGTCAAGACAGACGCTATGGCAGCCGATCGCGTCGCCGAGCGTCTTGGCCTCCTCGTCGCTCAGATCGTCGTATTTCAGAACGGACGCGTTCGGGAAACTCGCGCTGGCGTGGGTTGAATGAGAATTAATTCTTTCTTTGCGCCTCAGTACGCGGTGCACCGCGCGCGCGGGCGAGGGACCGCCTTGTAAGCGGGTCCGCCGCCTCTGCGCCACAGCAGGTGGTCGACCTGCTGTGCGGTGAGGTCGGGGCGCTCCCGCACGATCAGCTCGACGGCGTGGACGGCGCAGGCGCGCATCTCGACCTCCTCGGGGCTGTCGTGCTCGATCAATTGCTCTGCGTCGATGCGCGCGACCAGGTCGGGCGCGAAGCGCAGGATCCCGTCGAGGCGCAGTACGTGCGGGACGAGATTGTCGGCGAACAGCGTGAGGCGGTGGAGGTCTGCGCCGAAGTCGGCGACGCCGGCATGGTGGAGGTCGGACGCGGCGATCTGCGCGCGCTTGCAGAAGGGGATCGTGCGGCCGGCGTAGGGTGAGGCGTCGGCGAAGCAGTCCCAGCGCGCGAGCAGTTCGGCGAGCGCGACGGCGGAGCCCGCGGCCTGCTCGACGGGACCCATGAAGCGACCGCCGTGCTCGTCCTCGACGTGCGCGCCGAGGTCGTTGAGCGAGCGGGCGAACAGCGCCATCAGCTCGTGCTGGGGGTCCTGCCCGAGCGTGCCGGCTACTTCTGCCGCGTCGAGCGTGCGCAGCTCGGCGGCGCTCCAGGCGCCGTGGCGCGCGAAGCGGTCGCGCAGGCCGAGCGCCACCGTCCAGTAGCCCGAGCGCCCCTCGCGCTTGCGCAGCGTCGGGAACCAGCCCGAGCCGAAGTTGATCGCGTCGAGCGTGAGGTGAAAGGCGGCGCGAAGCTCCGGCGGTCCGCCGACGAGGTCGTCCTCCGGGTCCGGCGCGGGCGGACCGGGCAGCGCGGCCGCGTAGCCGGGGATCGCCGCTCGATCGATCGTCAGGTGCGTCGCCCGCGCCGCGACCCACGCGCACCCTTCGCGAATCTCGTCCACCAGATCCATCGGGTAGACCCTACCTTTACTGGACGCTACTCTAAGTAAAGGATGAGCCGAATCTCCAGCAAGAACCAGGTCACGCTTCCCGTGGAGGAGCTGCGCGCCGCCGGCCTCGGCGCCGGGGACGAGATCCACATACGTGCCGCCGGTCGCGGGGTGCTCGTGGTCGAGACGTCGCAGAGCCTCGTCGAGCGCTTCGCCGGGACGTTCGACCGCGGCGTCTATCCGGACGGCTACCTGCAGCGATTGCGCGACGAGTGGGAGCGGTAGCTCTCGACGCCGATGTCCTGATCGGCTTCTTCAATCGGGACGACGCCCACCATGCCGCCGCGCGTCGGCTGCTCCAGACCGTTGAACGCGACAGCGAGCGTCTGCTGACCGCCGCGAGCGTGTACGCCGAGGTGGTTGTCGGACCGATGCGCGCCGGTCGCGCCCACGAGATCGATGCGGCGCTCGCGGCATTCGGCATCGAGGTGGTGCCGATCGACCGCGCGGTCGCGGCCGAAGCCGCACGGCTGCGCGGGCGCCACCGCGCGCTCCGCCTTCCGGACGCGCTGTCGCTGGCCGTCGCCCGGCAGGCGGACGCCCAGCTGCGGACATTCGATCGCCGGCTCGCGCGCATCGCCGCGAACGCCTGAGGCGAACGTTCACGCGGCGAGCGCGGCGGCGCCCTGCTCGTGGTCGAGCAGCCAGCGCTTGACCGGCAGGCCGTAGCCGAAGCCGCCGAGCCCGCCGCCCGTGCGCACGATGCGGTGGCAAGGGACGAACAGCGCGGTCGGGTTGCGGCCGCAGGCGGTCCCGGCCGCGCGCACGGCGGCGGGGCTGCCGCAGCGCGCCGCCAGCGCGCCGTACGTCTCGGGCGCGCCGGCCGGGATCAGCCGCAACTGCTCCCATGCGCGCTCGTGGAACGGTGTCGACGCGAAGCTGACCGGGACGTCGTCGATCGCCGTCAGATCGCCGGCGACGTAGTCCGCGACCGCACGCGTGAAGGGGCCGAGGTCTCTGCGCGCCGTCAGCTCACCGGCCGGGCGCAGCCGCGCGCCGATGTACGCGCGCAGCCGCTCGGGGTCGGCGGTCCAGCCGCTCGCGAAGACGGCGTCGTCGGAGGCGAGGATCGTGAACGGACCGGGGGGCGTGTCGATCGTGGCGGCGTACATGGCGGTCTCTCCTCAGGATCGTGGACGGGGCGGCGGAGCGGCGTCGGCGAGGCTCGCCCACAGGTGCTGCACGGCGTAGGCGCGCCAGGGGCGCCAGCGCTCGGGGTCCGGCTTGGTGCGCCCGGCAAGGAGCGCGAGCGCCTTCGTGACGCCGAGGTCGGTCGCGGGGAAGGCGTCCGGATCGCCGAGCGCGCGCATCGCGACGTACTCGGCGGTCCACGGACCGATGCCGGGGAGCGCCAGCAGCCGCTCGCGCGTCGCGTCGCGGTCGGCGCCGGGGTCGAGCGTCAGCGAGCCGTCGGCTGCGGCGGTGGCGAGCGCTTGCAGCGCGTGCGCACGGGCGCGCGTGAGCGGCAGCTCGGCGGGGTCCGCGCCTGCGATCGCCGCGGCGGCGGGGAAGGCGTGCGTCAGCTGCTCGTCGGCGAGTGCCTCCGGCAGCGGCTCGCCGAATGCGACGGTGAGGCGGCCGGCGAGCGTGCGCGCGCCGGCGACCGACACCTGCTGGCCGAGGACGGCACGGACCGCCAGCTCGAAGCCGTCGACCGCGCCTGGGACGCGGCGACCAGGCTGTGCGCGGACGAGCGGGGCGAGCGCGGGGTCGGCGGCCAGCGCAGCGTCGACCGCGACCGGGTCGGCGTCGAGGTCGAGCAGCCGGCGGCAGCGCTGCACGGCGGCAGCGAGGTCGCGCAGGTCGCTCAGCCGCAGCTCGCAGCGGACGTGGTCGTCGCCCGGCGCCAGCGCCGCGACGCCCGGCCCGTGCGGCAGCGCGAGCACGCGACGGTAGGCGGGTCCCGCCGGGGCGGTCGGCTCCCACGCCTCGACACCGGGCACCGCCCGCGCGCCGAGGAAGGCCAGCAGGCCGGCCGCGTCGAGCGGCGCGCGGTGGCGCAGCCGCAGCGTCAGGCCGGTCGTCGCATCACCGTGTCCGTTGTGCGCGGCACCGCGCCGCAGCTCGGTCGGCGTCGTCGCGAACACCTCGCGCACGGTCTCGTTGAACTGGCGGATGCTCGGGAAGCCGGCTGCGAACGCGACGTCGGTGAATGGCAGCGTCGTCGTCTCGATCAGCAGCCGGGCGGTTTGGGCGCGCTGCGCGCGGGCCAGCGCCAGCGGCCCGGCGCCCAGCTCGGCGACGAGCAGCCGGTGCAGGTGGCGCTCGCTGAAGCCGAGTCGCTGCGCGATGCCGGCGACGCCGTCGCGCTCGATCGCGCCGTCGTGGATCAGCCGCATCGCGCGGCCGACCGCGTCGGCACGCAGGTTCCACTCGGGCGAGCCGGGGGAGGCGTCGGGGCGGCAGCGCTTGCAGGCGCGGAAGCCGGCGCGCTGCGCGGCGGCCGCGCTCGGCAGGAAGCGCACGTTCGCGCGCTTCGGCGTCATCGCCGGGCAGCTGGGCCGGCAGTAGATCCCGGTCGAGGTGACGGCGGTGACGAACCAGCCGTCGAAGCGCGCGTCCTTCGAGGAGACGGCGCGGTAGCACTGCTCGAAGTCCTCGATCACGCCGCGCATCATCGCGCGACGGCGCGGCTCCGACTAGTGGAAATCGGACATGTAGGTCTGCGGCCAGTCGAGCGCCCAGATGCCGTCGCGCTGGGCATGCGCCAGCGCGGCCGGGTCGCAGTCGACGAAGCGCGCTCCGCGGTAGGCGGTGACGACCGTGTGGTACTCGCCGCGCTCGCCGCAGGGGTGAAAGGCGGCCGGGTCGTCGAGGCCGTGCTCGGCCAGCAGCGCGCGGCCGATCGGCCGGCCGAGCAGCGTCGGCTCGTAGTGCTCGGCCCGCACGCCCGCGACGGTCGCCTCGACGCCGGCGTCGGCGAGGTAGTCGAGCAGCGCCCCGGCATCCTCGTCCGGCGCGGTCGCCAGCGGCGTCTCGAACGCGAGGCCGGCGATCTCGCAGGCCGCGGCCAGCCACGGCCACGCCTCCGGCGTGATGTCGCCCGTCACGATCCGCTCGACGCCCTCGGCCGCCAACGTCGCGAGCGCGCGCCGGTACGACGCCTCCCACTCCTCCCGCGCGATCGGGATCAGCTCGTGCCGCAGCCCCAGCCCCGCCGCCTGCCGCCGCATCACGCCAAGCGGATGGCAGCGGAACGCCGGCCGCTCGCCCGCCGGCACGAACGTCACCAGCCGGGTCCCCGCCTCCTCCAGCGCCCCGCTCCGCAGCCCCGCCGCGAAGCAGTCCTTCCCGCCGGACCACAGCACGCAGGCGGTCAATCCAGATCCCAGCCGAAGTAGACCTCGCTGCGGCGCACGCGTGGACCGTCGAACGTGAGCACCTCGGTGTTGAAGCCGCCGCTGCCGTCAGGCCGCTTCAGCTCGTACGTCACGACCACCTCGGCGCCGGACTCGATGATCCGCTCGAAGCGGAAGTGCTGCCCGCCCCCCGCCGCCGGCCAGCAGCGCTCGAACCAGCCAGCGCGGTCGAGCTTGGGGTCCGCCGGACTGGAGAACGTGAAGTCGGCGGCGAGCAAGCGCTCGATCGCGTCGCGGTCGCCGGCGGCGAAGCGCTCGAAGAATTGACGCGCGAGCTGCGTTCGATCGACATTCGACATGCGGTTCCTCTCGTCGGAGATCCATCAGCACGGCGAGCCTGCCCGGCTGGTCGGCGTCGAACCGGCTACGTGCCGGCGACGACCCCTCCCTCCTGCACGACCTCGCCGTCCGCAGTCAACCGCCCCCCGTCGCGCAGGTCGCAGATCAGGTCCCAGTGGACGGCGGAGTGGTTGACGCCGCCGGTCTCCGGATAGGAGCGGCCGAGCGCGAGGTGAACGGTACCGCCGATCTTCTCGTCGAACAGGATGGCGCCGATCGGGCGGTCGATCCCGCGGTTGGTGCCGATGCCGATCTCGCCGAGCCGACGCGCGCCGGCGTCGGTCGCCAGCGTCTGCTCCAGGTACTCCTGTCCGCGCGCCGCACGCGCGGCGACGACCTCGCCGTCCCTGAACGTCAGCTCGACGTCCTCGACCGCCACCCCGCGTGGCGAGGACGGCACGGTGAAGCGGATCGTGCCGTTCGCGCTGTTCTCGATCGGCCCGGTGAAGACCTCGCCGCTCGGCATGTTGCGCCTGCCGTCGCTGTTGACCCACGTGCGCCTGTCGACGCGCAGCATCAGGTCGGTCCCCGGCGCCTCGATCCGCAGCTCGCAGGCACCGCGCAGCCGCTCGATCAGTCCCGCCTGAAACGACCCCAGCTCGCGCCACGCCGCCGCCGGATCCTCGCGGTCGAGGAACAGCGCCCCGCGCACGAACGCCGCGAACGCGTCCTCGCTCATCCCCGCCTGCTGGGCGCCGGCCGGCGTCGGCCACAGCGTGCCGCACCAGCGCTTCTGCATCCGCAGCTCGGTCAGCGACGCGCGCGATCTCGCCATCCGCGCGATCCGCGCCGGATCGACGTCCGCGAGCGCCTGCGTGTTGAACGGCGCCTGAATCGCCAGGAACGCGTCCGCCTGCGCCGCCTCCGCCTCAGCGATCGAGCCGAACGAGTCGAGGTGGCGGTCGCGCGCGAGCGCGTGGAAGTCCTCCTCGACGCCGGGCAGCTCGACGCGCAGCAGCGGCCACGCGTCGCGCGCCAACACCGCTGCGTGCAGGGCGCGCAGCAGCGGCGCGGCGAGCGTCGTGGAGCGCACGAGCACCTGCTGGCCGGGCTGCACGTCCAGGCAGTACTCGGTCAGCAGCGCCGCGAAGCGCTCGGTGTCGGCGTCGCGCCAGGTGCCACAGCCGGCCTCGTTCACGGCGCCTCCACGTCCGGGAACCACTCGGCCAGGTGCTCGCGCAGGACGCCGCGGACCCACACGCGCTCGTCCTGCGAGGCGAAGCGGAAGCGGGCCAGCAGCTCCCGCTGCTTCTCGATCGGCGCACCCGCGATCTCCCACCGCACCGCCAACCGCTCGAACAGGAACTCGACCGCGCGCTGCCACGCGTCCTCGCGTGTCGCCGCCGCGCGCGCCACGCCGCCGCCTTCCAGCACGGCCGCGTACTCGCGCCGCGTCGCCGGCGTCATCGACCCGCGCAGCGTCAGCACGTTGCCCTCGGCGTCGGTGTAGTCGCTGCTCGGCGCGCGAAGCTGCTCGCGCGAGCGCTGGCGGTTGCGGCGGCCCACGCGGCGGAAGGCTACGTCGTCGCCGCCGCGCGCTCCAGTTGGGCCGCCACGTCGCCGCGCAGCGGCTCGGCGTGGCCGGCCCAGGCGGTCGCGGGCGCGAGCGCGGCGAGCTTGCGGATCGACGCGCGCGCCTGCTCGGTGTCGAAGTTGAAGGCGTGGTGCGGGACGCGCGGCGGCCCGAACGCGCCCGTCTGCGGGTCGAGCGTGTAGAAGCAGTCGCTCGCGAGCGCGAGCCGGTCGGACTCGCGCCACAGGCCGATCAGCCCGGGCGCATGGCCCGGCAGGTGCATCACGCGGAAGCCGGCGACGTCGTCGCCCTCCTCCACCGTCCCGGCGATCGACACCGGCCCGCCATCCCACATCTCCAGCAGATGCGGATAGGGCCTCCGCGCCCACCAGTCGAGCCGGTCGAAGTGGAAGTAGTGAACTCCGCCGTCGCCCTCCGCGTCGGCGCGGTCGGCTGGATGGCAGTAGATCGGCGCGCCGAGTCCGGGAGCGGCGCCGCGGTGGTCGGGGTGGGCGTGGCTCAGCACCACACGCTTGATCCCGCCCATCTGCGCGCCGATCGCGGCGAGCGCCGGCGTCATCGCGCGGATCCCCGCCTCGAACAGGCAGACGCCGTCGCCGTCACGCAGCAGGTAGACGTTCATCGTGCGTCTCGGGAAGCCGCCGCGTACGACCCACACGCCCTCGGCGATCTGCTCGGGGTCGCCTGCGGCGAAGCGCCGCGCGGCGCGCGTGCGCATGTTCGTGAACGCGGTCACGCCGCGCTCGGCGCCCGAGTCGCGCGGCGGCAGCACGCCGAGCTGACGAGCGATCGTCATGCCGTCGACGAACGCGTCGTTGCCGACGACGAGCCCGCCCTCGACGCGCACGACATCGCACCCTTCGAAGTCGAGGCGGGTGCCCGTCGGCTCGAAGCCCTGCCACGCGCCGGGTCCGGCGAACGTGCCGGTCAGACGCCAGCAGACGGCGCAGCGGTCGCCTTCGGTCGTCGTCTCGACGACCTCCATGCGCGCGTCGGGCACGGCGGCGAACAGCTCCTCGAACCAGGCGCGTACGCCGTCGGGCGCGACGAGGTCCGCCTGGCCGTGGAGGCGGTCGAGGCCGCCGGGCCGCCAGCAGGCGACCATCGCGTCGACGTCCCGCGCGCCGACGGCGTCGAAGTAGCGGCGGGCGACCTCCTCCGTCGCGCTCGAATCGGGTGTGGCGTTGCTCGACATGCCGTCCAGCCTACGCCGCGGCCGCGGATAAGGTGGAGCCTCCCATGGCAGAGAGAGTTCGCAGACGCGAGCAGGGGCGCGGCGAGCGCATCCTCAACGGCCTCTGGCGCCTGCGCCTGCCGCTTCCGTGGCCCGGGGTCCCGCACTGCAACGCGTGGGCGATCAAGGCCGGGGACGGGATCGTCCTCGTCGACACCGGCATGCACGAACCGGGCTCGCTCGAACAGCTCGAGCGCGCGATGGCGATGGTGAGACTGCGGCTGGAGGACGTGCGGCTGCTCGTCTGCACCCATGCGCACTCCGACCACTACGGCCAGGCCGGCCCGATCATCGACCGCGCCGGCTGCGAGCTGTGGATGCACCCCAACTACCGCCACGCGACGGACAGACTCGAAGACCCCGATCACGCGCTGCAGCGGCGCCTGGAGGTGGGGCGCACGAGCGGCGTGCCGCAGCTCGTGCTGCGCCGCTACGCGGAGATCGCGAAGGATCAGCCGTCCGGCATCGCGCGCGTCGTCGAGCCCGACCTCGCGCTGCTGCCGGGGATCGAGATCGAGACCGACCTCGGCCTGTGGAGCGTGATCGAGACGCCCGGGCACGCGCCCTCGCACGTCTGCCTCTACCAGCCCGAGCGCCGCATCCTGATCTCGGGCGACCACCTGCTCGGCCGCATCTCGCTCTACTACGACTACGGCTGGACGCCCGACCCGGTCGGCGAGTTCCTGCGCTCGCTCGACGCGATCGAGGCGCTGAAGCCGGCGCCGCGCCTGTGCATCGCCGGGCATGCGCGCCCGTTCACCGACGTGCAGGCGCACATCGAGGCCAACCGCGAGCTGGTGGCCCAGCGCGTCGCGGCGACGGCGGTCGCGATCGAGCACAGACCGCTCACCGCCTACGAGGTCGTCCCGCTCGTGCACGGGCCGGACGCCGTGCACGCCGCCGCCTGGCTGCTGACGGAGACGCTCTGCTACCTGGGCCACCTGGAGGCGATCGGCGCCGCGCGGCGCGAGCCAGGCGATCCCGAGCGCTGGGTCGCCGTCTGATAGACCAGATTCGGTAATAAAAGACACCGTAAGTTAGTATTACGACGCACCATCCGTTAGCGTTATCGCATGGGGGTCGTCGAGGGGGTCGACGCCGCACGCGCGGCGCGTCGCGGCGTGCGCGACGTGACGGTGGGACCGGACACGCTGGCATGGCTGCTCGCCGTGCCGATCGCGCTGTTGTCGATCGCGGCGATCGTGCTGCTGGGGCCGCCGCTCGGGAGGGTGCTGCACAGCGGCGGCAACCCGTACACGTTCTGGCGCGACCTGCGCTGGGCCGTCGTGCCGGAGCCGACCGAGCAGGGCCGCTTCCTGCTTGCGCTCGCCGCGCCGCTGCTGTTCGCGGCCGCACTCGCGGCGCTCGCGCGGCGCGGGGTGACGGTGCCGGCGCCCGTGGCGGCGATCGGCGTCCCGCTGGCGCAAGGCGCGCTGCTGGCGCTCGCCGTCGTCTGCGTCGTCGTGCAGCAGCGGCTCGTCTACGAAGTGCCGATATACCAAGCGGGCGTCACGCACCGCTGGCGCTACTTCACGCCCGCGACGCTCGTCGCGGCCGCCATCATCGCGGCCGCCGCCTTCGCCGTGCTCGACCGGCCGGCGTGGCGGGTGCGCGTCGCGACCGCGCTGCGCGAGACCGACCGCCGCCGGCTTGCCGCGCTGCTGGTCGCGGTCCTGCTGACCGCGCTGTGGCTGCTGCACGCGGTCAACACCGACAGCTCGATCATGGGCACGAGCTCGCACGAGTGGAGCCCCGCGCAGTTCACGCTCGACGAGACGTACGCGATCGTCAACGGCCGCACGCCGCTGGCGAACTTCACCGCCCAGTACGGGTCCTTGTGGCCGTACCTGCCGGCGCTCGTGCTGGCGCTCACCGGCACGTCGTTCCTCGCCTTCTCGTTGACGATGTGCGCGATCACCGGCGTCACACTGCTCGCCGTCTACGCGCTGCTGCGGCGGATCGTGCGCAACGGCGTCGCGGCGCTCGCGCTCTACCTGCCGGTGCTCGCGACGAGCCTCTTCGTCGTCGGCGGGACGATGACGAGCCGCTACACGTTCGGCGACTACTTCGGCGTCTTCCCGCTGCGCTACGCGGGGCCGTTCCTGCTCGCGTGGCTGCTCGTCCGTCACCTCGACGGCGTGGCGCCGCGGCGGCCGGTGTGGCTGTTCGCGGTCGCGGGGCTGTGCGTGCTTAACAACGCCGAGCTCGGCCTCGCGGCGCTCGCGGCGACGGTCGCCGCGCTCGTGTGGGGCGTGGAGGATCGCGACCGCCGTGCGCTCGCGCGTCTCGCTCGCGAGGCCCTGCTCGGATTGCTCGCCGCCTATGCGCTCGTGGCGCTGCTGACGCTGATCCGCGCGGGAGAGTTGCCGCAGCTCGGGCGCCTGTTCGACTACGGCAGGCTCTACTCGGTCGGCGGCTTCGGGCTGCAGAAGCTGCACCGCGTGCTCGGCGTGCACCTGCTGCTGTACGCGACATACGTCGCCGCGATCGGCGTCGCGACGGTGCGCGCGATCGAGCGCACTCCGAGCCGCGCGCTCACCGGCATGCTCGCGTGGTGCGGCGTGTTCGGGCTCGGCTCGGCCGCGTACTTCATGGGCCGCACGCATCCAGAACTGCTGATCGCGCTGTTCCCGACGTGGGCGCTGACGCTCGCGCTGCTGACCGTCGAGCTCGTCGGACGCGTGCAGCGCGGCGCGCGCCCGCGGCTCGGCAGCGCGCTCGTGCTCGCCGCCGCCGCGCTGACCGTCTGCTCGCTCGCGCAGCTCCCGCTGCCGTGGACGCAGCTGCAGCGGATCGCACAGGCCACGCCGACCGAGCCGCTGATCGAAGGCGAAGCGCCGCTGCCGGTCTACAGCAGGGCCTTCCTGCCGGATCCCGCGACGCGCGCCTTCTTCGCGCCGCATCCCGGCGCCAAGGTCGCGATCCTGCTGACGACCGGCCACGAGATCGCCGACGCGTTCGGCGTCGTCGACGTCTCCCGCTACACGGGCTTCTACTCGATGCCGAACCGCGAGCGGCTGCGCACCGTCGTCGACGACCTGCGCGCCGAAGGCGGCGACACGCTGTACCTGCCCGAAGCCTCGCCGGAGGTCTCCGCGACGCTGCGGGCGTGGGGCTTCAGCCGCTCGCGGGACCAGGTCGAATGGGGCACGACGACGGTCTCGAAGTGGGTCGACGGTGCCGGCCCGCACGGGGGCGGCGGCTAGACTGCCGGGACCATGCGGATCGACGAGATCATCGCCGCCGACGGCGACCCGGTCTTCTCCTTCGAGTTCTTCCCGCCGAAGACGGAGGAGGGCGAGCGCAACCTCTACGAGGCGCTGACGGCGCTGCAGGCGCTCGAGCCGTCGTTCGTGTCGGTCACGTGGGGGGCGGGCGGCTCGACGCGTGAGAAGACGATCGAGATCGTCCGCAACATCCGCGCGCGGCACGGCCTGGAGGCGATGGCGCACTTCACCTGCGTCGGCGCGACCGTCGAGGACCTGCGCGGCGCGCTCGACCAGATGCGCGAGGCGGGGATCGACAACGTGCTGACGCTGCGCGGGGACCCGCCGCGCGGCGAGACCGCGTTCGTCCCGACCGAGGGCGGCCTGCGCTTCGCGACCGAGCTCGCGCGGCTGACGGCCGAGGAGTACGACTTCTGCCTCGTCGGCGCCTGCTACCCGGAGATGCATCCGGAGGCGTCCGACCGCGAGACGGACCTCCAGCACCTCAAGGAGAAGGTTGACGCGGGCGTGAAGGTCCTGATCACGCAGCTGTTCTTCGACAACGAGGCGTACTTCCGCTTCGTCGAGGAGGCCCGCGCGCTCGGCATCGAGACGCCGATCGTGCCGGGGATCATGCCGATCACGAACGTCGAGCAGGTGAAGCGCTTCACGTCGATGTGCGGCGCCACGATCCCGGCGCCGCTGCTCGACGCGCTCGAAGCGCGCAAGGACGACCCGACCGCCGTCGCGGACCTCGGCGTCGCGTACGCGACGCTCCAGTGCGCCGAGCTGCTGGCGCGGGGCGCGCCGGGGATCCACTTCTACACGCTCAACCGCTCCCCGGCCACGCGCGCGATCCTCTCCGCGCTGCGCCTCCAGCGCCCCTGGGACCGCCGCGCCGGCGGCGAGCCCGCGCTCGGCGCGCTGGCCTAAGCGGCAGGCTTGTTTGCGCCTCTGCCGGGCGGCTCGACGGCCAAGCCGTGCGCGACGAGCGTGCGGCCGTCGAGCGTGTAGCGGACGTCGACGACGTCGTTGCGGCGGTAGGTGCCGATCCCCCAAGCGCCGAGGAACCAGCGCCAGAAGCCGAGCTTGCCCTCCTGCGTGAGCTCGCGGCGGAACAGCAGCGCGTCGCCTGCGGGCGCCAGCTCGAAGTCCGCGCCCTCCTGCTGCGGCACGCCGTTGACGAACACCTCCAACGGCGGCCGGACGTTCCCGGGAAGCTGCACGCGCCAGCGCTCCATCGCGTCGCCAGCGTACCCTGCCCGCGTGAGCGATCCGGCGTTCGACTACCGCGTGCGGCGCTCGGACCGCGCGCGGCGCGTGCGCGTGCGCGTCGACCACGAGCGCGGGGTGGAGGTCGTGCTGCCGCGGCGCGCGCCCGAGCGCGAGGCGGCCGCGGCGATCCGCGAGCTGCGGCCGTGGATCGAGCGGCGGATCGCGGAGCTGAAGCGCACGGCCGAGACGGTGGCCGCCCGCGGGGCGACCGTCCCGTACCTCGACGAGACGCTGGCGCTTGTCCCCGAGCCCGGCCGCGCGCGTGTGCGCCGGCGCGGCGCGAAGCTGCTCGTCCCGGGCGGTGAGGAGGACCACCGCCCCGCGCTCGAACGCTGGTACCGCCGCCAGGCCCGCGCCGAGATCGCGCCGCGGCTCGACGCCGCCACCGCGGCAGCCGGCACACGCTACGCCGGCCTGACGATCCGCGGCCAGCGCACGCGCTGGGCCAGCTGCTCGGCGACCGGCGCGATGTCGTTCAACTGGCGGCTGCTGCTCGCGCCCGCCCCCGTGCTCGACTACGTCGTCTGGCACGAGGTCTGCCACCTGGAGGTGATGGACCACTCGCCGCGCTTCTGGGCGCTGCTGGCCGAGCGCTGCCCCGACTACCGCGACCACGCCGGCTGGCTGCGCCGGCACGGCGCGACGCTCGTGCTGTGAGCGACGCGGGCGCCACCCGTCCGCCGCGCGTGGCGGTCGTCGGCCACGTCGAGTGGCTTGACGCCGCAGTCGTCGAGCACGTGCCGGTCCCGGGCGAGATCGTCACCGCCGGCGAGCACTTCGAGCTGGCGGCCGGCGGCGGCGCCGTCGCCGCCGTCCAGCTGCGCAAGC
>JBQCIQ010000124.1:0-7256 GCA_051953595.1 Conexibacter sp. | reverse complement strand
TCTTCCCGATAGAGTTGCAGGAAAGCGCCCGAAAACTCTTTCACTTCGTCCGCCGTCTTGACCTTGGCCAGGAACTGCGCGACTTCCGTCTTGATCCCGCCGTTGCCGCCGACATAGATCTCCCAGCCGCTATCGACGGCGATCACACCCACGTCCTTGATGCCGGCCTCGGCGCAATTGCGCGGGCAGCCCGAGACGGCGAGCTTGACCTTGTGCGGCGACCACATGTTCGCGAGCATCGTCTCGAGATCGATGCCCATTTGCGTGCTGTTCTGCGTTCCGAAGCGGCAAAATTCGCTGCCCACGCAGGTCTTCACGGTGCGAATCGACTTGCCGTAGGCGTGGCCCGACTGCATGCCGAGGTCTTTCCACACGCCCACGAGGTCTTCCTTCTTCACGCCGAGCAAATCGATCCGCTGGCCGCCCGTGACTTTGACCATCGGGATCTGGTACTTGTCGGCCACGTCGGCGATGCGGCGCAGCTCGTCGGGCGTGGTGACGCCGCCGCGGATGCGCGGGACGACCGAGAAGGTGCCGTCGTTCTGGATGTTCGCGTGCACGCGGTCGTTGATGAAGCGCGCGTGGCGCTCCTCGCGGTGGCGGTTCTCCTGCACCTGCGAGACGAGGTACGCGAGCCCCGGCTTGCATGCCCCGCAGTCGTGCCCGGCGCCGCACGTGGCGGTCAGCTCGCTCACCGACTCCAGCTCGCGCTCGCGCACGAGCGCGGCCAGCTGCTCGCGCGTCTGCTTGCGGCACGGGCACAGGTAGGCGGGCTCCTCGTCGGCGCCGCCGCGCTCGATCGCCAGCAGCTCTCTGACGAGCGGCTTGCACGAGCCGCAGCCCGAGCCGGCGCGCGTGACGGCGACGACCTCCTGCGTGGAGCCGAGCCCCTGCGCGCGGATCGCGCCGACGATCTCGCCCTTGCAGACGCCGTTGCAGTTGCAGACCTGCGCCGTGTCGGGCAGGTCGGCGGCGCTCGCCTCGCTCGCCTGCTGGAGCAGTCCGAGCAGGTCCTCGACCGGCTCGCGACGGCGCACCTGCTCCAGCAGCAGCTCGTGGCCGCGCGTGTCGCCGAGCAGCACCGCGCCGGCCGCGCGCCCCTCGCCGTCCACGACCAGCTTGCGGTAGGTGCGCGTGGCGGCGTCGGCGGCGACCACCTCGCGCGCGCCGGACGCGTCGCCGACCGCGACGAGGTCGACGCCCATCACCTTCAGCTTCGCCGACTGCACGGAGCCGGCGTAGGCGGCCTCACCGGCCGTGAGCGTCTGCGCCGCGACGGCGGCCTGCTCGTGGATCGGCGCGACGAGCCCGTAGACGACGCCGCGATGCTGCGCGCACTCGCCGACCGCGAGCGCGCGCGGGTGGCTCGTGACCATCGCGTCGTCGACGACGATCCCGCGCTCGACCTCCAGGCCGGTGGCGCGCGCGAGCGCGACCTGCGGCCGGATCCCGATCGAGACGACGACGAGGTCGGCGGGGAGCAGGCTGCCGTCCGCCAGCAGCAGCCCGCTCACCGCCTCCTCGCCGACGAGTGCGGTTGTCTGCGTCTCCAACCGCACGTCGACGTCAAGCTCGCGCATAGCGTCCAGCAGCAGCGCCGCCGCGCCCTCGTCGAGCTGGCGCTCCATCAGCCGCTCGACGAGGTGGACCACCGTCACGGGGCAGCCGAGCCCGGCGATCCCGCGCGCGGCCTCCAGCCCGAGCAGCCCGCCGCCGATCACGACCGCCTGACGCGCCGTGCGGGCGCGCGCCGCGATCGCGTCGCAGTCGGACGGGTCGCGGAACGCCAGCACCCCCGGCAGGTCGATCCCGCCGAGCGGTGGCAGCAGCGGATCGGAGCCGGTGCACAGCACGACGCGCTCGAACGCCAGATCGCCGCCGTCGTCGAGCGTGCAGACGCCGCCGTCGAGGTCGAGCGCGGCGGCCGCTGCGCCGAGGCGCACGTCGACGTCGTGGTCGGCGTACCACGCCTCCGGCCGCAGCTGCAGCTCGGTGCGCGTCGTCTCGCCCGCGAGCAGGTGCGACAGCGCGACGCGGTCGTAGGGCAGCTCCGGCTCCTTGCACAGCAGCGCGACGGGCACGCGCGGGTCGCGCTCGCGCACCCGCTCGCAGACGGATTGGCCGGCGATGCCGCCGCCGATGACGAGGATTCCGC
Source organism: Conexibacter sp. (assembly GCA_051953595.1). Classification (GTDB taxonomy): domain Bacteria; phylum Actinomycetota; class Thermoleophilia; order Solirubrobacterales; family Solirubrobacteraceae; genus Conexibacter. Next base: position 5,101 of record JBQCIQ010000124.1, on the reverse strand, counting down.
TCATGGGCCGACAGGTTGGCCGGGCGCCGGCGCGGCGCGTACCGCCCCGTGTCGAAAGCGGGGGAGGGGTCGGGCTCCGCATGTCGCAATCGAAACCCTCTGGTTCAATATCGGGCGCGATGCCGCGCCCGCGCAAGCAGCTCGACTTCCGTGCCGCCGCCGAAGCGCTGACGGCGCCCGACGCGGAGACCGCCTCGATGGCCGCGATCGCGCGGCGGCTCGAGGTCGCCAAGCCGACGCTCTACCGCATGGCCGGCAGCCGCGAGGAGCTGGTCCAGCTGTGCGTCGACGCGGAGGCCGAGCGGCTGCTGGAGCACCTGCACCGCGCCGGGGGCGTCGGCGGGTTCCTCGCCTTCGTGGAGGACTCGCCTGCCGGCTTCACGCTGCTGTTCGACGGCCGCCACCCGCAGGCGCGTCAGGCGGTGCGGCGCGTCGAGAACCGCCTCGGCGAGGACTTGCGCCGGCAGGGCGTTGCGCAGCCGCAGACGCGCGCCGCGGGCCTGCTGGGGCTCGCGGCCGGCGCCGCTCGCCGCGCGCTGGAGGACGGCGCGCCGCTCGAATCAGTGGATTTGCAGGCGCTTCTGCGTCGAGCGCTGCCGCCGGCAATCTGAACCGCGCGGTTCGCCTTTCGCCTCATGGCGAAAGCGGCGCGCCCGATCTCTGGCACGTCGGCGAAGCGAGCGGCCGACGGGCGCTCGTAGCGTGGCCGGCACGATGAGCCGACACGACGGAGGACCGATGCGACGCGGACGCTGGATCGACGAGTGGGACCCGGAGGACGAGCGCTTCTGGGAGACGGACGGCAAGCGGATCGCCCGTAAGAACCTCGCCTTCTCGGTCTTCGCCGAGCACTTCGGCTTCTCGATCTGGGTCCTGTGGACGATCGTCGTCATCAACCTCGGCAACGTGGGAATCACGCTCTCGCTCTCCGAGAGCTTCTGGCTGACGGCCGTGCCGAACCTGATCGGCGCGGCGCTGCGGATCCCCTACACGTTCGCGGTGCCGCGCTTCGGCGGGCGCGCGTGGACGACGATCAGCGCGTCGCTGCTGCTGATCCCGGCGCTGCTCGTCGCGCTCGTCGTGCCGAGCGGCTGGCTCGCCGCGCAGGCCCACGAAACGCAGTTCTGGGTCCTGCTCGCGTGCGCGGCGACCGCCGGCGTCGGCGGCGGCAACTTCTCCTCCTCGATGGCGAACATCTCGTTCTTCTATCCCGAGGGCAGGAAGGGCCTCGCGCTCGGCCTCAACGCCGCCGGCGGCAACCTCGGCGTCGCCGTCACGCAGCTGCTGATCCCGCTCGTGGTGATCGTCGGCGTGCCGGCCGCGGCGGTGAAGCTGCCCCAGCATCAGGTGCACCTCGCCTACGCCGGGCTCGTGTGGCTGCCGTTCGTCGTCGTCGCGGCGCTCGGCGCGTGGCGCTGGATGGACAGCCTCACGCAGGCGAGATCGGACGGACGCGCCTACGCGCTGGCGCTCAAGCAGCCGCAGACGTGGGTGATGTCGCTGCTGTACATCGGCACGTTCGGCTCGTTCATCGGCTACTCGTTCGCGCTGCCGCTGGTGATCAAGAGCACCTTTCCGGAGTTCCTGGCCGGCCATCCGTTCATCGCGACCTATCTCGCCGGGCTCGCGTTCGTGGGCGCGCTCGTCGGCTCGGTCGCGCGGCCGCTCGGCGGCTGGCTGGCCGACCGGATCGGCGGCGCGCGCGTGACGCTCGCCGTCTTCCTCGGCATGGGCCTGACGACGATGGCCGCGATCGTCGGCGTCAGAGCGCACAGCTTCGCGCTGTTCTTCGGCTCGTTCGCGGCGATCTTCCTGCTCGCCGGGATGGGCAACGGCTCGACCTACCGGATGATCCCGTCGATCTTCGGCGCGCTCGGGCGCAGGGCGGCCGCCGAGCACGGGCTCGACCCGGCGGAGACGGCGCTGTCGTTCAAGCGCCAGGCGGCCGCGACGATCGGGATCGCCGGCGCGGTCGGCGCGTTCGGGGGCTTCCTGATCCAGGTCGTGCTGCGGCAGGCGAGCCTCGGCGTCTCGGCGCTCGTGAGAGCGGCCGCGACGCCTGCGGAGCGAGCGGCGATCGCGCAGGCGCACGCCGACTGGTCGATTCCCGCGCTGTGGGTCTTCCTCGCCGCCTACGTGCTGCTCGCCGGCATGACGTGGTTCTGCTACCTGCGCCGCTCGGTCGCGGTCGAGCGGATCCCGAGCCTCGCGTACGCCTCAGTCTGAGGCGTACGCGTCGTCGCCCCTCCGCTAGCCCGTCTGAGCGGCCGGGCGGGTGGGGGCCGCCGTCTTGCTCGCCTGCTTCTCCGGGCTCACGCGCACGACGTTGCGGACCAGCCGCAGCCTTTCCATCGTCGCGATCAGGAGGCCGCTCGGGTCCGCCATCCGCTCCCACAGGCGCAGGCCGTGGTAGGCGGAGGTGGGGAAGGCGTGGTGGTTGTGGTGCCACGCCTCGCCGAGCGAGGGCAGCGCGAGCCAGAAGACGTTGCGCGACTCGTCCTCGACGTCGAAGCGGCGCGTGCCGAAGAAGTGGCAGACCGAGTTGATGCTCCACGTCACGTGGTGCAGCAGGAAGATCCGCACGAGGCCGCCCCACAGGAAGCCGGTAGCGGCGCCCTTGAGCGAGAAGCCGGTCAGCAGGTAGCCGGCGAGCGCCGGCAGCAGCAGCGTCAGCGCGATCCAGAAGAAGAACGTCGAGTTGACCCAGCGGATCGGCCGGTCCTTCACGAGGTCCGGCGCGTAGCGGTGCGCGGAGGCGCGGCCGTGCGAGTCGGTCAGCATCCAGCCGACGTGCGCGTGCCAGAGGCCCTTCAGCGCGCCGCGCCAGCCGTCCTCGGCGTTGACGTGCGGGCTGTGCGGGTCGCCCTCCTCGTCGGCGAAGGCGTGGTGCTTGCGGTGGTCGGCGACCCACGTGATGACGCTGCCCTCGACGGCCATCGAGCCGGCGATCGCGAACAGCACGCGCATCGGCGTGGAGGTCTCGAAGGCGCGGTGGGTGAAGAGGCGGTGGTAGCCGATCGTGATGCCGAAGCCGGTGAAGGCGTAGAAGGCGACGAAGATCGCGACGTCGCTCCAGCCGATCGCCTTGTTCCACAGCAGCACGATGGCGAGCAGGAACGCGACGAACGGCAGGACGACCGCGACGAGGTTGGAGATGCGGTGCGCGCGGGTCATGGTTTGGAGCCTATGACGCAAACCGGATGCCTGCATCTTCTGCGGACCACGTCTTGACCGTCGAAAGTTGTAGCTTTTTTACAAGACATGGTCGCTTCCGCCCAACCCGACGTGTTCGAGCGCCGGCCATGGCGCCGGCTGCCGTCCGCCGCCGTCGCCGCGATGCGCCCGCAGCTGCCGGATCTGGCGCGCGAGATCATCGACGCGATCCGCGTCGAGGTGCCGGCCTACGCGCGGCCACTGGAGGGCCCGTTCGGTCGCGGCCTGATCGTCGGCGTGGAGGAGGCGCTGCGGCAGTTCCTCGACGGAATCGAGACCGGCGGGCCGATGCCGCGCTCGCGCGTCTACGTCGACCTCGGCCGCGGCGAGGTGCGCGCCGGCCGCGGCCTCGACGTGCTGCTGGCCGCCTACCGCGTCGGCGCGCGCGTCGCGTGGCGGCGCTTCTCGGCCGGCGGCGTCGCGGCCGGGCTGGAGCCGCAGACGCTCTACCTGCTGGCGGAGTCGATCTTCGCCTACATCGACGAGCTGTCGGCCAAGTCGGCCGAGGGCTACGCGCTGGAGCAGTCGGCGGCGGCGGGCGAGCTGCGCGCGCAGCGCCAGCGGCTCGCGCGCCTGCTGCTGCGCGAGCCGCCGGCCGACCCGCTCGACGTCGAGGAGGTCGCCGACGCGGCGCAGTGGCGGCTGCCGACGGCGCTGGCGGCGTTCGCGTTCCCGGAGGAGGACCGCGAACGGATCGCGCCGCGGCTGCCGGCGGACGCGCTGCTCGACACCGTCGGCGACGTCGTCTGCGCGCTGCTGCCGGATCCCGATCGCGGCGGCCTGCGCACGCAGCTCCAGCATGCGGTCGGGCCGGGCCGCATCGCCGCGCTCGGGCCGGCGGTGCCGTGGCGCGACGCGGCGCTCAGCCTCGCGCGCGCCCGCGCGGTGCTGGCGCTGAGCGGGGAGGGGGCGGCGCCCGACCACGGCCTGCTCGACGCCGCCGACTACACGACCGCGCTGCTGCTGCGCAGCGACCGCCGGCTCGCGCACGAGCTGGTGCGCACGCGGCTCGCGCCGCTCGCGGCGCTCGGCGCCGGCGCGCGCGCCCGCATGACCGCGACGCTCGCCGCGTGGCTGGCGGAGCAGGGCCGGCCGCAGGCGATCGCCGAGCGCCTGCACGTCCACCCCCAGACGGTTCGCTACCGCCTCGGCCGCCTGCGCGAGCTGTTCGGCGACGCGCTCGACGACCCGCAGCGGCGCTTCGAGCTGGAGCTGGCGCTGCGGGCCGAGGGAGCGTTCGACGCCGGCTGAGCCGGAGGCGTCAGACGGTGGTCTGCGCGGCGGCGGGCTCGTCCGCGGCCGGTGCGATCACGTCGGAGGCGAGCTCGTCGTACCAGGCGTAGATGACCGGCACCTGGTAGTGCCCGAAGTAGTTCGTGCGCAGGGCGGTCATCTCGGGACCCTCCCAGTAGCGCTCCCACTCGAGTCTCGTCGCGAACCACACCATCTGCGTGATCCGGTACGCGTCGTCGCGCGAGCGGTGGACCTTGTACTGCGTCGCGCCGTAGCGCAGCGACGTGGCCGCGGCCTCGCTCACCGCCGCGGCGAACTTGTCGCCGCGGAAGAGCGTCGCGTACCAGGGGATGTGAACGACTCCGGCCATGGGCGAGGATCCTAGCGGTCGGGATTGCGGATCGCGTTGCGGCGAGGCCGGCGCTTAAGCGCCGACCTCCGCCCGAATCGCGCCGGGGCCCTCGGCCGTCTTGCCCTGGTTCTCCTCGGTCGCGCCGACGAGAATCGCGATCTTGCCGAGGTGCTTGTTGTCGCGCAGCAGCTGGTGCGCCTCGGCGACCTTCTCGAAGCCCATCGTCTGCCACAGCACCGGGCGCACGAGCGAGTGCTCGATCAGCTCGTTCGCCTTCAGCGCCTCCCACGCGTTCGCGAAGTG
>JBQCIQ010000123.1:0-4854 GCA_051953595.1 Conexibacter sp. | reverse complement strand
CAGCGCTCGTCGTCGTTGCCTCACCAGCATCCTCCGCGTCCGCAGCACATGACCGTGGAGGAAAGACCATGGCGACAGGTACCGTGAAGTGGTTCAGCGACGACAAGGGCTTCGGGTTCATCACCCCGGACGACCAGTCGGCGGACCTCTTCGTCCATCACAGCTCGATCGTCGGCGACGGCTACCGCTCGCTGGCCGAGGGCGCGAAGGTCTCCTACGACTCCGAGCCCGGCCCCAAGGGGCCGAAGGCTATAACCGTCAAAGCGGCTTAATCCGCTCCGACGCCTGCTGACGGTTGGTTTGCGGCGATGCGGGCGCCGAAACCTACGCCGCCGCCAACTGCTCCAGCACCGCCAGCACCTCGTCGTCGTGCGTTCTCGGCGTGACTCTGGGAATCACGTGGCGCACGACGCCCTCGGGGGCGATGACCAACGTGGCGCGCAGCGCGCCCATGTACTTGCGCCCGTACATCGTCTTCCACAACGGGAGGGGTTGGCGCGCTCCGCCGCCACGAGCGATCGAGTGACCCGCACGGTCGCCGCGCGCGCTAGACCGGGCTGGCCACCGGCGTGCCGGCGTGCGCCGCCCGGTACGGACCAGGCTTCGGACGCGGCTTCCCGCCCGGCAGCGCGAGCCGCAGGATCGTGCGCTGAACGGTGCCGAGCTGCTTGCCGAGGCGCCCGCTGTTGTACGGCAGCTCGTAGCGCTCGCAGATCTCGCGCACCGACGGAGCGATCTCGGCGTAGCGCGTGCTGGGCATGTCGGGGAACAGGTGGTGCTCGACTTGAAACCCGAGGTTGCCGCTGAGGACGTGGAACAGCGGACTGCCTTCGATGTTCGCGGCGCCGAGCAGCTGGCGCACGTACCACGCGCCTCTCGTCTCGCCCTCGACCTCCTGCTGGCTGAACGTGTAGGTCTGGTCGGGGAAGTGGCCGCAGAAGATGATCGCGTAGGCCCACACGTTGCGCACGACGTTGGCGGTGAAGTTCGCCTTCAGCGTGCTCTTGAAGCCACGCCGCCCGCTGAGCGCCGGGAACGCGAGATAGTCCTTGACGATCTGGCTGCGCGCCTTGCCGGCCATCCCCTTGAGCTGGCGGCGCACCTCCCGCTTGGACTTCTCCCCCTTGCGGATCGCTTCGAAGTCGAGGTCGTGGAGCGCGACGCCCCACTCGAAGAAGGCGGCCAGCACGAGGTTGTAGAACGGCTGCGCCAGGTACACCGGATGCCATCTCTGGTGCGGGTCGATGCGCATGATCTCGTAGCCGAGGTCGCGGTCCTTCCCGCGGATGTTCGTGTAGGTGTGATGGACGTAGTTGTGGGAGTGCTTCCACGCCTCCGGCGTCGAGGCCGAGTCCCAGTCCCACGTCGATGAGTTGATCTGGGGATCGTTCATCCAGTCCCACTGGCCGTGCATCACGTTGTGCCCGATCTCCATGTTCTCGAGGATCTTCGCCAGCGACAGCAGCGTCGTGCCGGCGAGCCATGCCGGTCGATAGCGGGACGCGAACAGGAGGATGCGCCCGAGCACCACCATGCGCCGGTGCATCTCGATCATGCTCACGATGTATCTGCGGTCGCGGTCGCCCAGCTCCGCCTTGACCTCGTCGTGGATCGCGTCGAACTCCCGCGCGAGCTGGTCGAGCTGCTCGGGCGTCAAGCGGGAGAGGGGGCTCTCGATCAGGCTGGGCATCGCGTTCCTCGCTTCGGGAGTCAGAGCTCTATCTCGATCGCACCCTCGGGCGCGTTGATGCAGGTGCGCACCATCTCGCCGCTCTGGCCGTGGACGTCGCCGGTGCGCAGGTCGCGGACCCTTCCCGAGCACAGACGGCCGACGCAGGTGTGGCAGATCCCCATGCGACAGCCGAACGGCAGCGTCGCGCCCGCATCCTCGCCGGCCACGAGGATCGGCTGGGAGCCGTCGGAGACGGCGGTCAAGCCGCTGGCGCGGAAGCGGATCGTCCCGCCGTCGCCCTGCTCGCCCTCCTCGCCGCCCAGGTAGGGCTGGAAGTGCTCGACGTGCAGGCGGTCGCAGTTGCCGAGCTCCTGCTTCCAGTGCGCGGTCATCGCGGCGAGCATCTCGGCCGGACCGGAGAGGTAAGTCTCGCGCTCACGCCAGTCGGGGCAGAGCCGATCGAGGTCGGCGGGGGCGATGCGACCGTGCTCGGCCGTGTGCTGCTCGTGCAGGCGGAACGTCGGGTTGCGCCGCGCCAGCTCCCGCAGCTCCGGTCCAAAGATCACGTCGTCGGCGGTGCGCGCGGAGTGGATGTGCACGACGTTCGTGAACTGCGCTCTGCAGTCGATGCTGCGCAGCATGCTCATGATCGGCGTGATGCCGCTGCCGGCGCTGATGAACAGCAGCCGCGGCGGGAGCGGGTCGGGGAGCGTGAAGGCGCCCTCGACGCCGCCGAGCCGCACGATCGCGCCTGGCCGCGCGGCGCGCACGAGGTACGGCGAGACCTTGCCGGCCTCGACGAGCTTCGGGGTGATCGAGATGCAGCCGTCCTCACGATCGGGCTCCGAGGTGATCGAGTAGGCGCGCCAATGGTGGATGCCGTCCACCGGCATCCCGACGCGCAGGTACTGCCCGGGCCGGTGGCCTGGCCACTCCCAGCCGGGCTTGATCGTCACCGTGACCGCGTTGCCCGCCTCGCGGTCGATCCGCTCGATCCGCCCGCGCAGCTCCTGCGTCGACCAGAGCGGGTTGATGAGCTCCAAGTAGTCGTCGGGCAGCAGCGGCGTGAACAGCGACCGCAGCGCGCGCAGCGCCCGCAGCCGCCACTCGGGCACCTGCGGCCGGGCACCGCGCTCAGCCATGTCGCGATCGAGCTGAACGTCCGGTGAGCACGCAGCGAGGCTACCCTGCCAGAGCAGTCGTGAACGGCAGCGTTCGCGCGACGCCGCTGCCCCTACGCCGCCGCCAACTGCTCCAAGACCGTCAGCACCTCGTCGTCGTGCGTTCTCGGCGTGACTCTGGGAATCACGTGGCGCACGACGCCCTCGGGGTCGATCACGAACGTGGTGCGCAGCGCGCCCATGTACTTGCGGCCATACATACTTTTTTCCGCCCAAACGCCGTAGGCCTCGCAGACGGCGTGGTCCTCGTCGGCGAGGAGGGTGAAGTCGAGCGACTGCTTGTCGACGAACTTCTTCACCGCTCTCACCGGATCGGGCGAGACGCCGATCACGACCGCGCCGGCTTCGGCGTAGTTGGGCAGGTGGTCGCGCACGCCGCACGCCTGCACGGTGCACCCGGGCGTGTCGGCCTTCGGATAGAAGTAGAGGACGACCGTCTTGCCGGCGTAGTCGCTCAGGCTGACGGGGTTGCCGTCCTGGTCGGGGAGGGTGAACTGCGGGGCCTTCTCGCCGGTCTCGATCATGCGCGGCAGGCTACTTCAACAGCCGCGACAGGCGCCGGTCCTTGAGCACCCGCCCCTCCGTCTGGCACGTCGGGCAGTAGGCGATCACGTAGTCCTCGAAGTGGACCGCCTCCAGCGTCGTGCCGCAGCGCGGGCACGGTCTGCCCTCGTGGCGGTGGACCTTCAGCGGCAGCGGCAGTCTGTCGGGCAGCGGCAGTCTCAGCGTCTCCTCGTAGACGGAGATCGCCTCGCCCAGCAGCGCGACGGTCGCCGCGCGCAGCACATCCGCCTCCTCCGCGGTCAGGTCCGCCCCGCGCTTGTACGGCGACAGCCTCGCCTCCCACAGGATCTCGTCGACCCACGAGCGGCCGATCCCGGCGATCACGCGCTGGTCACGCAGCAGCGAGTGCAGCGGCCGCGCCTGTCTGCCGAGCAGCGGCAGGAACGGCGGCGGATCCGGCCACGCCTCCGGGCCGAGCGTCGCCACCGCCTCCTCGTCCTCCAGCTCCGACCCGCGCAGCAGCTTCGCCCACGCCGCCTGCTTGGTGCCGAACTCGCGCAGCCGCAGCTCGCGCCCGTCGTCGAGCCGGATCAGCACGCGCGAGGTGCGGTCGCGCAGGCCGGCGCGTCTGTCGAACAGCTGCAGCCGCCCGGCCGACATCAGGTGGATCAGCAGCACGAGGCCGGCGTCGCTCTCGACCACGAGGTGCTTCCCGCGCCGCCCCACGCCGACGAGGCGCGAGCCGTCCAAGGCATGCAGCGGCGGGTCGAACGTCTTGAGCGCGTTCACGCCCGGCGCGAGCGTGGACTCGATCCGGGCGCCGCGCACGGCGGCGCCGATCAGCCGCGCGACGATCTCGACCTCGGGCAGCTCCGGCATGCGCCACTCAGGCTAACCGGCCCGCCAAGTGAGGCCATCTCGGCGAGCAACCTTCCTGCATCGCACAGGTTAAAGGGGCGAGAGCTTTCCCCCGGGCGGGCGCCGGCTCCCCCACCGGCGCCCGCTCAACGCGCCATCTCGTAGCGTTCGCGGTCGCATGAGCAGCGCGATCGTCGACACGCACGCGGAGGCCGCGGAGCTTGAGCTGGCGCCGCTCTTGATCCGCGAGCCGCTGGCCGCCTTCCTCGACGCGCACGGGCTCTGCGGCGCCGGGTCGGACGCGCCGCTGGAGGCCGAGCCGGTCGGCGAGGGCCACTCGAACGTCACGTACCTGATCCGCCGCGGCGACGCGGAGGTCGTCCTGCGGCGTCCGCCGCGTCCGCCGCTGCCGCCGTCCGCGCACGACGTGCTGCGCGAGGCGCGGCTGCTGCGGGCGGTGGAGAGCCAGCCGGTGCGCACGCCGCGGGTGCTCGCGACGTGCGAGGACCCGGAGGTGATCGGCGCGCCGTTCTACGTGATGGAGAAGGTCGACGGCGACGTGATCACGACGCAGGTCCCGCCCGCGCTCGACGCGCCCGAGCAGCACGGCCGCATCGCCGACGAGCTGATCGACGCGCT
>JBQCIQ010000122.1:0-2788 GCA_051953595.1 Conexibacter sp. | reverse complement strand
GACATCTTCGGCGAGAACGTCTTCAGCATCTCGGTGATGCAGCGTCGGCTGCCCAAGACCGTCTTCAAGTCGGTCCTGGCCACGATCGAGAAGTCCGAGAAGCTCGACCCGCTCATCGCCGACGCGGTCGCGTCCGCGATGAAGGACTGGGCGATGGAGAAGGGCGCGACCCACTACGCGCACGTCTTCTACCCGCTCACCGGGTTGACGGCCGAGAAGCACGACAGCTTCCTGGACCCGGTCGGTGACGGCACCGCGCTGGCGTGCTTCTCCGGCAAGACCCTGATCCAGGGCGAGCCGGACGCCTCCAGCTTCCCCTCCGGCGGCATCCGCGCCACCTTCGAGGCCCGCGGCTACACCGCCTGGGACCCGACCAGCCCCGCCTTCATCCTCGAGAACCCGAACGGGGCGCTGCTCTGCATCCCGACCGCCTTCGCCTCCTGGACCGGCGAGGCGCTCGACGCCAAGATCCCGCTGCTGCGCTCGATGGACGCGCTCTCGCGCTCGGCGATCAAGGCGCTGCGGCTGCTCGGCGACGAGGAGAGTCAGCGCGTCTTCACCACCGTCGGCCCCGAGCAGGAGTACTTCCTGATCGACGAGCAGTACTACTTCGAGCGTCCCGACCTGGTGACGACGGGCCGCACGCTGTTCGGCGCCAAGCCGCCGAAGGGCCACGAGCTCGACGACCACTACTTCGGCTCGATCCCCGAGCGCGTGCTCGCCTGCATGCTGGAGACCGAGCGCGAGCTGCAGAAGCTCGGCGTGCCGGTCAAGACGCGCCACAACGAGGTGGCGCCGGCGCAGTACGAGATCGCGCCGATCTTCGAGAACTCGAACGTCGGCTCCGACCACCAGCAGATCACGATGCGGGTGCTGGAGAACGTCGCGCGCAAGTACGGGCTCGTGTGCCTGCTGCACGAGAAGCCGTTCGCGGGCGTGAACGGCTCCGGCAAGCACAACAACTGGTCGATGGGCACCGACACCGGCCAGAACCTGCTCGAGCCGGGCGACACGCCGCACGACAACCTGCAGTTCCTGTTCTTCTGCACGGCCGTCATCCAGGCGGTCGACAGACACCAGGGCCTGCTGCGCGCCACCGTTGCCGGCCCCGGCCAGGACCACCGCCTCGGCGCGAACGAGGCGCCGCCGGCGATCATCTCGATCTTCCTCGGGAGAGAGCTGGCCGACGTCTACGAGGCGATCGAGCAGGGCATCTCGGGCGAGGCGAAGCCGGGCGGGATCCTCGGCCTCGGCACGCCGGTGCTGCCGCCGCTGCCGCTGCACGGCGGGGACCGCAACCGCACCTCGCCGTTCGCGTTCACCGGCAACAAGTTCGAGTTCCGCGCGGTCGGATCGACGCAGTCGGTCGCGTTCCCGAACACGATCCTCAACACGATCGTCGCCGAGGCGATCGACGAGCTCGCCGGCCAGCTGCAGGACGCGCTCAACAGCGGGGCGTCGCTGGAGGACGCGCTGCGGCCGGTGCTGCAGAAGAGCTGGGCCGCGCACAAGCGGATCGTGTTCGACGGCGACGGCTACTCGGAGGCGTGGCACAAGGAGGCCGAGGAGCAGCGCGGCCTGCTGAACCTGCGCACCACGCCGGACGCGCTGCCGTACTTCATCAAGCCCGACGTCGTGTCGGTGTTCGAGAAGTACGAGGTCCTGAACGAACGCGAGCTGCACGCCCGCTACGAGGTCTTCACCGAGCAGTACGCGGTGAAGCTGAACATCGAGGCCGAGACGGCCGCGTCGATCGCGCGCACGATGCTGCTGCCGGCGGCGGCGCGTCACCTCGCGCTGCTGAAGGAGGCCGGCATCGGCGAGCTGGTGGCCGAGACCGAGACGCTGATCGGCGAGTTCGTGTCGGCGATCAGAGCGCTCGAAACGGCGAACGCCGCCGAGAACCAGGACGACTCGACGCCGGCCGCGTGGGCCGTCTACATGCGCGACAAGGTGATCCCGGCGATGAACACCGTGCGCGACGTGGCGGACCGCCTTGAGAAGGTCGTCGCCGACGACCTCTGGCCGCTGCCGAAGTACAGCGAGGTGCTGTTCATCAAGTAGCTGCCGTGTCTATGTGAGCTGTGCGAAAGCCCTGCGAATGCGGGGCTTTCGTCGTTCTGCGGCGCGATGCGCGAGACACCCACGATGTGCCGTAGCTGCGGGCGTCAGAGGCCCGCTATCGCGCAGCCGCGCCGGCCGCCGGTGAAGCCGCGGACCATCGCGTCGGCGTTGTGGCGCTCCATCGTCAGGTACGTCGCGCCGTCGGAGCCGGCCGGGCCGAGCGTGTCGCCGTAGAGCGTGAGGTCGGCGGTGGCGCCCGTCTCGCGCGCGATCGCCTGCGCGAGCTTCGCGTTGACCGAGGCCTCGGGGAAGACGGCGTGGACGTGCTCGCGCCGGATCGTGCGCACGAGCTGCGCCAGGTCGCCGGCCGACGGCTGCGCCTGTGTCGTCTGCGACGGGATCACCGTCCCCACCACCTCGATCCCATAGCGGCGCGCGAAGTAGCCGAAGGCGTCGTGGTCGGTCACGAGCCTGCGCCGCGCCGCCGGCACGGCGGCCATGCAGCGCCTGATGCCGGCGTCGAGGCGCTCCAGGAGCGCGACGTAGGCGGCCGCCCGGCGGCGGTACTCCTCGCGGCCGGCGGGATCCGCAGCGGTCAGCGCGTCACGGACCCGGAGGACCGCCGCGCGGGCGTTGACCGGGTCGTGCCACCAGTGCGGATCGTACCGGGAGGCCTCGGGGCCCGAGTCCTCGCCCGGGCGGTGGACGGGCGCGGCCGCGCCCA
>JBQCIQ010000121.1:0-7381 GCA_051953595.1 Conexibacter sp. | reverse complement strand
GAATAATTTTTTTTGTTTGTGGGTGGGGCGGCGTGCTCCCCCCCCTCCCCCCCCTTTCCGGTTCCGCCCCCCCCCCCCCCCCCCCCCCCCCGGCCCGGCTGCCCGATCGGGCGCTCAGGTGGGGGCTCACCGCGCTGTCGGTCGGCGTCATCGTCCTGATCGCCTACTTCTTCGTCCGTCTCATCGTCGAGTCGGAGCCGGTCTTCCAGCAGGTCGGCGTCGGCAGCTACCTGCTCTCGGCCGACTGGGTTCCGTCGAAGGAGCTGTACGGCGCGCTGCCGCTGCTCGCCGGCACGCTGATCACCTCGGCGATCGCGCTGCTGCTCGGGATCCCCGTCGCGGTTGCGGCTGCCCTCTTCATCACGGAGCTGGCGCCGCGCCGCATCCGCGGACCGCTCACGGTCGTCGTCGACCTGCTGGCGGCGGTGCCGTCGGTCGTCTACGGCCTGTGGGGCTTCTTCTTCCTGATCCCGAAGCTGAAGCCGGCCGAGCAGTGGTTCGCCGACACGTTCGGCTTCATCCCGTTCGTCGGCGGCACGGTGACGGGTCCGAACTACTTCGTCGCGGGCCTGATCCTCGCGATCATGATCCTGCCGATCGCCTCCGCGATCTCGCGCGAGGTGATCTCCACGGTTCCGCGCGAGCACAAGGAGGCCGCGCTTGCGCTCGGCGCGACGCGCTGGGAGACGATCCGCATCGCCGTGCTGCCGTACGCCCGCGGCGGCATCGCCGGCGGCGCGATGCTCGGGCTCGGCCGCGCGATCGGCGAGACGATCGCCGTCACGCTCGTGATCGGCAACGCGCCGGTGATCGGCGACTCGATCTTCCAGCAGGGCTACACGCTCGCGGCCGTGATCGCGAACGAGTTCGGCGAGGCGGCCTCGAACGAGCTGCACAAGGCGGCGCTGATCGGCGCCGGCCTGGTGCTGTTCGTGCTGACGCTGTGCGTGAACGGCGTCGCACGCGCGTTCGTCGTGCGCGCGGAGCGCGGCCGGCGCCCGCAGGGGATGGCGGCATGAGCGCCGTCGCGTTCGAGCCGGTCAGCGCCCGTCGCCGCCGCGTCGACAAGCTCGCGCGCGGGACCGTCGCGCTGCTCACGGGCATCGCGCTCGTACCGCTCGCGCTGATCCTCTACTACCTCGTCAAGCAGGGGATCGGCGCGCTCTCGCTCGACTTCTTCACGACCGACCCGACCGGCTCGTTCCTCGGCGATCCGGGCGGCATCAAGAGCGCGATCGTCGGCACCGTGCTGATGGTGGCGCTCGCGACGGCGGTGGCGGTGCCGGTTGGCGTCGGCGTCGCGATCTGGCTCGTCGAGCTCGGGCGCGACGCGAAGCTCGCGCACACCGTCCGCTACTTCATCGACGTGATGACAGGCGTGCCGTCGATCGTCTTCGGCCTGTTCGTCTACATCACGCTCGTGATCGGCAACGTCGGCGGCTCGTCGTTCGCTGCCTGGAAGGGCGCGACCGCGCTCGCGCTGCTGATGCTGCCGATCGTCACGCGCTCCGCGGAGGTCGTGCTGCTGCTGGTGCCGAACTCGCTGCGCGAGGCGGCCTACGCGCTCGGCGCGCCGCGCTGGAAGGTCGTCTTCCGCGTCGTGCTGCCGACGGCGCTGCCGGGGATCGTGACGGGCGTGCTGCTCGCGATCGCGCGCGCGGCGGGGGAGACGGCGCCGCTGCTGTTCACGGCCGCGGCCGTCAACGCGACCGCGTTCAACTTCAACGACAGCATGAACTCGCTGCCGATGCTGATCTTCAAGAACGTCGGCCAGGCGCAGGATCGCCTGGTGACGATCGCCTGGGGCGCGGCGCTGACGCTCGTCGCGCTGATCCTGATCCTGACCCTGCTCGCACGTCTGATCCAGCGAAGGAGCCGTCTGTCGTGAACGACCTCGCCGCCCAACGCTCTCCGGCCAGGCCGGCGCAGACGCCCGCGCTCCGCCCGGTGGCCTCGCCCGCGCGCTCGGTGACGATCGAGCGGCTGAACGCCTGGTACGGCGAGCACCACTCGATCAAGGACCTCAACCTGTCGTTCGCGCCCAACCAGGCGACCGCGCTCATCGGCCCCTCGGGCTCGGGCAAGTCGACGGTCGTGCGCTGCGTCAACCGCATGCACGAGGAGATCCCGGGCGCGAGAGCGAGCGGGCGGATCCTGCTCGACGACACCGACGTCTACGCGCCCGGCGTCGACGTCGTCGCGGTACGCCGCGCGATCGGGATGGTCTTCCAGAAGCCGAATCCGTTCCCGACGATGTCGATCTTCGACAACGTCGCCGCCGGCCTGCGCCTGACCTCGCGCAAGGTTGGCCACGAGCAGGTCGAGTCGGCGCTGCGCGGCGCCGGCCTGTGGGAGGAGGTCAAGGACCGCTTGGGCAAGCCCGGCATCGGCCTCTCCGGCGGCCAGCATCAGCGCCTCTGCATCGCCCGCGCGCTGGCGGTCGAGCCGGACGTGCTGCTGATGGACGAGCCCGCCTCGGCGCTGGACCCGATCTCGACGCTGAAGATCGAGGAGCTGGTGCAGGAGCTGAAGGGCCGCGTGACGATCGCGATCGTGACCCACAACATGCAGCAGGCGGCGCGCGTCGCCGACCAGACGGCCTTCATGCTCGACGGCGAGCTGGTCGAGGTCGGGCCGACCGAGAAGATCTTCACGAACCCCGACGACCGGCGCACCGAGGAGTACGTGACCGGGAAGTTCGGCTGAGCCGGCCTGCGCGCCGCCGTTTCAGCGCTTAAGCTGCGGCGCCGCGGTGCCGAACCCGAGAAGGATGTCCGAAGCGCGCGCAGGCGCATGGGTTGCCGGCCGCCCCGCCGCGGCGTTTCGCTGGGTCGGCCGCGCGCGCGGCGCGGAGCTGCCGAACGAGCTGACCGCGATGATCGTGATCGCGGTGCTGGGGACCGTCGGGATGCTGCTGGTGAGCTTTTTGCCGGTCAGCGAGCGCCAGCCGAGCGACCTCCTGCGCGTGCTGGCGGGAGTCGACGCGCTGATCGCCGTGACGCTGTTCGCGGCCGGCCCGCGCCTGCCGCGCTGGGGGCTCCACGCCGGGATCGGCACGTTCGTCGTCGCGGTCACGGTCCTGAGCGCGAGCGCGAACACGCTCGCGGGCTTCATCTCGGCTGGGCGCGCGTTCCAGTGGATGGCGATCTACACCGCGCTGTTCCTGAAGGCGCGCGAGGCGCGCTGGCATGCGGTCGGCATCACGGTCGGCTGCCTGACGGCCGCCGTCGCCGGCGGCCTCGACGAGGCCGTCGTGCAGGCGGCGCTGATGTGCATGACCGTGTGGGTCGCGACGCTGCTGCTGAGCGCGCTCGTCGCGCGCCTGCGCGCGCAGGCCGACACCGACCACCTCACCGGTCTGCTCAACCGCAACGGCTTCACGCCAGCAGCGAACCGCGAGCACGCGCTGGCGGGGCGGACCGGTGCGCCGCTGACGGTCGCGGTGCTCGACCTCGACGGCTTCAAGGACGTCAACGACGCCCACGGTCACGCGGCCGGCGATCGCGTGCTCGCCGAGCTGGCCGCGGCCTGGACGCGCACGGTGCGTCCCGGCGACGTGCTCGCCCGCTACGGCGGCGACGAGTTCGTCGTGATGTTCCCGGCCACCTCCGAGGCGGACGCGACGGAGCCGCTGGCGCGCATGCGCGCCGCGCATGCGGCGGCCTGGTCGGCGGGCGTCGTCGAATGGCGGCAGGGGGAGACGCTGCAGCAGTGCCTCGACAGGGCCGACGGGCGCCTGTACGCGGCGAAGGCCGCGCGTCAGGCGCCCGTGGCGGCGGTCAGTCCCGCGCGCGCGTGATCTGCGCAAGCCGCTCGAGCGACTGACGCAGCAGGCGTGAGATCTGCATCTGCGAGACGCCGATCTCGGCGGCGATCTCGCTCTGCGTCAGGTCCTCGACGAAGCGCAGCCGCAGGATCTTCTGCTCGCGCTCGGGCAGGCATCTGACGGCCGAGCCGAGCATCGCGCGCGCCTCCGCGCGGTCGAAGCCGTCGTCGGAGCTGCCGAGCGTGTCGGCGATCGTCGTGTCGCTGCCGCCGTCGTCGTGGCCACCGGTGGGCGCGGCGAGCGACAGCGCGGTCCGGTTCGAGAGCGCGCCAAGCGCCTCGACGACCGCCTCAAGGCTTGCGCCCGTGCGCTCGGCGAGCTGACGCGGGGTGGCGGCTCTGCCGGTTTCGCTCTCGATCGCCTCGGCCGCGGAGCGCACTCTGAGCGCGAGCTCCTGCGTGCCGCGCGCGACGTGCACGCCCCAACCGGTGTCGCGGAAGTGGCGCAGCAGCTCGCCGACGATCGTCGGCTGCGCGAACGTCGAGAAGCTGTGACCGCGCTCAGGATCGAAGCGGTCGACCGCCTTGATGAGCCCGAGCGAGGCCACCTGGACGAGGTCGTCCAGCGGCTCGCTGCCGCGGCGGTAGCGCCGCGCCAGCGCACGTGCCAACGGCAGGTGCTCGGCGATCAGCGCCTCGCGCGCCTGACGGTCTCCCTTACGAGCACGCGTGGCAAGTGCCCGCGTGCGCAATGCGTTTGTCGACGCGCCTCCGTGCAGCAGCTCCAGCTGGGGCGCGCTCCCGGTTCCGTGCCTCATGGGCTTCGGGACTACCCGGTGCGCATCGGCGGCAATCGCGGGTTTCCCGGCGCCACGCTCTACGACCGCGAGAACGGACTCCAATAGCCCGCCGCGCCTCTACACTCTAATAAATGGTAAGACTAGCCTGATGGCCGCCAGAAGCCCACTTCGGACCGCCGCACCACGCGCGAAGGCGACCCGCCGGCGCCTGCCCGGGCCCGAGCGGCGCGCGCTGATCCTCGACGCCGCGCTGCGCGCGTTCGCGGCGCGCGGCTACGACGGCGCCGCGATGGACGAGATCGCCGAGGCGGCGGGCATCTCGAAGGCGGTCGTCTACGACCACGTCGCCTCCAAGCGCGACCTCTACACGCAGCTGCTGCATGCGATCCGCAGCGAGATCGAGGGGCTTGTCGAGGCCTCGCTGCGCACGACGGGCGAGGGGGGCGAGGAGCGCGTGCGGGCAGCCGTCGACGCGATCTACCGTTACGTCGAGCAGCACACCGAAGCTTCGCGGCTGCTCGTGCTCGAGCTGCAGGGCGCGAACGTCTCCGAGATCGGCCGTGAGCTGGAGGAGAAGCTGTCGTCCGCGCTCGCGCGCACGCTGGAGAGCGAGACCTCGGCGTTCGGCGGCGATCCCGACCGCGACACGCAGCTGAAGATCCTCGCCGAGCTGCTGAAGTCGGTCATGCTCGGCGGCGCCGGCTGGTGGTGCCGCCATCCCGAGATCCGGCGGGACGACCTCGTCGAGCGGTCGGTCGGGGTGATCTGGCCCGCGATCGAGCGGGCGCTCGCGGCCTGACGCGAGGCGTGGGCGGCTACCAGGCCTGCGCGCCGCCGCAGTGCGGGCAGTCGACCGTCGTCGAGACGGGCGCCTCGAACACGCAGCCGCACGAGCAGCAGTAGGCGGCGCGATCCTCGGGGCCGCCGGCCGCGCGCTCGCGCGTCAGGGGAGCGGCGGGCGCCTGCAGCTCCAGCGGCTCGGCCTGGACGAGCGTGACACGCCGCGTCGCCCTGCGCGCGAGGCGCGGGCCTCCGGAGCGGCGATCGGATCGCGTGTGCACGGTCATCAGCTTCAACGCCACGATCGGGTGGAGGTTTCGCCCTTTACGGTCCGAGTCCTTGTGGAAACGCGCGGTAAAGCATCGGCAGACCCGTCGCCGCACCTGAGCCTTCTGCGACAATCGCGACGGATGAACCCGTCTCGCAAGCGCAGGATCCGTCTGGTCGTCGCGCTCACGGCTGCGCTGCTGGCCGCGAGCGCGCTGGTCTACACGAGCTTCAGCGCGGGCAGCGACGAGCAGACCGCCGGCCAGCTGCTCGACGGCGCGGTCGCCGGCAAGACCTACACGCTCGCCGGCACCGTCAAGGACGGCTCCGTCAGACGCGGCGACGGCGTGCTGTGGTTCAGCGTGCGCGACCCGCACCGGCCGGTGTCGGTGCGCGTGCGCTACACGGGCATCGTGCCCGACCCGTTCCGCGCGGGCCGCGGCGTGATGGTGAAGGTCCAGCGCGGCTCCGGCGGCGTGTTCGTGGGGGAGAAGGACACGATGGTCACGAAGTGCCCGTCGAAGTTCCAGGTCGCCCCGCCGAGACCCGGCGGCGGCGGCCCCGCCAGCCTCACCTGAGCCATGGCGACCGTCGGCCGCGCCCTGCTGATCGTCGCGTTCGCCGTCGCGCTGTACGGCATCGCCGCCTCGCTCTACGGCGCGTTCGCCGGCGGCCGCGCATGGGTTGACTCCGGGCGCCGCGCCGTCTACGCGCTCGCGGGCGTGCTGACGATCGCGTTCGCGATCATGGAGATCGCGTTCCTGCGCTCGGACTTCTCCTTCAACGTCGTCGCGACGCACTCCAGCACGACGACGCCGACGTTCTACAAGGCGACCGCCGCGTGGTCATCGCAGGAAGGCTCGCTGCTGCTGTGGGTATGGCTGCTGTCGGTCTGGTCGAGCGTCGCGCTGCTCGTCACGCGCCGTCGCGTGCGCGAGGTCGCCCCCGTCGCCACGGCGGTGCTGCTGACGTTCGCTTCCTTCTTCCTGATGCTGACGCTGTTCTTCGCGAGCCCGTTCGACACGCTCGCGCAAGCGCCGCAGGAGGGGACCGGCCTCAACCCGCTGCTGCGCCACCCGGCGATGATGTTCCACCCCCCGATGCTCTACTCGGGGTACACGCTCTTCTCGATCCCGTTCGCGTTCGCGATCGGCGCGCTCGTGACGCGCCGGCTCAACGCCGAGTGGATCGTCTCGACGCGCCGCTTCGCGCTCGCCGCCTGGCTGTGCCTCGGCGTCGGGATCGTGCTCGGCGCGCGCTGGTCCTACACGGAGCTGGGCTGGGGCGGCTACTGGGCCTGGGACCCGGTCGAGAACGCATCGCTGCTGCCGTGGCTGACCGGCACGGCGTTCATCCACTCGATCATGATCCAGGAGCGGCGCGGGATGCTGAAGGTGTGGAACGCGTCGCTCGTGCTGGCGACCGGCACGCTCGCGATCCTCGGCACGTTCCTCGTGCGCTCCGGGATCCTCGACTCGATCCACGCGTTCGGCGCCTCGACGCTCGGCGTGCCCTTCGTCCTGTTGATCGCGACGATGGTGCTCGCCTCGATCGGGCTGATCCTGTGGCGTCGCGACCAGCTGCGCTCGGACGCGCGCCTGGACTCCCTGCTGTCCCGCGAGGCGGTGTTCCTGTTCCAGAACGTGATCCTCGTCGCGCTCGCGTTCGTCGTCTGGTGGGGGACGTTCTTCCCGCTGATCTCCGAGGCGGTGACGGGGACGCGCGCATCGGTCGGGCCGCCGTGGTTCGACAAGTACATCGTCCCGTTG
>JBQCIQ010000120.1:0-10911 GCA_051953595.1 Conexibacter sp. | reverse complement strand
CCCCCACACCCCCGCACCCCCGTGGGTGGTGCAGGGGGTCCCCCGGTGCCCCCCCCGGGTCACCCCGTACATCCACCTGCCCACAAGTTGTGGGTGTGGTGTCGGGATGGCAGGGCTGGCGGGGAGCGAGGGACACAGCGAGGGGAGTGGTTGGTGTTCGGAGCGGGAGGCGGTGGAAGGGCGGAGCTGGAGGCAACGGAAGCGGCAGTTGGACGGCAGAAGGGCGAAGCGGCGGCAGCGGGCGGCGGGGAAGCAGGGACGGATGAGGAAGGCAAGGGAAGGACGTAGGCGACGAGCGTCGGGCTCGGCGGAGGCAAGATGAGCTGCGGGAGTCGCCGGAGCGGAGCGGAAGCCGGAGGTTCAGCCGACGCCGTCGAGCAGGCGTGTGAGCGGTACGTCGAGGCCACGGGCGAGGCGCACGAGGACGCGAACGCCGGGATCCCGCTCGGCGCGTTCGATGCGCCCTACGTCCGAGAGCGAGAGGTCGGCGGCGTGCGCAAGCTGCTCCTGCGTCATGCCGCGCGCGTGACGGAGGGCACGGACGTTCGCGCCGAGCCGGCGCACAGGGTCACGAGCCATGACGTCATCGTCGTCCAATGAGGCTGATAAGCTCTAGAGCTAATAAGCCTCATGCGCCGCCTGCGACTTCCCACTCACGACGACTCTCTCCTCGCGCTCGGTCGCGCCGTGCGCGAGCTGCGCGCTCGCAGCGGCCTCAGCCAGGAGAGCGTGGGAATGCGCGCCGACATGCACCGCAACTACGTCGGCACGATCGAGCGAGGCGAGGCCAACGTCGGGTTCCTCAACCTCCTGCGCCTGGTTGACGCGCTCGATGTGCCGTTCGCCGAGTTCGCGGCGGTGTGGGATCGCCAGCTTCGCGCCCGCCAGGACCCCGGGCGTGCCCGGGAAGTACGCCGTCCGACTCGCGGTGCTCGATCAACGACAAGGCTTATTAGCTCTAGAGCCGATCGGCCCTACGCCACGACGATCTCGTCGTGGCCCGCGATCCGCTCGACCGCCTCAGCAGAAACGTCCTCCGCATCCGCACCGAACGCGGCCTCACGCAGGAGCAGGTAGCCGACGCCGGCGGCCTCGCGTTGTCCGACGTAGGGCGCATCGAGCGGGGGCAGCGTGATCCCGGCGTCCGAGTCTTGGTCCGCCTCGCGGGCGGGCTCGGCGTGAGCGTCGCCGAACTGCTTGACGGGCTGGACTGACGGCTGCGCACCGCGTAGCCGTTACCTCGAAAGCCTCAGCCGATCTGAGCCCGTGTCATCCGGGACGGTCTCCGCCCCGATGTCCGACCGGACGCCAGGGAGTGGTTCCGCCGCAGTGTGCTGCGTAAGTCGCGAACGCCGGGTTTGTCCGGACTTCCGCGCCCTTACAGCCATCTTCTTAGCAGCACGGAGAGCTTTCTACATACGTACGTAGATGCTGTCGGGTTCGTATGCAAAGATCTGGCTATCGGAAGTACGAAACGGCAAACCGGAGGTCTCCGTGACGGGAAGTGAGATGCACAGCCGAACGGTAGGAGGGCTGCTCGCCTACTGCGACTGGCTCAAGGACAAGGGCTATCAGGGCGCTGCAGCAGCGGAGTCGTGGAAGTCCGCAACGAAGAAGGTGTTCGAGACGGTGGAGCCGGATGGGTGGGAGACTGTCAGCTTGGACGGGCTTGACCTCGACGACTACACCCGTCGCTTCCAGACCTTGGCCGGGGCCAAGCTCAGAGCCGAGACCGTGGGGACGTACAAGCGTCGCATCCAGAACGCGGTCGACGCCCATGTGTACTACTTGGAGAACGGCAAGCCACCGTCCTTCAAGCGGGGCGCAACGCGCAAGTCGGAGAGCGGGCAGGGTGCGAGCACCGATGGGGGTAAGCCGACCGTCGTGAAGCCGAGCAGAGCTGGCCACACGACGGTGATCACGCCACCGCCGCCGCCGGCGCCCGACTTCCACGAGTTCACGTATCCACTCTCGCCGGGCCGGATCGTGACGATGCAGTTGCCGGTCCAGATGTCGCGTCGTGAGATTGACCGACTTTGCACCCTTCTGCAGACGCTCGAGGAGCAGCCGCAGCTTCCCGCCGGGTCCGGGGAAGAGGCCTAGCGCAGGCTAGGCAGACGAAGGGCGCCCGTAGGCGCCCTCCGATGGAGCCGTCGCGTCACCGTTGTCGAGGCGCGGCGCGACGGTTCCTTGTTCCTATCGCAACGCGACGAGCGGCGTAGTACGGATTTTCGCTAGTAGCGGATCTCCTCGGCGTCTTGTCGCTCAAACAAGGCGCGGGGATGGGCGACCGCTTAGCGCTCGTAAGCCCGGCCGCGCGGCAGCACGCGCACGACATGAACGGTACGCGCTCCATCGTCGAACGTGAACCGCACCCGCAGCTCGCCGACTCGCAACCGCCATTCGGTGCTGCCCTGCAGCTTGCGGATGTCGCCCGCGCGTGGGTTCTGGACGAAGCGGTCGAGCGCTTCGATGACACGCCGGGCGTCTGGCGGATCGAGGCGGCGGAGGTCGCGTCGCGCGCGCGACGTGGCGACCCAGGACCAGGGCTCGGTCAATCGAGGCCGAGTTCGCGCTTGAGCTGGTCGGAGCTGATCGCCTCGCCGCGGTGGTACTCGGCGATCGCCTCGCGTGCCGAGCGGTCCTCCTCCGGAGTGCTCTCCTCGTCATCGAGCGGGGCCGCGGCGAGTGCTTGCAGCATCGCATCGTCGCGCCGTCGTTCGACGACGATCAGCGTGGTGGCCGCCTCCTCCTCGGAGAGGGTGTCAACCAGGCTGCGCAACTGCTCCTTCGCTGTCATGGCGTCACGGTAGCGCAGCGCCTTACGGGGCGGAAGGTGCATGTCGCTTCGGTAGCGACCGCCAAGGCTCACTCGGTTCCATAGAGGATGGAGTCAAGCGCGCTGCCACGCACTGCCAAAGCGAGCCCATCGCGGCCGACGCTCAACCCTGGATCCTCAGCTTCATCCGCCCGCGCCTGCATCCCAAGAAACTCATCTTGGAGTTCGGCTCGGCGAGTCATGAGTTCGTCTGGCGAATCCAACACCGGGATCAGAGCCCGATGGATGCCGAGCAGCAGTTGGCCTTCGAGCAGCGGAACCGCCGAAAAGCTCGTAGCCCCGCTCAGCCCTGGTCCAGGCCTCTGGACTGACGCCAGAACGTCACGGGCAAGTGCGTAGTACAGCCACGTGAGTAGAGCTGGGTCAATGGCGAGGACACGTCTCGCCGGCTCAGCGGGTGGATCGTCGGCGAACACGGTGATTGGCGTTGAGGACAAGCGTGCCACGCATGCGACGCGATTGGAGAGGCCGATGGGGGTGCCGTCAGGGCGCTGAAGTTCAATGGCACGAGCCTGAGCGACAGCGCCAGCTCGGACGGTCGCCAGATCCCCGCGCGATGTGCGTGCCTTTGCTTCCAGCAAACTCCAGGCGCCAGACGCGTTGCGGCCCGCGAAGTCTGGCCGACGACGTGAGCGCGCGACTCGTTGCACGACTCTCACAGGGGCATTCGGGTCGGACGCGAGAGCGTCAAGGTTGAAGAAATCGACCAGTTCGAGCCTGGACCGTTCACCGATCACGCGCGCGAGGCCTACGCCAAGGCGATGCACCACCTCAGCACGGGCTGTAGCGTCGAGGCACTCCAGATCGACGGCGTAGAGACCTGTGCCGCCGGTGCCATTGCGTAGATGGGTAAGAACCTCAAGCGCGACAGCAGTCGCATGGGACGCACGGCGAAGACCTGAGCGCCCCGCCCCAGCACTGACAGTCAGCGCGGCCGCCCGTGCGACGTCGATCGCTCGCACGCGCATGGTTCCCTCACCCTCCGGCCACTGACAATCCGGGGTCAGGCGGCTGTACTGGATCTCGATCATCGAGCAGCCGGCACGCTTACAAGCGCTTCCCTCGTGGCTCGGTCCATTCGGCGCGCAACGTATCGCTCCGCAGATCGCATGAGGCGCGCTCCCCCTCTGCGCCAGCAGCGGCCTCGCCGTCGCAAACGTGTCCCCAATATGTCCCCGACCCTGCAAATCTGACCTCCTCGGGACACGAGGGAACGGCGCGAACTCCCCGTAACCACGGCAAACGCCACCACCAGGGCGGAACTACGGAACCGAAGGTCAGAGGTTCGAATCCTCTGGGGCGCGCTGGCAAGCCGGGTCTGTCGACCTCAGTTCGTCGCGAACCCCCGCAGCAGCGCTCGCATCGCCACGTCCCAGCGGCGCTCCACGGCGGCGGGGGAGCTGCCGAGGCGTCTCGCCGCCTCCGCGGCCGCGAGGCCGTGGACGAGGGCGACGCAGGCGTGGGCGAGGTCGGTCGGGTCGCCGTGGAGGCGGCCGGCGGCGACCGCGCGGCGGACGGCGCCGACGATCCGCTCGCGCACCGCGGCGCCGGCGGCTGTCTCCTCGGGCGCCGGGTCGAAGCTCGCGAACGGGCGCGAGAACATCACCGCCGCGAGCGCCGGCTGCTCGACGATGAAGCTCCGGTAGCGCCGCCCGAGCGCGACGACGTCCTCGACCGGATCCGCATCCTCGTCCGCCTCGCCGAGCGCGTCCGCGAGCCGCGCGAAGCCGGCGAAGAACAGCGCGCGCACGACGCCTGCCTTGTCGCCGAACAGCTCGTAGACCGCCGCCGGCGAGGTGGCCGCCTCGGTCGCCAGCCGGCGGGCGGTCAGCGCCGCCACGCCGTCCTCGGCGAGCAGCTGCAGGGCGGCGGCGAGGACCTGCTGGCGAAGTGCGGGGGTGCGCAGCTTGGGCTTCGGCATTCCGGCGTGCAGAGTAGCGGTCGGAACGGCGTATCGAAACAAATATTCAAAACACTGTTACGATTCACGCACGATGACCTCGCTCACGACCTACGACCTCACCGACGGCATCGCCACCATCACGATGGACGACGGCAAGGCGAACGCCCTCTCGATCGCGATGCTCGCCGAGCTGTCGCATGCCCTCGCCCGTGCCGAGGCGGACGGCGCGATCGTCCTGCTGACCGGTCGCGAGCGCACCTTCTCCGGCGGCTTCGACCTGCGCACCCCGCCCGAGCATTGGCCCGCGATGGTCGCCGCCGGCGCGCGGCTCGCCGAGCGCGTCCTCTCCTTCCCGGCGCCCGTCGTCGCCGCCTGCAACGGAAACGCCGTCGCGATGGCCGGCTTCCTGCTGCTCGCCTGCGACGTGCGGATCGGCGCGCGCGGGGACTTCAAGCTCGGTCTCAACGAGGTCGCGATCGGCCTCACGGTCCCGTGGTTCGGGATCGCGCTCGCGCAGCACCGGCTCGCGCGCCCCTACGCCGACCGCTGCCTCGTGACCGGCGCGCTGCTCGACCCGGACGAGGCGCAGGCGGCCGGCTTCCTCGACCGCGTCGTCGCGCCCGAGCTGCTGCACGACGAAGCGCGCGCCGCGGCGCGCGCACTCGCGGACGTCGACCGCAGAGCGCACGTCGCGACCAAGGCGCGCATCCGCGAGCGCGCGCTCGCCGGCGTGCGGGCTGGGATCGAGCGGATCTCGCCCGACACGGCCGGCGACTGGTGAGCGGTCCCGATGAGCGCTTCCACTGTGCGACGACACGCACAAAATCAGACGGGCAGAGCACTTGCAGGACCGGCGAAGTCCCCGCTTGAGCGGGGGCGCGCCATGAGCGTCGCGGATTGCCGCTTGCGCACTAGCCCACCGAAGGGTAGGTTTTTGGCGATCTAACTTACTGGCAATCGGGGGTCGCGGACGTGACGACCAGGCAGGCGCAGCACACGGGGGGCTCGTCGTGACCTTGCTCGTCTTCGAGCACGCGACGAAGCGCTTCACGAGCGGGCAGCGCGAGAAGCATGCGCTGCGCGACGTGTCGCTCGTGGTGAGGGCCGGCGAGCTCGTCGCCGTCTACGGCCTGCGCCGCTCCGGGCGCACGACGCTGCTGCGCGTCGCCGCCGGCATCCTGCCGCTCGACGAGGGCGTCGTGCGCTTCGAAGGCCGCGACCTGGCACAGGGCACGGGTCGGGCGATCGGCGTCGACATCGGCTATTGCAGCCCCGTGTTCGATCCCGCGCACGGCGGCACCGTCGCCGACCACGTGGCGGTCGGGCTGCTCGCGCGCGGCGCCGGCAGGACGCGCGCCCGCGCGCAGGCGGAAGCGGCGCTGGTGCGCGCCGGCGCGGGCGAGTGCGCCCACCTCGACCCGCGCGACCTGCACGTCGACGAGCTTGTGCGCGCCGGAATCGCGCGCGCGCTCGTGACCGCTCCGCGCCTGCTGCTGCTCGACGAGCCGACAAACGGCGTCGACGTACAGGAGCGCGACAGAATCCTCGCGCTGCTGCGCGGGCTCGCGGACGCCGGCACGGCGATCCTCGCCACGGTCGGCGAGCCGCTCTCCGGGCCCGATCGCGTGCTCACGCTCGACGGCGGGCAGCTGCGCGGCGAGCAGCCGCCCGAGCCGTCGGACATCGTCGCGCTGCGGGCGCGGCGCGTGGAGCCGGTCGGGTGAGCCGGCTCGAGCTGCGCGACGTCGTCAAGCACTACCCGAGCGGGGACGAGGTCGTGCGCGCGGTCGACGGCGTCACGCTGTCGGTCGAGCCGGGCGAGCTGGTCGCGCTGTACGGACCCAGCGGCTCCGGCAAGACGACGCTGCTGCTGCTCGCCGCCGGCCTGCTGGCGCCCGACGCCGGCTGCGTGCGCTTCGAAGGCCGCGACCTGAGCGCGCTGGGAGACGAGCGGCTCGCCGAGTATCAGCGGCGCGAGATCGGCTTCATCTCGCAGTCGCTCGACCTGCTTCCCGGCGTGTCCGCGCTCGACAACGCCGCGATCAAGCTGCTGGCCGATCGCGTGCCGCTGATGGCCGCGCGCCGCGAGGCGACGCCGTGGATGGAGCGCGTCGGACTCGGGCGGCGGCTGTTCCACCTGCCGGCGCAGCTGTCGGGGGGCGAGCGTCAGCGCGTCGCGATCGCTCGCGCGCTCGCGAACGATCCGCACATGCTGCTCGCCGACGAGCCGACCGGCAACCTCGACACCCGGCGCGGCGCGGAGGTGCTGACGCTGCTGCTGCGCGTGAGCCGCGAGCACGACACGGCGGTCGTGCTCGTCACGCACGACCCGCAGGCGGCCGAGATGGCCGACCGCGTCATGGCGCTGCGCGACGGCCGGCTCGCCCCCTACGTGCACGAGCAGCCGGACCTCTCCGCCGCGATCGCGCTCGCGCGCCACGGATGACGAGCTGCGATGCGCGTCCAGACGCTCCTCTACTTCTACGGCCGCCGGCTGCGGACGCATCCGATCCAGGAGCTGCTTGCGGGGCTGGGGATCGCGATCGGCGTCGCGCTGGCGTTCGCGGTGCTCGTCGCGAACGGCTCCGTCACCAGCTCGGCGAACGAGATCATGCGCGCGGTCGTCGGGACGGCGGACCTGCAGCTGCAGGCGCGCAGCGCGCGCGGCTTCGACGCGCGCGTGCTGGCCGAGGCGCAGCGCGCGCCGGGGGTGCGGCAGGCGGCTCCGTTGATCGAGCAGCGCGGGGTGCTCGTCGGTCCGGACGGCCGTCAGCTCGCCGTCAACCTCGGCAGCCTCGACCCGCGCCAAGCGGCGCTGTCGGGGCGTCTCGCAGGCAACTTCGTCACGGGCGGCTTCCGCTTCCTGAGGGGCGTGGTGATCTCGCGCGCCACGGCCCAGGCGCTGGGGATCGAGAACCCGGCCGACCAGGCGATCGTGAGACCGCTCGGCTCGGTGCGCCTGCAGCTGCGCGGCGACAGCCGGCGGCTCCAGGTGGCGGCGGTGCTCGGCCGCGAAACGATCGGCCCGGTCGCGAACGCGCGCGTCGCGATGCTGTCGCTCAGGCACCTGCAGCAGCTCGCCGCGATGGAGGGGCGGCTCACGCGCGTGCTCGTCGACACGGTTCCGGGGCGGGAGACGCAGGCCCGCGCCGCGCTCGCCGCGATCGCGCGCCGCCACCATCTCGCGCTGACCTCGACGACCGCCGACGGCGCGCTGCTCGCGCAGGCGCTCGGTCCGAGCGACCAGGCGACTGGCTTCTTCGCGGCGATCAGCGCCCTGCTCGGCTTCCTGCTCGCGTTCAACGCGATGCTGCTGACCGCGCCGGAGCGCCGGCGGATGCTCGCCGAGCTGCGCATCCAGGGCTTCAGGCCGCGCCAGCTGCTCGGCCTGCTGCTGTTCCAGGCGCTCGTGCTCGGGATCGTCGCCTCGGCCGTCGGCGTCCTCGCGGGGAGCGTGCTCTCGCATCGCGTCTTCGACGCCACGCCCAACTATCTCGCGCCCGCCTTCACGCTGGGAACGGGGACGGTCGTCGGCCTGTGGCCGATCGCGCTCGCGCTCTGCGGCGGCACGCTCGCCTGCTGCCTCGCGGCGGCGCCGCCGCTGCTCGACCTGCGCCGCGGACGCGCCGTCGACGCCGTCTTCCACGCCGGCGGCTCGCCCGGTCACGCGCTCGAGCCGCACACCCGTGCGCGCCTGTTCGCGCTCGCGCTGGGCCTGCTGGCGCTCGCGAGCGCGGTGCTGCTGACGTGGCCCTCCGGCGCGCTGGTCGCGTGCGGCCTGCTCGCGCTGGCGACGGTGCTCGCGATCCCGATCGTGTTCGCCGCCGTCGTGCAGTTCGCGGAGGCGCTGACGGCGCGCTTCGACTGGCTGAACATGCTGTCGGTCGCGCTGCTGGCGCTGCGCGCGACGACGATGCGCTCGCTCGCGCTCGCCGCGACGGGGGCGGTCGCCGTCTTCGGCAGCGTCGCGATCAGCGGCGCCCGCAACGACCTGCTGCGCGGCATCGCGCGCTACACGGGCGACTACGTCGGCACGGCCGACCTGTGGGTCGTCAACCCGCTCGACAACCAGGCGACGAACGAGCTCGCCGGCGCCGGCCGCGCGGCGCGCATCGCGGCCGTGCCGGGCGTGGCGACGGTGCGCCCCTACCGCGGCGGCTTCCTCGACTTCGGCGGTCGGCGCGCGTGGGTGATCGCGCGCTCGCCGGGGGACCGCGCGCTCGTGCCGCCGAGCCAGCTCCTGCAGGGCAGCCTCGCCGCCGCGGACGAGCGGCTGCGCGAAGGCGGCTGGGCGGTGCTGTCGGAGCAGATCGCGCACGCGCACCACGTCGGACTGGGCGACACGATCGCGATTCCGACGCCGACCGGCGCGTTGCGCGTCCGCGTCGCCGCCACCACGACGAACCTCGGCTGGAGCCCGGGCGCGATCCTCCTCTCTGCCGCCGACTACCGCCGCGCGTGGCCGGGCGCCGCGCCGAGCGCGCTGGAGGTCGACGTCGCGCGCGGGGCCGACGTGGCCGCCGTGCGCCGCGGCGTGCTGCACGCGGCCGGAGCCGGGGTCGTCGTGCAGACGGCGGCCGAACGGGCGGCGGGCATCGACGCCTCGGCGCGCCAGGGGCTCGCGCGGCTGGGACAGATCTCGACGCTGCTGCTGATCGCGGCGGTGCTCGCGATGGCCGCGGCGATGGGCGCGGCGATCTGGCAGCGGCGCGCGTCGCTGGCGGCGCTGCGGATCCAGAGCTTCAGCCCGCGCCAGCTGTGGCGCGTGCTGCTGCTGGAGACGAGCGTCGTGCTCGGCGCCGGCTGCGCGACGGGCGCGCTCGTCGGCGTCTACGGCCAGGTCGTGATGGACCGCTATCTGCGCGCGGTGACCGGCTTTCCGGTGGCCTCGACGCTCGCCGGCTGGTCGACGCTGGAGATCGTCGCGCTCGTGGTCGCCGCCGCGCTCGCCGTCGTCGCGATCCCCGGCTGGTTCGCCGCGCGCGTCCCGCCGCAGCTCGGCCTCCAGGACCGATGATCTCCTCTGCCGCAAAATTTTCGTTCAGTTAACGGTTTCAAGTAACTCTAAAAAACGGAGTTAGGCAGTATCGACGTATGGCTGGGCAGGCAAGGGGCCGTGGAACCTCCGCGGCGGCCGTTGCCGCGCTCGTGCGGGCGAACGCGTGCTTCTGGCCAACCGTCTTCCCCGAGGTGCGACGCGAGCTGG
The DNA here is from genome assembly GCA_051953595.1 of Conexibacter sp. Classification (GTDB taxonomy): domain Bacteria; phylum Actinomycetota; class Thermoleophilia; order Solirubrobacterales; family Solirubrobacteraceae; genus Conexibacter. The sequence goes on along the minus strand of JBQCIQ010000120.1, from coordinate 963 downwards.
GCGCGTGGGAGCGCCGCGCATGGTCGATCCCTGAAGCGACCCTGCGCGGACAGGCACTCGACAAGCTCGCCGGGGAGCGCTTCAACACGGAGGTCGCGGCCACGCTGGCGACGCTCGTGCCGCCGGTGCGCCGGCGCGACGCGACCGAGGCGATCGTCGCGCTGGAGGTGATGTACGACTACCTCGACGGAGTCAGCGAGCAGCCCGGCGCCGATCCGCTCGCCGACGGGCGCGCGCTGTACGGCGCCTTCGCGGATGCGTTCGCCCCCAGCGGGCCGCTCGCCGACTACTACCGCCACCACCCGCAGCGCGACGACGGGGGATACCTCGCGGCGCTCGTGTCGAGGTGCCGACACGCGCTGTGGTCGCTGCCGGCGGCTCCGGTCGTCGCGCCGACGGCGCGCGCCGTGCTGGCGCGCTGCGGCGAGGCGCAGACGCGCACGCACGCCGTCGCGCGCCTGGGGTCGGAGCAGCTGAAGGGGTGGGCGCGCGCGCAGCCGGAGGCGGCGGCGCTGCGCTGGTCGGAGGTCGCCGCCGGCGCCGCGGCGTCCGTCCTCGCCGGCCACGCGCTCGTGGCGCTCGCGGCCGATCCGGCGACGACCGCCGCCGACGCCGAGCGCGTCGCCACCGCCTACTTCGCGACGTGCGCGCTCACGACGCTGCTCGACAGCTTGATCGACGCGGACGCCGACGCCGCGAGCGGCGGCCATCCCTATCTCGCCTACTTCGCGTCGGAGGCCGAGGCGACGGAGCGGCTGGGCGTGCTCGCGCTCGAAGCGGTCGCCGCGGTCGAACGCCTGCCGCGCGCGGCGCACCATCTGATGACGATCGCCGGCGCGGTCGCCTACTACCTGTCGGCCCCCGCTGCGGGGGCGCCCGGGAGGCGCGCGCTGTACGCCCCCATCGTGCGCGCGCAACGGGCCCAGCAACTCCCCCCCCAGGCGAAATTAGCCGCCAAGCGCC
>JBQCIQ010000119.1:0-7565 GCA_051953595.1 Conexibacter sp. | reverse complement strand
GACGCCGACGGCGGACGCCACGCGGCGGTGCATGCGCTCGTTGCCGCTCCAGCCGGCCGCCGCGTAGTAGGCCGCCATCCCCGCCAGCATCACCGCGTGGTCGCGCCCGCGAGGCAGCCCGCGCGCCGCCGTGGCCGCGATCCGCGCGACCGCTGCCAGACGGCGTTCGGCCTCGGCGGCGCTCGCGTAGTACGCGGTGGCGCGATGGTTCTCCGTGCCCGCGTCGGCCGCGGCGTCGATCGTGCTGTCGAGCAGCGTGCTGAGCGCGCAGATCGACGGGAAGTAGGCCGCATCGACGCGCGCCGCGTCGGCGGCCGAGGCGTGCGGCAGCGCCGCCAGCGCGAGCAGCGCATGGACGCCGAGCGAGCTGATCGCGCCGGCGGCCACCTCCCACCACAGGAACGGCTCAGCTCCGGGCTGCGCGATCGCCCAGCGGCGCAGCGGCTCGACGCCGCGCACGGTCGCCGCGTGCGTGAGCACCTGCGCCTCGGCGCACCGCAGCGCCGCTCGCACCGCGAACGGGCGGACGACGTGGATCGACGGCAGCGTCGCGGCGCTCGTGCGGCAGCACGCGACGAGGCGAGCGAGGTAGCCGTCGTCGGCGCCGTCAGACGCCGCCTCGACCGCCGTCGCCTCCAGCACGGCCGCGAGGATCGCGTACAGGCCCGCGTCTCCGTCCGACGCGGACACGGAGCTCTGCTCGCCGACCGTGTCGAGGTAGTCGTACATCACCTGCCACGCGACGAGCAGCGTCACGAGCCGGCGCCGCAGCGCGCGATCCCGCACGAGCGTCGCGAAGATGGCCGCCCCCTCGGCGAGGCCGCTCTCGTCGTCGAGCGTGCTCAGCGCGAGCGCGCGCATCCGCGCGTCGGGGATTGCCGCCGCGACGGCTCGCCAGCCCGCCAGCTCTCGACGCGCGACCGGGAAGACGGTCGTCCAATAGGTGAAGAGGATCGCGATGAGCGCCGCGCTGTCCTGCGCGCGCCGGACGCCTGGAATGCTGCGCATGCGCCAAGCGTGCCGCCTTCAGCGGGTCTTGGTCACCGAGGCGACGCTACTCGTGGAACGCCATCCGCTGCTCGACGCGCGAGGCGCGGACGCTCGCGACGGCGATCAGCGCCAGCGCGCTTCCCAGGATGCCGGCGAGCACGAACGCGATCTGCCCCGCGCCGAGTGCGAACGGCGCCGGGTAGCCGGTCGAGTCGGCGAGCCAGCGGGCCAGCAGACGGTGGCCGACGGTGCCGGCCGCGAGTCCGGCGAGCGCGCCCGTTCCGAGCACGATCCCCGCCTCCAGCAGCAGCACCCGCCACAGCTCGCCCGGGAGATGGCCCGAGATGCGCAGGACCGCGAGCGAGGTGCGCCGCTGCCAGATCGCCGCGACCGTCCCCGCGGCCAGCGACAGCGCCGCGGCGATCACGAGCATCAGCGCGATCTGGCTGAGCCGCACGAGGCCGTCGCGCGCCAGCGCGCGGAACTGGGCGTCGCGCTCCGGCGCGGTCTGCGCCCGCAGCGCCGAGCCCGGGCCGAGCAGCCGCTGCGCCGCGCCCCGCGTCGCGGCCGGGTCGGCGCCCGGCGCGAGCCGCAGCTCGAGCGCCGACGGCTGCGAACCGGGCCAGTCGTGGTGGTAGCGGTCGGCCGACATGATCACGGCGCCGGGACCCCATCCCAGGTTCGTGGTGATGGCCGCGACGCGGTAGCGCTCGACGCCGATCGGCGTGGGCAGCGCGAACGCGTCCCCGACGCCGACGTGCTGCTTGCGCGCGAGCGCGTTCGAGACCGCGATCCAGCGGCCGCTGCGCAGGCGGCTCGTCGCCGTCCGCAGGTCGCCCTCGACGAGCTGGCTCGGCGGGATCGGAGCGCGGTCGCGGCCTCCGCGGGCGATCACCCACACGCGGCGGTTCTCGATGTCGAGCAGGCTGCCGTAGTAGGGGTCGACGCGCGCGACGCCGGGCACGGCCGCGAGCCGGCGCGCGACCGCGGCGGCGGGGAAGCTCTCCGTCGTCAGGCTGTTCTCCGTGCCGCCGGCGGTCACCCACACGTCGCCCGACGCGAGGTACTCGGCGAAGTTGCGGTCGAGGCCGCGCAGGACGTCGCGGTGCGCGCCCTCGATCGCGAGGCAGCCGCAGACGGCGACGGCTGCCATCGCCGCCAGCGTGCTCGCGCGCACCGTGCGCGCACGGACGCCTTCCGCGGCGAGGTCGAGCGCGTGCCAGTCCATCCGCTCGGCGACCCACGTGGCGAGGCGCGCCGCGCCGACGCACAGCGTCGGGATCGCAAGCGCCGTGGCGACTGTCACCGTCGCGATCGCGACGAGCGTGGCCGCCGGCTCGACCGCGACGAGCACGCCCGCGGCGGCGAACAGCGCGAGCGCCGCGGCGGCCATGCCGTGGCGCGTGCGCGTGGGCAGGCGCTGGCCGGCCTCGCCCTGCTCGTGCTCGACCGCGTCGAGCGCCCGTCCGCGCCGCAGGTCCAGCAGCGGCGGCGCCGCGGCGGCGCAGGTGACGAGGACGCCGGCGGCGCCCACGCCGAGGACGGTGGCGAGCGGGATCGAGACGTTGCCGCTCAGCGCGAAGGCGAACGACAGGAAGCTCGGCGCGCCGGCGAAGACCGTCTTCGCGAGCAGGATCCCCAGCGCGATCCCGGCGGCCGACGCGACCGCGCCGAGCACGACCGCCTCGAACAGCAGCATCTGCGCGACGTCGCGCGGCGTGTAGCCGGCGGCCGTGCGCAGGATCGCGATGCTGCGCCGCCGCTCGGGCGCCGTCAGCAGCATCGCGTTGAAGACGAGCAGCGTCCCGCAGATCGCGGCGATCGCCGCGAAGAAGCCGGTCGCCTGGGAGCTGGGCGCGGCGGCCTGCGAGATCAGCTCGACCTCGCGGTCGACCGGCGCGACGGTCAGGCGCCCGCCCGCGAGGCGCACGAGCTCTGCGCGGACGGCGGCCGCTCGGCCCGGCCGCGGCGTCACGAGGATGCGCGTCACGCGATCGGGGAGCCCGGCGAGGTGCTGCACGCGGGCGAGCGGGGCGATCGCCAGGGCCGCGTCGGCCACCGGGCCGATCGTCGCTTCGTTGAGGACGGCCGTGACGCCGACGCGCTGCGCACGGCCGCGCAGATCGAGCGTGAGGTGCCGTTCGGGCCCGCCGTTCACCGGGATGCCGATCTCCCGCGCCACGGCGGTCGGCAGCATCACGCCGCCCTGCAGCAGGATCAGCAGCGCCGGATCGAGCTGACGCGTGGCGGACCCGTCCAGGTCGGCGATGCTCTTGTCGACGCCGGCGAGGTTGACGCTGTGCGTCCCGGACGGGCCGGCGACGAGCGCGCGCTGCTCGATCAGCGGACTCGCGACGGCCACGTCGGGCAGCGCGCGAACGCGGTCGGTCACGCCCTGCGGGAAGCCGTCGCCGCTGCGCGCGCTGAGCTGGAGCTGCGCCGAGCCGGCGATGCCGTGCACGAGCGCGCGCGCGTTGCTCGCGATGCTGCTGTTCGCGACGAGCACCGCCAGCGCGAGCGCCACGCCGATCGCCACGCCGACGCCGGCGAGCAGCTCCTGCACGGGGTGCGCGCGCACCCGCTCGCCGTAGTGGTCGACGAGCCCGCGCAGCGTCATCGCGCAGGCTCCGCGGGGGCGGGGACGCTCGGCAGCTCCGCGGGCAGCAGCCGGCCGTCCTCCAGACGCTCGACGCGGTCGACGTGCGCCTCGACGCGCTCGTCGTGGGTGACGATCACGACCGCCGCGCCGTGCTCGTGCGCGCTGTCGGCGAGCAGGCGCACGATCGCTTCGCTGCGTCTGCGGTCGAGGTGGCTGGTGGGCTCGTCGGCGAGGATCAGCCGCGGCTCCGTCGCGAGCGCCCGCGCGATCGCGATCCGCTGGCGCTCGCCGCCGGACAGCTGGCTCGGGTAGTGCGCCGCGCGGGCGGCCAGCCCGAGCCGTTTCAGCCACCCCGTCGCAAGCTCGTGCGCCTCCGCGCGCGGCATCCCGGCGGCGCGCAGCCGCACCGCGGCGTTCGCGAGCGCGCGATAGCCGTCGACGAGGCTGTCGCGCTGCGGGATCAGGCCGATCTCGCGGCGCAGCAGCAGCGTCCGCTCGTGCGCGGAGAGGCCGGCGAGGTCGCGGCCGTCCAACAGCACCGCGCCGCCGTCCGGCAGCTCGATGCCGGCCGCGATCCGCAGCAGCGTCGACTTGCCCGAACCGCTCGGTCCGCAGAGCGCGACCACCTCGCCGCTCGCCACCTGCAGCGAGACGCCGTCGACCGCGCGAACGAGCTCTCCCGCGTCGTAGTGCTTGACGACGTCGCGGAGCTCGAGCCCGGTCATCCGGCGGACTCGCTTCGGCGCAGCTCGATCACCTCGCCGGGCGTCGGGGCCGTCGCGCCGCGCAGCGTGCCGCCGGCGATCGCGAGGTGCCGGTCGACGCCGGCGAGCTGACCGACCTCGGATGCGCTCACGAGCACGGCGATGCGATCCGCGCGCGCGATCTCGATCGCCAGCTCCATCAGCCGCTCGCCCTCCAGCGCGTCGAGCCCGGCCATCGGCTCGTCGAGCACGAGCAGCCGCGGGCGCATCAGCAGCGCGCGTGCGAGCGCCGCCCGCGCCGTCTCGCGCTGGTCGAGCTCGCCGATCGGCGCGCGGGCGCAGTCGCCGATGCCGACGCGCTCGAGCGCGTCGTGCGCGTCGGCCCACGCCCGCTGCGTCGAGCCGCGGCCGCGGCGGCTCGGGATCGCGACCTGGCGGTACAGGCGACGACCGTGGTCGCGCAGGAACAGCGGGTACCAGACGGCGATCCGCTGCCGGACGGCACGCCGCCGCGCGCGATCGCCATGCCACAGGTCGACGCCGTCGACGCGCACCGCGCCGCTGTCCGGCTGCTCGACCCCGGCGGCGACGCGCAGCAGCGTCGTGCGTCCGGAACGTCGCCTCCCCCACACACCTACGACCTCGCCGGCATCGACCTCCAGCGAGACGCCGTCGAGCGCAAGCCGGTTCGTCGCGCCGTGGTGAAAGCGCTTGGCGACTGCGTCCAGCAGCAGCGTCGTCATTCCGAGCTTTCCGCCGCGGCCAGGTCGAGCGCTGCCTCGCGCGCGTCCTGGATCCAGCTCAGGCGGCTCTGCAGATGGTGCTGCTGGTCCTTGACGAACAGCCAGTCGCCGAGCTCGTGGAGACGCCGCGGGCGGCGCGGCGGCCGCAGCGCGTCGAGCCGTTCGACGACGCGGTGCTCGAGCTGGTCGAGCAGGTCGAGGACGGCGTTCGAGCCGTTCCACGAGGCGATGCGCACGGCGAGGACGAAGTACTCGCGCGGGACTTCGAGCAGGTCGAGGCGGGCGAGGAACCAGTCCAGCTCGCGTTCGCCCTTCTCCGTGAGCCGGTACGGGGTCCGCTCGCAGCGCGAGCTGATGCGACGGGCTTCCTCGGGGACGGGCTCGATCAGGCCCTTGCGCTCCAGGCGCGAGAGCGCGTCGTAGAGCGCCTGCGGCGAGACGTCCCAGGCGGGGAAGACCGACGCGAACTGCTGCGCGAGCATGTAGCCGTAGACCGGCTGCCAGCGCAGGAACGCCAGCACACCCCACTTTGCGCTCGCCGTCGCAGCCACGCTCTCCCCTTCCGCGCGACCGCCCATCCGACGGTCGCGTCCATCCGCATCTGCACGCCTGCGTTCGCAGGACTTGCGACACCCTACATCGGGGGTGGTCTCCTGCTCAAGCGGGCTCAGCGCGGCCCGAACCACGTGGTCAGCGCTTCGGTCAGGCCGGGGTGGCCTGGATCGCCGTCGCCGACCCAGGCGACGTGGCCGTCGGGGCGGATCAGGACGGCCGTGGGCGGCGTGACGGCGCCGAGCACCGGCAGCTCCCACGGCCCGTGGCAGGTGGCGTCGAGCAGCGGCACGCGATCGGCCCACGCGCCGGCGTCGACGGCGCCCGGCGCGCCGAGGTTCAGCAGCGCCGGCCGCGCCTCGTGCAGCAGGTCGAACACGCGCAGCGGCCCGTAGCGGGTGATGAGGTCGAGATCGGGCATCCGCCGGCCGAGCAGCGGATGCCCCTCGCCGAGGTCGTAATGGATGTCCAGGCCCGACAGCATTCCGGCGATCGCCTTGCGCGGCTGCTCGAACCGCATCAGCTCGGCGATCGTCTCGCGCAGCGCCTCGTCGCGCGCGTCGCCGCGCATCAGCGCGGTCAGCGCCATCGTCTTCTGCAGCACGCGCGCGGCCACCGGGTGGCGCTCGGCGTGGTAGCTGTCGAACAGCGTGTCCGGCGAGATGCCCTTCACCACCTGGGCGAGCTTCCAGCCGAGATTGACCGCGTCCTGCATGCCCGTGTTGAGGCCCTGCCCGCCTGCGGGCGTGTGCACGTGCGCCGCGTCGCCGGCGAGCAGCACGCGTCCCTCGCGGTAGGAGGCCGCCTGCCGCGTGGCGTCGGTGAAGCGCGAGATCCAGCGCGTGTGGTGCAGGCCGAAGTCGGTCCCCCAGACGGCGACCATCGCGGCGCTGAGGTCGGCGGGGGTCGGCTCGCCGGCGCCGTTGCGCACGAGCGTCCCCTCGCGCACGACGATCCGCACGCGCCCGTCGTCGAGCCGACCGATGCCGCTGACGCCCTTCTCGTCTCTGCGCAGCCTGCCGACCTCGGACTCGTCGCGGATCTCGGCCTCGGCCACGAGCGAGCTGGCCGACGCGTCCCAGCCCGGGAACGCAATGCCGGCCGCCTTGCGCACGACGCTGCGACCGCCGTCGCAGCCGACGAGCCAGCCCGCCCGCAGCGAGGACCCGTCCGCCAGTGCGACGTCGACGCCGCCGGCGTCCTGCGCGAAGCCGGTCAGCTCCTGCCCGCGCCGGACCGTCACGCCCAGCTCGGCCGCCCACTCAGCGAGGATCTGCTCGATGCGGTTCTGCCACAGCCCCAGCCCGTACGGGCGGCGGGTGGGAAAGTCGCCGATGTCGAGCGGCGCCGCAAAGCTGATGACCTGGGCGGTCTGCCCCTGCGCGACGAACCGCTCGCCGATCCCGCGCTGATCGAGCACCTCGATCGTGCGCGCGTGCAGGCCGCCTGCGCGCACCGCCGCCAGCGGCTCCTCACGCCGCTCGACGACGACCGCCTCGACACCCGCCAGCGCCAGCTCGGCCGCCAGCATCATCCCCGTCGGACCGGCTCCGACGACCATCACCGCATGCTCTTCCGTGCCCGTCATGTCGCTCCCTTGCTCGCTTGCGGCCGGCGATTATGGGGCACACGCGAAGACCTCATGAGGGCCTGCTCTGCGGTATAAATTGGAAGTGGCTAGGGGGCGCACGCCGGCCGACATCGAGGAGCTGCGCCTGCTGCGCCGGGCGCGCGATCGGATGGATCGCGAGTACGCGCAGCCGTTGACCGTCCCGGCGCTCGCGCGCGCTGCGCTGATGTCGACCGCGCACTTCTCGCGGCAGTTCCGTGCTGCGTATGGCGAGACGCCCTACGCGTACCTGATGACGCGTCGCATCGAGCGCGCGAAGGCGCTGCTGCGCCGCGGTGACCTGTCGGTCACCGAGGTCTGCATCGAGGTCGGGTGTACGTCGCTCGGCTCGTTCAGCGCCCGCTTCA
>JBQCIQ010000118.1:0-6581 GCA_051953595.1 Conexibacter sp. | reverse complement strand
GACCGCCGGCGGCTGTTCGTCGTGCAGCAGGCCGGCAGGATCATGGTCGTGCGCGACGGGCGTACGCTGCGCACGCCGTTCCTCGACCTGACCGCGAAGGTCGTCAGCGGCGGCGAGCAGGGGCTGCTGGGGCTCGCCTTCGCCCCGGACTACGCGAGGTCCGGCCGCTTCTTTGTCAACTACACGGACCGCACCAGCAACGGCGACACGCGCATCGTCGAGTACCGCCGCAGCCGCTCGAACCCGGACCGGGCGGACCCGCGCAGCGCGCGGCTGATCCTGGCCCAGGACCAGCCGGAGCCCAACCACAACGGCGGCCAGCTCGCGTTCGGACCGGACGGCTACCTCTACGTCGGCCTCGGCGACGGCGGCGGGGGCGACGACCAGCACGGGCCGATCGGCAACGGCCAGAGCCTCGGCACGCTGCTCGGCAAGATCCTGCGGATCGACCCGCGCCCCTCTGGCGGCAGGCCGTACGGGATCCCGCGCGACAATCCGTTCGTCGGCCGCCGCGGCGCGAAGGCGGAGATCTACGCCTACGGCCTGCGCAACCCGTGGCGCTTCTCGTTCGACCGCCGCACCGGCGACATCGCGATCGGCGACGTAGGGCAGGACCACGTCGAGGAGGTCGACTTCCGCACGCGCGGCAACGCGCGCGGCGTGAACTTCGGCTGGCGCGCGTGGGAGGGGACCCGGCGCGAGGACCCGTCGCTGCACGTCAGCGGCGACGTCAAGCCGGTGCTGGAGTACACGCACGACGGCGGCAACTGCTCGGTCACCGGCGGCTACGTGATCCGCGACCCGCGCCTGCCGCGCCTGAGCGGCCGCTACGTCTACGGCGACTTCTGCGCCGGCAACCTCTTCACCGCGAAGCTGCGCCAAGACGGCGCGTCGCGCCCGCGCCGGCTCGGCTTCCACGTCGGCGCGCTGTCGTCGTTCGGCGAGGACCAGCGCGGCCGCGTCTACGTCGTCTCACTCAACGGGCCGGTCTACCGGCTCGACCCGCGCTGAACGCGGCCAGTGGCGAACGTACGAGAGGCGGCCCGGGGAGCCGCCTCTCGATTCATCCACTTACGGGTGGAGATCTATATTAGGGTGACGGTGGCGCCGATCGAGCCGGAGGAGCCCGAGAGGGTTCCACTGGCCGGGCAGAAGCTGCTGCCGCCGACTCGCGACACCGTGCCGGAGGCGCTGACGCTCGTCACTCCGCCTCTCGCTTCGCGGTTGAAGGCGCCGCCTGCGGTGCCGCTGTAGCGCGCGGTCCCGCAAACCGTCGTTATTTCGAACGTCGCCCCCACGATATCGGTGTTTATGCTCGTTATGTTCGGTAGCGTGCCAGAGAAGGATCTATAGCGAACGTGCCAGGGAAGCGTTTCGGTGTTCGCCCTCGCACTGCCGCCCGAGCAGGATGCGGTCCCCACGGTCGCGCTGTTGATGTAGCCGATTAGGCTGCCGGCGACCTTGGCGATGGTGCTGCTATGGATGCTGCCGGAGAGCGTGACCGGACATCTGATGCTGAGGCCAGATGCCGTAAACGTCATTTCCCTCCAGACCGCGGTTATGTTCGATCTGTTGATCGACAGATTCCTCGCTGAAGCGGTGCCGGCCAATCCGGCCATGACGGCGCTCGCACAGATCAGCGCGAGCAAGGTACGAGTGTGCCGTTGCATAGTCGCTCCTTGAAGTACGTAGATCCAATCCTGCAAAGGCAGGGGGGATGAATGGCTGCCAGGACCCCCTTTCAGCAGATGACCGAATTCATTCTGCGCCGGCAGTGCCTCCCCAGGTGGCGCATCCTGTCCCCCCGGTAGGAGCTGCTCAATCAGTAGAACCAGAACCCGCGGCAGGCCGCAAGATCAGGTTGTCAGAGTATCGCCATACCGGTCTGAAGAAAAACATTGCGCTTGTAGAAGGTGCTATTGGCTTCTACGGTCGTCGCAGGCCATGAGGAGAGGTTCGGTCCGTTGCGCACGCCGACACCACACCGCATGCTGGTGTGCTGTTCTGTCGCTGGGCGCATTGGCATGCCTCGGATGGGAGGCGCCAGCGACGCAGGCGGCAGCGCCCCCGGAAGCCCGTGGCTTCGAGATGGTCTCGCCCACCGACAAGAACGGGGGCGACGTGATTGGGGACGGGCAGACGATCGTTGCGGCGCGCACGGGAGCGGCCGTCGCGTATGCGTCCCGCACCTTGTTCGGCGACGCGCGCGGGTCCGGCTTCGCCGGACAGACGCAATATGTCGCACGGCGGACCGGCGACGGCTGGGTCACCCGTGCGATCACGCCGACTCCTACGCCGGCTGCAACCCCGCTGATCCTCAACACCGAGATCCCGCTGTTCTCCGACGACCTGGAGACTGCCGTCGTCTGGGCGTACGACCTGCCCGGCGTCGAGGGCGATGCGCCCGGCACCGAGAACGTGTACGAGGAGAGCACGTCGACGGGCGACATCCGGCCGATCACCGTCTCGCGTGCCGATCCGCTGGGCTTCGACTTCCTGAGCATGGCTCCTTGGGGTGCCTCCAGCGATGCGCGTCACCTCTCGCTCGTCAGCGCATCGCGCCTCGTGCCCGAGGCGCCGGTCGGCGTTCCGAGCGTCTACATCTGGGATGGAGGCACGCTGAGCCTCGCCGGCATTCTGCCCGACGGCACGATTCCGGCCGAGGGGTCCGACGTCCAGCCGCAGGCGTACCGCGCGGCGGTGTCCGCTGATGGATCGCGAGTCGCGTTCGTGAGTCCGCCCTTCTCGAGCCCGCAGCTGTACGTCCGCATCGACGGAGACCGGACGGCTTTGGTGTCCCAGTCCGAGAACCCCGGAGCGCCCGACCCTGCGGCCGACGTCTTCCTGCAGTGGATGAGCCCCGATGGAAGACACGTGCTCTTCACCTCGAGCTCCCAGCTCCTCGCCGGCGATCCCAACAGCGGACCCGACCTCTATCTGTACACCGACTCCGGCGACCCCACGGCGGACTCCAACCTGACGCTCATCTCGAGCTCCGGAAGCGTCGTCGGGAACGAAGACGGGACCGCTGTGGTCGGGGCCAGCGACGACGCGAGCCGGATCTACTACCAGGACGCCGCGAACGACTTGTGGCTGTGGGACCACGGAAGGACGACACTCGTCGCCGAAGGTGTCCGCCGCTCGTTCGGGTTCGCCCTCGGAACACGGCTCGGCGCGACGGATTATGCGCCGGGAGCTTCGCGCGTCTCTGAGGACGGCCGCTTTCTCGCGTTCCTGTCGTCGTCGACCCAGGGCAACGACGGTCAGCATGCGCTGACCGGCGAGGTCAGCAACGGCCATGTCGAGATGTACGTCTTTGACGCTGACGCTGGTCACCTCGCCTGCGTCTCGTGCCGCGACGGCGGCAGTACGGCGGACGCGACCGTGCAGCCGTTCGCGACGAGAGCGACCGCCTCGATCGCGCTGCAGGGGCAACGCCCCGGCTACCTCACCGCCGATGGACGGCGGGTGTTCTTCTCGACCGAAGACGCGCTGGTGCACGGCGACAGCAACGGAGCGGCCGACGTGTATCAGTACGACACGCAGACCAGGCAGCTCTCGCTGATCTCGCCCGGAAGCGGAGACAGCGGCGCATGGTTCGCGGACGCGAGCGCGGACGGGCGCGACGTCTTCGTCGTGACGCGGGACCGGCTTGTGCCCGCTGACCGCGACGGGCTTGTCGACCTCTACGACGCGCGCATCGGCGGTGGATTTCCCGCTCCGGCGCCGCAGCCCTCGCCATGCACCGGGGACGAGTGCCAGGGAGCCGCCCCCGCGCCGCCTGGGGACCTCTCGATCGGTACCGCGACCTTCGCCGGGTCCGGGTCCCGTGGCGCGACCTCCGCGCGGCTGCGCGCGACCGTCCGGCACCTCCACGGAAGGCGAGCAGCCGTGGTGATCAGCGCACGAGTGTCCGGAAAAGGAAGGCTGGCGTGGAGCGGACGCGGTCTTGAGGGCGGATCGCGAGCCCTGCCGCATGCGGGCGCATACAGAGTCCTCGCGAAGCTCACGCCGCGTGCGCGGGCGACGCTGCGGCGCGTCGGACGCTTCCGGACGACCGTCACGTTGAAGCTCCAGCTGGCCGGCGGCCCCGTGCTGCGCCGCCGGATAGCGATCGTGCTTCACGCCGAGCCAGCGCGGGCGAGGCGCTAGCCGTGCAGATCCGGGCGCTGGCACGAGGTGTCGCGACGGCCATCCTGGCCGTGTCGATCCTGACGCTCGCAGAGACGCTTCCGGCGCAGGCGGCCGGCCCGGCGTTGCAGCTCAGAGTCACCGCGCCGGACACGCTCGCTCCCGGAGACCCGATCCAAATCCAGGCGGTGGTGACGAACGTCGGAGATCAGCCGCTCAGCGGCCAGGTCACCTTGACAGACACCTTCCCCGACGGGGTCCTGGCCACGACGGCGGACTTCGCGCCGCAGTTTCCGGATGCCGGTACATGCGACATCGTGGGCCAGACGACCACATGCAGATTGAACGCGGACGGCGTGCAGCCCGGCGGGCAGGTCCGCTTCACCTTCATGTCCCCGGTAGACCCTGGCGTATCCGGGACGCTGGTGAACTCGGTGGAAGCGTCCGACGGTGGGACCGTCGGCACGGTGACAAGTCAGCAGACGATCCTCGTCGCACCACCGCAGCCGTTCGCCGTCAGAACGTTCCAGGTCCGCGCAAGCGACGCCGCGGGCGCTCCGGATCAGCAGGCCGGCGGCCATCCCGCGGAGCTCACCACCACCCTCGGCGTCCCCACGATGGCCGGTGTGCTGGCGGTCTTTCCGGTCACGGCAGCGGTTGAGCAGTTCAAGGACGTGGTCGTGCACGTGCCCCCGGGAGTCGTCGGAATTCCGACGGCCGTCCCCCGCTGTACGGAGCAGCAGTTCTCCGACATCTCGACCTTCGGGCACGGAGAGATCCCGCAGTGCCCCCAGGAAAGCCAGGTCGGAATCGTCACGATCCTGGCCGGCGATCAGGTGCCGCTGTACAACCTGGTGCCGCCACGTGGGACGCCGGCAGCGTTCGGGTTCGAGTATCAGTCTGCGACGGTCGTCCTCGTGGCGAAGCTCCGTCCCTCCGACAACGGCATCGACATCGTCGCGCACGATGCCTCCACGTCCGTGCCGCTCCCGTCGGTGAATGTGACGTTCTGGGGAGTGCCGGCCGAAAGCACGCACGACTACCTCCGGCACTTCTGTCTCGACGGCTACGCCGGCAACAACGGCAACGTCTGTCCCTCAACCGCTCCAAGAACGGCGTTCCTGCGGCTGCCGACCTCGTGTCCTCCGGACGCCCTGGAGTGGAGCGTGGACATGAACAGCTACGTCCACCCCGACGTGTTCGTGCACGCCAGCACCGCCACCCCTGCGATCACGGGCTGCGACCTCGACCCGTTCGAGCCGTCGTTCACGCTCGTCCCGAGCAGCGCGGTCCCGTATGCGCCGACCGGGCTCGACGTGGACCTGTCGCTGCCGCAGCCGCTCAGTCCCACCGCGCTCGCCGAGGCGGATCTGAGAGCGGCGACCGTCACGCTGCCCGAGGGCATGACGATCAACCCGTCCTCCGCCAACGGCCTCGCGGCGTGCGGCGACGCCGAGCTGCGGCGCGGGCTCGAAGGCCCGTCGACCTGTCCGGACGCGTCCAAGATCGGCACCGTCGCGCTGAGCACGCCGCTGCTCGACCATGACGTCGGCGGCGCGATCTTCCTGCGCTCGCAGGCCTCCGACGACCCGGCGTCGGGCAACCTGTTCCGCATCGCGCTGGAGATCCGCTCCGACGACGACGGCATCGACATCAAGCTGCCGGGGTCGATCGTCGCGAACCCCGCGACCGGTCAGCTCACGGCGGTCTTTGGCGACCTGCCGCAGCTGCCGTTCGACGCGATGCACCTGCACTTCAAGACGGGTCCCCGCGCGCCGTTGATCACGCCGCGCAGCTGCGGCGCCCACCCGACGGACGTGGAGCTCACCTCGTGGGGCGGGGCGGTGGTGGGCACGCACGTCGACGTCGCGCTGAGCGGCGACGGCAGGGGCGGCCCGTGCCCGGCGGAGACGTTCACGCCGCGGCTGCGGGCCGGCTCGGAGAACCCGGTCGCCGGGACGAGTTCGCCCTTCAACCTGTCGCTGAGCCGCGACGACCGCGATCAGCTGCTGCGCTCGCTCACGGTGAGGACGCCGACGGGCGTGCTCGGCCGTCTCAAGGCCGCGGAGCAGTGCACGAACGCGGCCGCGGCTGCGGGCACGTGTCCACGCAGCTCGCAGATCGGCACCGCGACCGTCGGCGTCGGCGCGGGTCCCGAGCCGTTCTTCGTCAGGGACGGCAGGGTCTTCCTCACGGGCCCGTATGCGGGGGCTCCCTTCGGCTTGGCGGTCGTCGTGCGTGCGCTCGCGGGGCCGTTCGACCTCGGCACGGTGGTGGTGCGCGCGGCGATCCACATCGATCCGCGCACGGCCGCGTTGCGCGTCGTCTCGGATCCGCTCCCCGCGATCGTCGCGGGCGTGCCGCTGAACCTGCGCGCGGTGCGCCTCAGCATCGACAAGCCCGGCTTCATGACGACGCCGACGAGCTGCGCCGCGAAGCACGTCGGCGTC
>JBQCIQ010000117.1:0-3674 GCA_051953595.1 Conexibacter sp. | reverse complement strand
CGAGCTGCTGCACGAGGGCGCGCTGAGCGACCGCGACGTGGCGGAGATCGGGATCGCGGGGTGCGCCGTCATCGCGCACGAGAACGCGCCGGGCTTCGGGCACGGCGACGTGAAGCCGTCGAACGTGCTGGTGCCCGATGCGCCGACGGTGTTGGGGGCGGGGGGCGGGACTGGCATCCCGGCGGCGAAGCTGACGGACTTCGGCGTCGCGCGCGTGGTGGGCGCCGCCGAGGGCACCGACGTGCTCACGCGCACCGGCGACGTCGTCGGCACGCTCGCGTACATGGCGCCCGAGCAGGCCGAGGGACGCGAGGCCGCCGCGCCCGCCGACCTCTACGCGGCCGCGCTCGTGCTCTACGAGGCGTTCAGCGGCGTGAATCCCGTCCGCGCGGGCAGTGCGGTGGCGACCGCCCGCAAGCTCGGCGCGACGCTGCCGTCGCTGCGCCGCCAGCGGCGCGACCTGCCGCCGGTGCTGTGCGACGCGATCGACCGCGCGCTGCTGCCGCGCCCGGGCGAGCGCGGCACGCTCGCGCAGTTGAGCCGCGGCCTCAGAAGAGCCCTGCCGGAGCTGGACGACGAGCCCGGCACGATCGCGACGCCGACGATCGAGCGCGCCGCGACGGCGGTGACGCAGCTCGCCGCCCTGCGACCGCGGCGCAACCGCGAGCGGGAGCTGGCCGACGTGGCGCGGGAGCTGCGCGCGCTGGAGGAGGGCGAGCCGTGGCCGCCGCCGCAGCCGCCCTCCGGGCTGGGGCCGCCGCCGCCCGCGGGCCCCGCCCGGCCGGGGCGCGCGCCCGGCGGCCTCGGCCCGCTCGCGCGGCAGACGCTTGGCGACGGACCGCCGCCTGTCAGGCCGCTGCTCGCCGGTGCGCTCGTTGCGGCGGTCGTCGGACTGCTGCCGCGGATCGGCTGGATCGCGGCGGCCGCGGTCCTGCTCGGCTGGGTCGGCGGCGACGCGATCACGGGCGGTGGCGCCGGGCTGGCGCTGGTCCTCGCCTGCGCGGTCGCCGCCCCGCCGCTGCTGCTGCCGCTGCGCGGGCGCGCGTGGTCAGTCCCGTTCGCGGCGCCGCTGCTGGGCGTCGCGCTGCTCGCCGGCGCGTATCCCGCGCTCGCGGGGCAGGCGCGCACGCTGTGGCGCCGCGCCGCGCTCGGCGCGCTCGGCCTCTGGCTCGTCGTGCTCGCCGAGCCGATCGCCGGCAGGACGCTGTGGTACGGGCGCCCGCTCGGCTCCGCGCACGGCAGCGCTTGGGAGGGCTCCCTGTCCGACGCGGTCCGCCACGTGCTGCGGCCGCTGTTCGCCTCCGGCGTGCTCGCCTGCGCGGGCCTGTGGGCGCTCGGCGCGGCGATCCTCCCGTGGCTCGTGCGCGGACGCTCAGCCGCGCTCGACCTCGTCGCCGCCACGCTGTGGGCGGCCGCCCTGGCCGCCGGCGCCGGCATGATCGGGCACGCGCTCGGGCCGGGCGCGGTGCCGCAGCCGGACCCCCGCGGCGTCGCGTTGGGGGCCGCCGCCAGCGTGCTGATCGCCGTGGCCGCGCAGGCGATCCGCGGCGCGCGCGAGCATGCGGTCCGCTATTCGCGGGCATCGGATCCGCCGGTGCTTCCGTAGCATGAGCCGCAGGCGGCTTCCCCGCTCACCGTATGACCGTCCTCCGCAGCCTCGAGAGCAAGATCGCGGGCCTCGTCGAGGGGACGTTCAGCCGTGCCTTCCGCTCGGAGGTGCGGCCGGTCGAGATCGCGCGCAAGCTCGCGCGCGAGATGGAGGAGCATCAGTCGCACTCGGTCTCGCGCGTGTACGTGCCGAACGAGTACGCGGTCTACCTCTCATCGGAGGATCGCGAGCGCTTCGCCGGCTTCGAGCGCGAGCTGCGCGACGAGCTGGCGGGCTACCTGCTGGAGCACGCGCGCCGCGAGCGCTTCTCGCTGATGAGCAGGCCGTCGATCGACTTCCGCACCGACGAGCGGCTGCGGCTCGGCGAGTTCGGCATCCAGGCGCGGCTGGTCGAGCCGAGCGCCGATCCGGCGCCGGAGCCCGGTGCCGAAGGCAGCGAGGGCGACGCCGGCCACACGATGATCTACAGCGCCGCCGAGCGGCTGCAGGAGCCGTTGGAGCAGCGGGCTCGGGCGCGAGCGGCGCGCGCGCTGCTGGTGGCGAACGGCAAGCGGCTCGTCGTCGGCGCGAGCGGCGCGACGATCGGCCGCTCGCGCTCGTGCGACGTCGTCCTCGACGACGCGAACGTCTCGCGTCAGCACGCGGAGGTGCGTCCCCGCGGCGGCGGCTGGTTCGTCGCCGACCTCGGCTCGACGAACGGCGTCGCGGTCAACGGTGCGCGCATCGAGCATGCGCACGCGCTGCGGCCGGGCGACCGCATCGAGCTCGGCACGACCGTGCTGACGTTCGAGCTGGAGTGAGGGACGCGGTCCACCGATGACGACGCTCGATCCGGCCTCCGTCGCGTTGAAGCTCGCCTTCCTGGCGGTGCTCTACCTGTTCCTGCTGTGGGTCGTGCGCAGCGCGTGGAAGGATCTGCGCCGCTCGGGCGACGCGCCGCTGTCGGCGGCCCCGGTCGTCGTCGCCGACCCCGACGCGACCGGGCTGCACCGCGCCGACGAGGCCGTCGTGCTCGGGGCGGGCTCCGACGGCGAGCCGCGGCTCGTGGTCGAGCACGCGGCCGGGCATCCGGACGGGATCGCCTACTCGCTGGAGCACGGCGCGACGCTCGGTCGCGGCGACGTCGAGATCCGCTTGGAGGATCCGTTCGCGTCCACCCGACACGCGCGCATCGAACGGCAGGGGCCGGTGCTGGTGCTGGAAGACCTCGGCTCGACGAACGGCACGTACCTCAACGAGCAGCCGCTCGACGGACCGCAGCCGCTGCATCACGGCGACCGCATCCGCATCGGCGACAGCGAGCTGACCTACCTGGCGGACTGATGCTGCGCGTCGCCGAGCACTTCGAGAAGTCCGACACCGGCCGCCAGCGCAGGGCGAACGAGGACAGCTTCTTCGTGCGCGCGCCGCTGTTCGTCGTCGCCGACGGAATGGGCGGGGCTCAGGCGGGCGAGGTCGCCTCGCGGCTCGCGGCCGAGACGTTCGCCGCCGGGCTGCCGGACGACGGCTCCTCCGAGGAGCGCCTGGAGGAGCGCGTGCGGGCGGCGAATCGGCGCATCCACGAGATCTCGCAGGGCGACCGCGCGCTCAACGGCATGGGCACGACGCTGACGGCCGCCTACCTCGACGGCGACGAGCTGACGCTCGCGCACGTCGGCGACAGCCGCGCCTACCTGCTGCGCGACGGGGAGCTGACGCGGCTCACGCGCGACCACACGCTCGTCGAGGAGCTGGTGCGGCGTGGCGAGCTGACCGAGGCCGAGGCGGCCGAGCATCCGCAGCGCTCGATCATCACGCGTGCGCTCGGCCCCGAACCCGACATCGACATCGACCTCCACACCCACCGCGTGCACGCCGGCGACGTGCTGCTGCTGTGCAGCGACGGGTTGACCGGGATGATCGGCGAGGACGACGTGCAGGAGCTGCTGGCGGGCGCGGCCTCGGGGCGCGATGCCGGTCGTGCGCGGGTGGCCGCCGGGGACCGCCTGCTGCACGTCCCGCTGCGCCTCAGCGTGCTGATCCAGGCGCCGCTCGATCGGGTCGCGACGATCGTGGCCCGCACCGA